>NZ_JACJIR010000002.1:0-444956 GCF_014138465.1 Bartonella chomelii
AAAATGCTAAAACAAGTGCGCAAAAAACCACCTCACGTGGCTTAACGACCTCGTCTCCAATGTATATAGACCCCATACCCTGAAAGAGTCAACACCATTTTTATAAAAACTTACCTCTTCATTCAATAATAATATCAGAAAAATTCAAAAAGGATAAAGAATAGTGCCTTTTAAACAATAAATTGGCTTGTGATATTTTTATATAAACTTGTATTTTCGTTAGATGAATTGCATTCTTATTTTTCGTTGCTTTATACAAAAAAGAGTCTTTTCTTTCAATGAAAAGGATGTACGTTTGCTATACGATATTTTTGCTATACGATAATTTGTAATACTGTTGTAAAAACAACTTAAATTTACTAGCTTTTGACGTTGGAATATTTAAAGAATACGATGAAACTCTATGTGGGATAACCAATATCAAAAAAAAGATCCTGGGCAAGAACATGCTCTTGTCGTCAAACGCTTGAAACCTGGTCTTAGACAAGTTTCTTTGCGTTGGCTTATAGGAACTATTCTGACTGGATTGGCATCTTATATTCTTATGGCCATTGCACTTTTCACAGCTTTAGAGGGGCAGCAGCAACTTATCACCCCGTTACAATGGTTCAATGTTGATGCAGATATCCCCGATTTTGATAGAAACAAAAGTGACCGTATTGCCCCCACACGCGTGCGTCAAAGCTTTGATAGTAAGCGTCAATTTGAGTTATCAATTCTCCAAAACAAAGGCGATGCAAAAATTATTGATACACAAAAATTTGAGTGGATTCGCATGGCCTTGGCAGAAGAGCGCCCTCATCAATATACCTATCCTCAATTTGATGCTTTAAGCATGTTTACCAGAGATTGGGAAAAACAAACCCCAACCCCCTTAGGAAGTGGGCAAATTTATGGAGCAAAAACGCAAACAAAAATGACCTTACGCAGTCGTAATTTCATTGTTAATGAGATTAATTTTGACGGTACAGATACGTTTACTGATGATAAAGCGCAACAAGAAATACAAAACGCTGGATTAGCAGTGGACACAAAAAATGAATTTCTTTCAATTCTCACATTGGGTGAGCTTTTAAAGACAAATAACTTATCATCTACCCTTAAATTATCAGACAATCCTGAAGTGCGTATTACTCAAGAAAATCTTACTGTTTCATCTCAAAAAAACCGAATCGACCTTACAAAAAATTATGTTGAAGACATTATCCCCGTTCATAAAAAACAAACAATATTGGAAATACTTCAAGAATTTGAATCTGATTATAACACAGAGCAAATTGAACAAGTTGCACAAGCTTTAGCCACATTGAACAATTCAGATCTCCTTAAAGAAGAAAGTCTCTTACGCCTTGGGATCGTCACGCAACATGGTGAAGAAGACCATATTGTGCGGGCGAGTATTTATCGCAAAAAATATCATGTTCTCACAGTTGCTTTAAATGATGATAATCAATTTGTTGAAAGCACAGAGCCAGAAATGTCTCCTATTCTTCAAACTGCGTTTCAAAATGGCCTTTCCCATTCTTTAATTAACGCCGGGCGATTGCCAACAGTTTATGATGCTATCTATCGTGCTGTTCTTAGCCACGATATGTCACCTTCTGTCTCACAGCGCCTTATTCGCCTGCTCGCAACCAATATTGACATGAAAAGCCGCATCACACCAACCGATCAGCTTGAAATATTTTATGCTGTGCCCAAAGAAAACAGCAATGAAAAAGACAAAAAAAGCACACAAAGTGAGCAACAGAGCCAAAACACTCAAGAAACCCCCATTAATCAAGAATCACCCATTAATAATGTAGATCCTGAAATTCGCTATATCAGTGCCACTTTTGGTAATGTAACCTATAAATATTATCGTTATCAATCTAAAGACGGCAGCGTTGATTATTATGATTCAGAAGGAAAAAGTTCAAAGCCTTTTCTGCTCCGCAAGCCTACTCCAAATGGCACTTTTGGCTCACCCTTTGGGCCACGAAAACACCCTATTTTAGGCTATGTGCGCATGCATACTGGGGTTGATTGGATCGCACCAAAAGGATCACCCATCATTGCTGTTGGTGATGGTGTTGTAACAAAAGTGGGTGTAGCCAATGGCTATGGAAACCATGTAGTTATTCGACATGCCAATGGTTATGTGAGCAGTTATGCTCACCAAAATAATCACGCACCAGGCATTAAACCAGGGGTGAAAGTCCGGCAAGGGCAAGTAATTGGATATGTTGGATCAACTGGGCTTGCAACGGGGCCACATTGCCATTTTGAAATTATTGTTAACGGCACAAAAGTTGACCCCATGCGCATCCGCATACCCAACAGTAAAGAATTGCTCAATCAAGATCTGCAAACATTCTTGCGAGAAAAACGCAATATTGATTCTTTAATCAACAGCACCACAAAATCAACCAATGATTCTTAAATAAGGCTTTAAAATTCCAATGATTAGAAAAATGCTTAAACACATTTTTTTCAATTTTTAAAAACCATAAAAAGAGTAAAAGAGCTTATACAAACAAAACGCTCAAAATAAGCATGTTAAAAGCATATATAGAGAAAAATATATAGAGAAAATCAGGTGATACAGAAAAGGGCTTAAAAACACATAAAGGGAAATATTTTAAAACCTCCATAAAAAGCAATGTTTGGCTTTCCCTTACACAAGGAACAACACAAATAAAGTAAAACAACATAAAGGAGAGAAGAATTATTTTATAGCGCCTTTAAGAGACAGATGATGAATCATTTGCGCTACGGGTTTTCAATTTTGGCAAAGGAATGATCACCTTTGTTCCACCTAAATCAGATGTTTTAAACGATGGTTTTTCACCAAACTGCATACAAAGTTGTTCGATAACCAAGTGGCCAAGGCCTGCTTTTTCTTCTAAATTTTGGCTGTTGATGCCCACGCCGTCATCTTCAACGATCAAGATCATTTGATCATTATCTTGAGGGATAAAAGAAACATAAATATTTCCACACCGTTGATCGGGGAAAGCATGTTTTAAAGCATTTGTCAGCAATTCACCAAGAATAATCCCAAGTGTTGTAGCATCTCTTGATGATAATTGACACTCTTTGAAATCTGTATGAATGGTGATATTTTCGCGCAATTCAAGGGGCACCGCCAATTCAACATCATGAACAACTGAACTTAGAAATTCAGCCACTAAAGTTGTCTCCATATCATCACACAAACGCAAACGTCGGTGTGCAGTAGAGATTGTTTGAATACGATCGCGTGCAGCACCAAGAACAGAACGTACTTCTGCATTTTTGCTTCGATTTAATTGCAACGCAAGCAGAGAAGACACTGTACTGAGTGAATTTCCAATGCGGTGACTTGCATCTTGCAAAAGCATTTCAACACGCTGGCGTTCTTTTTCAGCATGGTTGCGTGCCTTTTCCAATTCTTGTGTTCGCTCTTTCACACGTGCTTCAAGAGCAGCATTTTCGCTATGAAGTAACAATTGATATGTTTTTAAGTAACGAACATCACGACGAAATCGGTTAATTACAAAATAAGCTGAAACAAAAGTGCTAACAACAGCAACAATCGCTGCTAATGTTAAAGCAGCACGCATCATAGCTATGTCTTTGCGTTGTTTTTGCCGTGTGGCATTATCACCATTAATAAAATTTGTCATTAACTGAGCTAAACGTGCAACTTGAAATTTTGAAATTTCAGGAGAAGATGGCAGCTTAACTGATGAATCGGTAAAAGAATCGAGAGAAACCATATGCGCAATCATAATGGCTTTACGCGCTTCGACTTCTTTTTTAAAAGCATTAAACCATTCATACCATTGCGGCTTGGAATAGACAATAAGGCTAGTATAATCAAGAATATCATCAAGATCACGAGCTGCATTTGTAAAGTGGGTTTTATCTTCCTCCCTGCGGCTACTTTCATAGCGACGGTCCGCTGCCGCCATATCAATTAAATTAATCAATACCAAATCAGCTTGTTCTCGCAATTGTGAACTTGTATTCAACCGTGCAACTTCCCGATCCACTGCGTTGGATAACAACATAATAAAGATTGCGGCTAAAAAGGCCATCAAAAGAGAGATGATAATTGCCACCCACCGCCAACGTGTAATCGTTGAACCAGAAGAAGATATTTGAGGAAGAAAATCCGTCTGTGTTGTCATAGAATTTCCATCAATAAACCTGACAATCATCATTCTTCAGTGTATAGGAGAAGGGTTTTCCTGATCATTGATATAAAAACCCTGGCAGATACCTGGTGCAGGCCTTTTTTATTTTTCCCAAAAATGCAGGCTAAATCGTTTAGAAGATCCTTCAAATGATGATTTCCTGTAAAAGTTGTAATGGAAAAACAAAAAACAAAGCTTTTAACCATCATGGTGACGCTCTTTAGCTATTAAATGAGCACAATGTACTTCCAGCCGAATAAGCATCGGGGCCATAATCGGATTCACCATCTACCTTGAGAAGTTCTTGCAAACGATTGCGCGCTCTGTTGACACGGCTTTTAATTGTCCCCACAGCACAGTCACAAATAACTGCAGCATCTTCATATGAAAAACCAGACGCACCAATTAAAATAATCGCTTCTTTCTGATCAGCAGAAAGCATGTCTAAGGCCTTTTTAAAATCTTGCAAATCCAACGATCCATATTGAGCAGGGTGAACAGCTACATTTTTAGACAAAAGGCCATCACTGTCTTGAACCTCTCTACCTCTTTTGCGCATCTGACTGTAAAATTCATTACGTAAAATGGTAAAAAGCCAAGCTTTGATATTTGTACCCATTTCAAAACTGTCTTGTTTAGCCCATGCTTTCATAATAGTGTCTTGGACAAGATCTTCTGCCTTATCGTGCTTACCACTTAAAGAAATAGCAAAAGCGCGCAATGCCGGCAGAATCAAAAGCAATTCTTGTTTAAAATTTTTCGTACCCGTCATCATAAAGGATCAAACCTCTTCTGCGCTGTTTAAAGAGGCGCGTTCTGCTTGATCCAATCTTTCCAAAAGTTCTAGAAAACGAACAGGAATAGCTTCTTCCTGAATCCCCATATAAAATTGACGCAATTTTAGAACAATCTCGTTGTTAACACCAAAAAGATTATCGCCAAGTGCAGAAGGATCGGTGAGATTTTTTTCACCACAGTCGTTCATTTTTCAGTCCCTTAACCCATATATTAACTCAAAGAAGATTTTTCTCTTCATGGTTGTAAATATAGTTGCGCTTAAAAAGTTCCATATGAGGGAAGGAACTTTTTCGTATGTTGGGAATTTTAATTTTCAAAAGCGCTTTTAAAGACAGAAGGAGTTATCAATCATGTCATTATCAATGCGTATTGCCCCCCATCTTCCTTATCTTCGACGTTTTGCAAGGTCTGTTACAGGCAGCCAATCGTCTGGTGATGCTTATGTAGCAGCGATGTTGGAAGCGCTTATTACCGATATCTCCATTTTTCCAAAAGCATCAAGCGATCGCATTGGAACCTATCGGCTTTTTTGTCACCTTTTTGATCAAACCACGCCCAATATCGCCGAGCCATTACCGCAATTTGGTCTTGAACAAAAGGCAAATGCAAAATTATCATATCTTACACCACGTGCACGCCAAGCATTTTTGCTGATTGCTGTAGAAGGCTTTAATGAGCGTGAGGCAAGCGAGATTATGAATATTGATGCACAACAGTTTCACCAATTTCTCAACCAAGCATCTATCGATATTTCAGCACAAATCGCCACACAAATTATGATTATTGAAGACGAACCCCTCATTGCGATGGACATTGAACAAATGGTGGCAAATCTTGGCCATCAAGTTGTAGGGATTGCACGCACCCGTGATGAAGCTGTTGTTATGTATCACCAAAAAAAACCTCGGATGGTTCTAGCCGATATTCAATTGGCAGATAATAGCTCAGGTATTGATGCAGTTAATGACATCTTGAAAAATGACCACATACCTGTAATCTTTATCACTGCTTTTCCAGAAAGATTGCTGACAGGGGAACGTCCTGAACCGACTTTTTTGGTCACCAAACCCTTTAATCCTGATATGGTAAAAGCACTTATTTCACAGGCTTTATTTTTTCAAGAAAATGCTTCCAAAGCCGCATAATGGAAAGCAATATTTCAATTATGAGCATCAACCCTGTTTCTACTCTGCCTATGGACAGATCTCATCTCAGCGCCCTCATGCAGGCCATCCGCAGCGCTGATATTTGTGTTTTCTATCAGACAACAAATCTGATCCATTTATGGGCTGAAAACTTGCCTCAGCATTTGCACAATAAATGGCGAGTGGGTTGCCGCGATAATGATTTTTTTTCACCTGATCTTGCCGATAATATGGAAACGATCAAATTGCAGGTCTTAGCCACTGGCAAAATGCAAACCATTGAAGTGCAATTTGAAGATATGGCAAAACAAGAAATTTGGTATAAATTCTCAATTGATTGTGACCGCAATGATCGTGGAGAAATTATCGGCGTGATCACGACAGGTGTTGAAATTTCAGGCTTGCGCCGACGCGAACAAGTATTGAAAATTTTGCTTAGAGAAGTCAGTCATCGTTCTAAAAATCTTTTAGCTATCATTCAAAGTATTGCTAGCCAAACTGCACGCTATACAGAATCGCTCCCAGTTTTTTTGCGCAAATTCCAAGGGCGTCTGCATTCTCTTTCCCATTCTCAAGATCTCATTACCGATTCCAACTGGCGTGGAGCACAATTTCGCGAATTGGTACAATCGCAAGCTTTGGGTTATCTTGTAAAAGAAATAAAGCGATTTTCCATTGAAGGTGCTGACCCTTACCTCTTTCCAAATGCGGCTTTGCATATTGGTTTGGCTTTTCATGAATTAATTGTCAATTCACTCTCTTTTGGTGCCCTGTCGCAAGAAAGGGGAAGTGTATCTGTGCGCTGTGAAATCCACACAAATACCAATAAACCAGCAAACCTCTTAATCACTTGGCATGAAAATTTTGAACCTGGAACCACTCTTTCTGAGCACAATAAAGCCTGTTTTGGCAGTACAGTTTTAGAAAAAATTGTTCCCATTTGCGTAAATGGATCAGCCTCTTTAAAAGTAACAGAAGAAGGAGTGGTTTATTGTTTATCTGTGCCTGATACTTATTTTGATCTTGATACGTTTTCTTAAAGAACATTTCAAACACAAAGAAATATACAAAGCCCCCTCACCATTCCCTAAATGATGAATGACTTTGATGCCCATCAATATCCATTGCACTCTTTTTGAAGCAAAAATTTAAAGTTTGCACTACCAGTTTTTTTAAATCAAATCGAACAACCAATCCTCTTGGCAATAAATTTACACCATTAAATTTACGCCATTACTCTCTTTAAAATAAATCGAGCTTTACTCATCTTCTGGAACAAACAAAATGTATAAGCGTTTAAGCTGCAAACCTCTCTTGTCAAAAGATTGCTTAAAGAAGCGATAAACATTTTTTCTAGAAAGTATTTTATGAACCCTATCGTTACCGTCCTGCTGCTTGTTTCATGTAACGATGATTTGAACAGCTGTTATTCCAATGACTCCATGGTGAAATTCTACCCAACAGCACAAATATGCGAGCAAGATATCGTACCATCAATTAAAAAACTCACATCCGGGCAGCAAATTTTTGCCCAGTGCACAAACATACCAATAAACTCAACTCAACAAAAAGTCTCTCTTGTTTGGTCTGTCACAAGCCAAGGCAATTTCCTGCTTCAAAGTCTCCATAACAACGATAACGAACAAATAGACCTTAAAACAAATGCCTTGTGACTTCTTTCTTGTTTTTTTAAAAACACTTATCCATTGTAAAAAAATCATTTAAAGCATAAATCCTTTAAGCTTAAAAAGAACAATGGAAAAATGCACCATGACCTACAATAATACGCATGCTTTTCAAGAAAACCATAAAGAACCAAGCACCCTACAAGATGAACCTTTAGATCCTGCAGTAGAACGGGTGAGAAAAAAGCTCATGCGTTTAATGATCATATCCATTTCAATTACAATCATTCTTATTCTTTTTGTGTTGGCGGGCGTAATCTATAAAATTATAACACCTGAAACAGCTTCCAAACAAACAAAGCCCCTTGCCCTTCAAGGCGAGAACCTACCCTTTGCTCATCACACGCTCTTACTGCCACCAAAAGCGCAGATCATATCGCAAAGCCTGTCAGACCATCACATCGCACTGAGAGTTTTAATGCCAAACGGGCAAACACATTTCATGATTTATAATTATCGCACAGGTGCTCTTATTGCAAATCTTGCCGTAACAATGACACAAGAAACACCTCTCACAAAGCCTTTTTAAGCGCAATAAACCAACACAAGCTTAGCCTTTTTCCTTCACTGAACGCGTTGGAGTTGTTTTGCGTCTACGTGGCTTTTTTGATGCCTCTTCATCAGATAAAGGAAGGGAAGAAACTTTTTTTGCAGACTCATTCCTTTTTTCAGAAAGTGCTGCGACTTGAGACAACTCACCAGAAGAAGACTCTTGAGTCTGAGCATGACGACGTGGCAAACGACGCGATTTTTTGGCGGCTTCATTCCCCTCTTCAGCAGTTCGTTTTTTTTGTTCAACAGTTTCAGTTAATTCAGAACTCTTAGCTTCTGGAGCATCAGATGAGCGTATATTTCTTTTGCTACCTTTTCGTCTCTCATTGTGTTTTTGTTGTTGCGTGTGCGTCACAGGCCTTTCATCATTGCTATCATCTATTTTAATATTTTCAGCACCTGTTTCTTCGCAACTCTTCTCGCCATTTTCATCACACTGAACTAGTTGAGAGCCATGCCCAACTGCTGCAAGGATAATACGTAAATAATGTTCAGCATGTTGCAGATAATTTTCTGACATAACGCGGTCACCAGCACCTTGTGCATCACGTGCAAGACTTATGTATTTATCAGCAATCTGCTGGGCATTACCACGAATTTTTACATCCGGTCCATTACTTTCATAGTTACGGGACAATGGATTAGGGCCACGACGATTATTGTTATTATTACGATTGCGTACCCGTCTATTTTGCTGTGACCTCATATGTATCCCTTTTATATGTATTCCTCTTGGATTATATTTTTAATTGATTTTCCTCATCGCATTATTTCTTTAATAATGCTGATCATGTTTAAAATACGGTTATGAGACTATCCCCGTTTTATTTAACTTAAATGATATTGAATTGATATCATATCAAAAGCACATATTTTTTGAAAATCACCCAACACAGCAGGGAATATCTCAGCATAATTCCCAATTTGCCTGCTAATAAACAAAGAGCGTAACGATGTTCTCATAAAATTCCAAGTGTTTTTTTTAAAAAAGCCCATATTTCTTAAAAAAAGTGATCAATCTTGTGGAAAAAGAGTAAAAACAAGCATAGTTTTTTCTAATGTTTTCTCTAACTTTCCTATTATCAACACTTCCCTTAAAGGCAACACAAAACGCTGCCATTCCTACTCCTTGCAACCTCGCAAATGAGAGCGCAATTTTAAGATAACAAGCCAAAAATCAAGTGGATCACCCTTAACCACAATGCATCAAAAGACCTTCTTTAATCAATGATGTAAAGGTTGCGCTTTAAGCATATTAAGGCTTGTATCAATTTTCACACACCATATCACGGGTTGTAACACCCTTATAATTACAAGCATAATCAAGAATATCAAGAGCCAAATCAAATAAAGAAAAAAGCATTTCTCGCTTTCTATTTTTACTGCTCATTGGCGTTTTTATATAAATTGTTTTTTAAGTTGATACAAAGCTAAGCTGTAGCTTTCTTGCAGTACACGCCCGCCCGCTATAAATTTCCTATCTCCATTCCTATCTCCATCTGACTGAATGAGAAATGAGAGGCAAGAAGCCTCTCAAATTCTTTAGAGTACTCTTAAAATTACAACGCGCTATATTATTTTAAAGTAATGCCTATTATTGGTTTTGTTTCCTGTCCATTACCTATAAAAGTTACTACTACTGGCCTGTCCAGAATGAGTGCTGTTTTAGCCAAATCCAAAATGCCTTTTCCATACAAGTCATTACACTCCCACCCTCCTAACTGGTAACCATTTGGGTTTGATGCGTATACCAACTTTAAAGAGCACTGTTTTTCATCGGTTCTAACCCAATCTATAAAGCCTGATTCATGATACGGTCCAGCGAATGCTGTTCCTATCATTAAAACCATCATACTCAAAGACAAAAGTATTTTTTGTTTAATTTTCATAATAATTTTCCTCCTTTGAACTTTAAAATAATATAAAACTATTTTTTTACTTCTTGTGTAAACGATATACTTATAAAGTATATAAATAGTATTATAAATAAATCTATTTATAATAACGGATTTCAATCAAGAATAGAAATTATTGTTCCAAGTATAGAGTAATGAGCTTTCCAAAATAACTCTGTTCCAAACTCCTGCGCTGATTTAGTAGGAAAACAAAATGACCTTGATCCGCAGTTAGCAAATTCAAACCATGGGTATTGTTCCCAAGCATAGTGACCATCGGGAAAACCAGCTAGTTGTGGTTGAGCACCTGATGATAAAAGAGTTCCATATAATCGCCCTACATAATCCGGATTAGGAACAAATTCACCAACATTCCCGCTTCTTACTCTTTCCCATCCAATAATTTGATTCCAATGAATAACACCCAATGCAGCCATTTCTAGCTCCTCCGGATGTGGTGAATACTGTCTTAATGATGCATTAACATCAATAAAATTAGGGGTAGCGCTAATATGATAAACATAACCATTATGATTAAGGTAATTATTAACCCAACTTATCGCAAATCCTCGAGAAGTTGTTGTTGAAACATAACCAGAATCATGGCGTGACATGCCAGTGGCCAATCCATGCGTATGATCCCATAAGTTTATATTTGGTGGAGGCTGATTAGGCCGCGATCCATCCATACCCCTAGGATAAAAACCACCAGCAATTTTTACACTTTCAGGAGTATCCATGGCCGCCCGATAGACTTGTTTGACATTATCGGCAAAAGCAGAACACGAAAATATAAAAATCATTAAAGAAATAAATGATTTAAGTATAGTTTTTCTCATAAAAATCTCCCCAATTATTATATAAATGACACATATATTGTATATTAATTTAAGCCCTGAAATTGAATAATAAACTGTCATCACACAGTGCAAAGAGCACCTTTCAAGTGCTTCTTTTTTAAAACACGCACTACTTCCCAAAACGTGCACTACCACCCTTAAAACTGCAGAGATCTTACTGCGTGTTCACACATAAAACTTAAAATAAGAGCATAATAAAGACAGCCCCTCTGACGCCCCCCTCTATACTAAATAAACCAAAGCCACTCCATTGTTAGAAGCTTTTTTTCGACTGCTCGCTGCCCGATATAATTTACTTGTGCGTGAAATCTTCAATAATTTATTATGTGTGAATCAAATAACCAATGGTGTTACTTAAGTAATACTCCCCCACAAATTGAAACTTTTAGTGAAACTCTTTAATTGTGTTATAAATGTGATCACTATATAATGTGGTTTAGTCAGTGATTCATCATAAGACTTAGTACCCAATAAAATCATGACGCACACTGAAAATCAGCAGTGGTTTCTTAATGTAAATTCTAGAGTGCTAAAAAACGCACTTATAAAAACACACTTAAATGATGAAAAAAGAAAAGCATAAGCGTTCAAATAAACAAGGGGAATAATTATCATGCTACAACGCAATACTCTTTTAGAAAAGAAGAGCGAGAGTAATGCTGTTCACCCCTCCCCTTGGGTCAAACTACCTGACAGGGAAAGTTTGTTCGAAAAGCGTGCACATCGTTTTATGCATTTAGCCACAACCAACCCCAATAAAGAAGATCTTTTATTTTGGGCTCATTTTTGCAATGCACAACAACAATTAACAAACACACTTAAAGATTTTTCCACAGCACTTAGCCGTTTTACGATGGTGTCTACTCCTCCTTTTGATCGATCAAAAATATTGAGCTTAGGATTTTATGATAGCGTTGTGCATAATTTTTTAAACCATATTTCAACCAGCGCACTCCCTGTGAAATATCAAGAAGCTTTCAATAAAGCACAACAGCAGCAAGACCAATGGCGCTTATGGGGGCATAATCTGTTAAATCATCCGCTTTCCCATCAACATTTAGCAGAACATATTTTCATCACCGGTGCTTTGCAAATTATTTATTGCCTCACCTCTTCACAGCTTGATCCTCAAACACTGACCCCACAACAAAATAACCTTTGCCCAGCCTGTGCAGGTACATACCTGGTCAACATCGTATGTGACTGGAAAGGGGAAGAAAAACCACAGCTTTGTTCTTGCCTTTATTGTGGCACATTATGGCGCTCTGCACATTTTCAATGCACTGTTTGTAACGCAGCACACAGTACACTTCATCATAAGTATGAAAAAGATCCAAAAAACATTCTACTAGACAACATTCTCATTGAAGTCTGTGAAGTGTGTAGACATGAACATGACGACAATCAATTCAACCAACACGAAAATTCACCTCTCAATGTTTGTGCTCATGATAATGAGCAAACTCATCCCAGATTTTTTCTTGAAAATTCACCCTCATTTGAAGCAGAAGAACTCTAACCCTTTTAAAACTAAAAAGCCAAACGGTTAAGTGTTCCCCTTTTCTCAACCACCTCATTTGCATCAATAGAAAGTGTTCACCTTGCACCTCTTTATGGCCGTTGCACTATTACAGCCATCAAAAATTAAAGAAATCAAAACACCTGGCATCTTTTAAAAAGATTTTTGTCCACAAACAAACGCACCACCTTGTAAAGAAATGGTCCACATATCAGTGCACTTCCTAATATAAAAAGCCCAATAATCATTTTTAAAAAACAAGCAAAAGACAAGCCTATAATTTTTATGCTTCAAGCCAGCCTTTTTACTTAACCAATATTCTTTAAAATAAGCATTCACTTACAGCACTATTAAAAAACTAGTGACTCCCACTCACCACGCCTATCACTTAAAATTAAACAGCTTAAAATTAAATTGAGTAATACTCGCCTTGGCTCACACATCTGCCTTTTATCGTATTTTATATGTTCTCAATTCTTCATTAAATAATCTAAAAATGATTGCGCACTTTACTACTATTTTCATCTTGTTCATTGATTAAACAATCCCGTAAGAGAAAATAATTTCCATCCCCCGGTCTGATCATTTTGATACATTTTTCCTTTGAGCTATCAGAAACCTCTTCCCACATTTCGCGAACTGTAAAATAGGCTTCACTCTCTGAGCGCAAGCAGCGTGAATAAACCTCACCCCTCATATCAGGCAAAACCGAAGCAGCAATTTCTTTACAATAAATGTACAAATCAAATTCCGGAATAACGAGCTTAACAGGCGCATGCTGTGGAACCTGTTTTGTGGAAAAAAAGTGATCAGCAATTTTTTGAACTGCAAGATAAAAAATCAACAAACACAAAAAAAATGCAAAAAGAACAACAGCAATCTTACGATATGCTTTTCTACGATAATACCTTAACCTTGTGTGGATTTTTTTGTCCATGAACTGTCTGCCTTTAACTGACTATGGCAAATTTTAATCGATCATGGCAATTTTTGAACAGTAAATAGTGCGACGAGCATAACGATCCATAAAGATCCATGAACAATCAATAGCATTATGAATTGTCTTGCACCAAAAAGCAATCACTCGTTCTATAAAGCCACCACCCTTTTCATAATCAAGAAGTCATAATCAAGAGAAGATAAAGCTTTAAATTATTCTGTAGCTCTTTTAAGTATCCTCAATCTTTTTTACTCATCATTTAATGAAACAAGCGTGCACTCCCCATCTTCTCCCCATCTTCTTGTAGGACCCACTCTCTTTTTAAAAATGGCAAATATAAGAATATATAAAAACACCACTAAAGACATTGGTGCATATTTTAAAAACCCTATAAAGATCAAAGATAGCCTGTCTTAAACACCATATCACCTCACCCATCTAAATCAAATTCATCGTTTGTGCTATCTATGCTTTGCCAACATTTTTGCATTTGATCAAAATGGTTTGTGCCCACAAATCCAGTGTGACAATAACGACTCTGTTTGAAGCAAATGTGCCGGCTTGTTAGTGAGAGGTGGTTTCATCCAATCTGCGCAAGACAGTGGATCACTCATTTGGCACCCCGCCAAGAAAACAAAAAAGAAAACGACAGACATGAAAGAGAGAAAGCGAAAAAACTTCATCATTGATTTTCTCACGTTTAAAAAGCCAACATAGTTTGGATAAGCATTTTTATCTGCTCAAAAGAGCGTTCATAAAAAAAGCCTCATACGAAGCAACAATACAAACAACAACCAAGCTCTAACCAGGTAACAAGGTCACAATTTTTCTTCTTTTATCCGAGAAAGATACACAAAAACACCTACCATCATCGCGATAATCATAATGGCTGCTAAAGCCCATTGTACAGGCCCATATCCGGTGAAAAGCCCCGTTACACCTGAAAAGGCCCCAATGACTGGTGCTAAAAATTCTGCTGTCAAAATAGAAACACCACCTGTAGCTTCCACCGCTTGATAATTGGAACAAACATAAGCCCCTTTAGCCCACAACCCCGCTTCAGCAGCACGTCGGTGCACAAGGCCTTGCAAGCGTTGCCCTTCTGATTTTGTCCATTTTTGCAATTCAGCCGGCACAGCTTCATAATCACCTTTATTGAGCTTTCTTAAAAGTGTAGAGTTACAAAAAGCGCTTGTTCCCACATTATAGCAAAAGGAAACAAGAGCTGCGAATTGCTCATCGGTCAAAGGTTGAGAAACCGCCTGTTCAACCGTTTGTTCAAATTGCGCTAAATCTTTTCGCAAAATGGCTTCTGCTTCATCTTTTGTGATCTTCATACCCTTTTGTACAACGGGCGCACCCGCCTTGGTTGTGTGTCCATAACCAATTGCCCACACATCCATGGCATCTCGGTAGGCTTCCAAACGCAAACCTTCCCATTTTTTAATCAACTCTAACCCTTCGTCTGATATTGTCCGCATTTTTTTAATCCTTAAATTTCCCCCAGGCGTTAATATTCACCACCTCAGATTATTGGCCAACACACAATTGCCTTATGCCTTGCTTTTAGTGCCTCTGTTTTCATTGTCCTGGAGAATTGTTGTCAATTGTTCTTCTAAAGCACAAACACGCTGCAACAACTGTGCAGTAACTTGAGTATTCCTTTTATCTTCGCGCCTCATTTCTTGCTGCATATTTTTTAAAAGAGCATTTAAAGGAGCATGGCCCATTCTCCCACTTGCATAAAGAACCAAGCGAATATGTTCAGGATCATCAATATCAGCAATAGAAAATGGAAAAAGTGCCATTTTGTTCTCTCATCCTTTTAGTGCTAAAAAACAACTCTTTTGGAAAATGCTTAAAATGCTCACAAACACAAACCAGCCACCCAACCACTCAAGTCAAACAAACAAGCTGCAAACGTTTAAACAAACCAAAAACCCCTCAACCCAACCGTTCAAACAAATCACACACCCCTCCTCTTTCGCAAAAAAAGGAAAGAAGCCTTCAAAACACGGGCCTGTCATCTTTTTAAATGAGGGTGTTATCCACCAATTTTCTGTATGACCTAATATTTTAATGAAAACAGTACAGTGAAGAATCTTCACATACTTGCAATATATTTAAGTTCTCATACCTTTATTTAGCTCTCATATCTTAATGGCGTAAACAACTGCAACATTGACAGGGCGTATTTCAGGACCACCTGTTTTATTGATTGTAAATGTGTGCGTGTGAATACCCGCAGGTTTTGTCAAAACCCGCTTTTCATAACTATGATATCTGGGCAAAGCACTTCCTTTAGCCGCATCAACCGTGAAAACTTGTTCTACAAATTCATGCTTATGCTCACCCGCACTATCAATTGTTCCCGTATGCGTATGAGATTTAATGGCATCATTTTGCCTGCTTCCTAAAACGCGGTCTTTATCAATTCCTCTTTGACTATCAAGCCCACGCAAAAACATTCCACGTAAATCAGGTACATTAAACGTAGTGCTTTCATCACCGCTGCCCCATGTTTCACCAATGGCTGCAAAAAGACTTGCATAATCCTTGCGCGCGTAAGCTTTACCATCACATAAAAGCCACCCTTCAGGAATTTTTTCCATGGCAAAAGTCGCAATGAAACCTGATGGAAAACTACTTACTGGTTTTGGAGCAGCCGCAGGTGTGGGATTGGTTAAATACCACCCATCTTTATCTTCTCCATCAATACCACATTGATAAACAAGTTCATAAAGACCGTTCTTTTGAATCTCTCCACCACTTAAAGGCACCAATCCATTTGGTGTTACCTTATAAACAGGCTGAGCAGGCAATTGATTTAACGCAACATTTATTGTTTTAGTATTAGCCTCTTGCGCCTTAAAGCGAACAACAATATCGTTCTGATACTCCTTAATAGGAGACTTAGTAACCAGATGAATAGATGTTTCATTCCCATCTTTTTGTGTAGTAAATTTTGCCTCAATTGCCCCGCCATTATCTGTTAAATATTCTCTAATACGTTGCATCATTGCACGCGCACTATCATTGACTGAGCTTGGTGGTTGTCCTTCTGCCCAGTTAATGATATCATCAGCACGTGCATTTTCGTGCGCAACCAGCGACCAATCATAAATCGAACTCATAGAGCTTGTCCTTCTTGCACCAAATCAATACCAGAAAAAAGGGGAGATGAAGAGGAAGAGTGGTTACTTTCAGCTGGTGTAACTTTTTCCATCTCAAAGCCAATTTTGTCATAATCAACATACAACAACTGTGTTTTGTCATCCATATGAACAGCATCAGGCTTCAAACGCACCAGATCTTGCGCCATCACCCCACGATAACGTTGAGGATCTCCTTTATAATTAAATTCATAAAGTGGGTAACCATTCTTCTCCCCCACAGACACGATATTGTCTTTAACTCTGGCATCAGAAAGGCCCATAATGCCACCAATTAATCCAAGCACTTGCTGTGCATCACGTAAAGGATCTTTGGTAACTGAAGGCACTGTCACACTCTGCCCTGTCTGAGTACCGTAATTTCCAGCTGCTGTTGTACCCACTTTTAGCAACTGCTCTAATCGATTCCACGCTTGATTGTCTTGCTCCATCCATTTTTCGCGCTCAACATCCAAAGCATGCTGGTTATTGGCATCTTGCACCATACCACCCTTTAAAGCATTGCTTTGAGCATTACTTTGCCCTTGATAGAAGTTATTTGCAGCATTAATCTGATTTTGAGTAGCCTTATCAATCATCTGATTGGCATTCATCATATTGAGCACATCTTGATTATATTGTTGTGCTGCTGCATTTGTTGCCAAAGCCCCTAACTCATCAGTTAACACACCAGTATGCGCCCCAGAACCATAGCGCCCTGCCCCTGCCATAGACTGATTAACAGCATCAGAAGTTTTAGAAAGTGCATTGTCCAGCGCATCATTAAATTTGCTATTGTTTCCAATCCAACCACCACTTGCCATATTGCTAAGATTTTGTTGACTTTGCGTGGGGCTATTTAACAACTGATTGATCGTTGGGTTGTTAAACTGGTTTGCAGCATTTCCCAACCCCTGGATAGCATTGAGCGTTGCATCACTCAAACCGGCATGGCGATCACCTTCATAAACATTTCCTCCAATACCTTGATTATATAAATCAAGAGCATCAGAACTTGCTTGTTGCAAAATACCTTGCGACCATACCGGTGGAGCATTTGTTTGTGTTGTTGTTTGAACTTGCGGAGTTTTTCGTCTACTCATAGGGTGAGAACCTTTCTATAATGAATAAGATTGATAGCATGTCCACGTTGTCTCAGCATTTTAGACCACCCAAACCTTCCCATAGTCAGCATTTCATCAGCGTGAATTGTTCGAGCCCACTTTTCAACCTGATCAATTAATTTGACCAATTTCAGCCCGCCTTTTCCAGCCAGGTCTAAAATGACAACGCGTTTTTTCCCAGTGTGCGTCATTTCAATTTTAGTGATCACGAAAGCACTAAATTGAGTTTCATTTTTTAAGATCAACCATAATTGTGCTTGTCCACCAGCAATCTCTTTTGCAATAGTGTCCAAACACACATCATCAGGAAACCGCTTGGCATATTTTTGCATCGCCGCATTAATAGCCTCTTGATAAAGGGCTATTTTTTCCCACGGCCATTGATTTGTAAGATGAATAGAATACAAATTTTGACTGTCTTGTTGAGCAGTCACATTTTGAGCTTTTTTACCCTTTTGGCAGTCAATCTCAGCATCTTTTTGTCCAACTGCCTTCACCATTTGTTGCACTTTCCTCCAACATCTTCTGCCCATCCATCCGCTCCCACACTCTTGTCTGCCCACTCGCCAACCCATTACTTGCCCTACTCACCAATCCCCTACTTTCCTACCCGCAAGCCCCCTACTCGCCAGCCACTTGTTTTCCTTACCCGCCAGCTCCTTACTCACTCACCCGCACTCTTGTCTGCCCACTCACTAGCCCCTTACTGCCTGCTCGTCAGCCCTTCGCTCACCTTCTCAACACCGCACTTTTGTCTGCCTACTCGCCAACCCATTACTTGCCCACTTACTAGCCCCTTACTTACTTGGCTCACCCACACTCTTGTTTAACAGCTCACCGTAGGCCAGCAGATTTTAACGCCACATCAAATCCGGTTATATGTGACCAATTAGCCCCTTCAGGAATCCGCAATTTAAAGCGATAAAACCGCGCCCTCACACGACAACGAACCTGACCTGTATGAGAGGAAGGTTGCCGTTCTGGAAACCAAACAATTTTTTCCTCGATCGATTGGCGCAAACGCATCCCCACAGACACATAAAATTCTGTACTATTGACCTGGGGCATAATATTGCTCACACGGGTCATTATGCCACTTGTCTGTCCCATTTCTTGCGATGTCACCACACACGCCATTGGTTCACCAGAAAATGACCCAAGCCTGCCTTTTTGATCAAACGCACCAAGAACAGGCGCTTCATTTTGCCAAACTTTACTGTCGAGAGAAAATGGCAAATCATCCAAACTACAAGAAACCCGATCAAGCCCTTCCAAGCTGTATCCAGCAGAAAAAATAGGCAAAATCACTGCAATATTAACAGTCGCCACAGACCACTTTTGCAAACCCCAATCATAAATCAGCAAGGTGCGTTCTTGCGTATTTTCATCAAGATCAATCATCCAATAAACACGCGTATAAACACCATCAATCGCAGACCACAAAATAGGTAGGCTACTTTGATTAATTCTTGTAATCATAGTCCGATCGACTTTTTCAAAGCCAATGGGTGTAATGTGTCCATCAATGGTAATTTGGTAAAATCCCCCCTCATCAATAAAAAAAGCAAGATCGCCTCGACACACAATTGATTCAGAAGTCTTTGCACCTCGTTTATCGTGGATCTTTTGAAAACTAAAAATAATCTTAGACCCAGGAATAAAGGACCCAGCATAAATAGCCGAACGCATAAAGATCAGTGGATTGGTAGTCTCTGTTGCTCCTTGCACATATCCACCATCAGGAAAATCTTGATAATCGCAGCTTTTTTTGCCCACAGTCCAAAATTCTGCATCATTTAACCCAGACCAATGCACACGTCGGGGGTGCTCAGTTAATTTCATCAAACAAACAAAATCACCCCAAACACGCACAATCCCAGCTTGTGGCGGATTTCCTCCTAAATCTCTAAAAGTTTCATCATGATCAATATCAATAACCTGTGGTTTATCGTTGGCATTAACAGCAATGACATAATCACCAAACAAAGCAAATGACCAAGGCGCATCGACATTAGCAAAATAAGTCTTTCCCTTTTGGCTAATATCTTTCCACTGCATGCTTGTATTATCGAGAAGGTAGATTTTTTGTTCCGTCCCAATAATAATAGACACACCATTTTTTGTCCTCACAGCAATAGCGCCTAAAATCGTATCAGGGCAAGGCTGAGACAAAGGACTAAAGCTTGGCATAGGAATATAAGACCCATCAGCAGGCAGCACATTGACAAGCTCATCAGTAAAAAGACCATTAATATCAGCAATATCAGGTCTATATTCAGCAACTGAAAAAAAAGCCATTTAAAACCCCATAAACCCAATCATCTAAACCCCACAATCACTTAAAACCCACAACCATCAAAACTCTCGCCAAACACCTAAGCCCAAGTACCTAAACCTAAGTACTCAAACCTCAAGTACCTAACCTTAAGCATCTAAAACCCCGTTGGCGCAATTTGTGAGCAACCCTTTTTGCGCGATGTTTCATAACGCAAAATCTGAAGCTGTTCTTGAAAATCGCCCAAAGAAACAGCAGCACATTCAGGATCTTTAAGGATATTTTTATAAAGTTCGTATTTTGCCCGCGCTTTAATAAAATCAAAAGCATGAACAAACCAAGGATGATCCTCCCCCTCCATGCCCCCTTCAACAAAACGCAAAGCACTATAGGAAAGACGAACTGTTCCAACAGTTTCAGGTGTTGGAAAAAGACCTATTTTGCGCTGACAATAAGTATAAAAAACAGGCATCCCCTGCGGTGGGTTGGACCCATAATCTTTTTGCAACGTCTTAGCAGTTTTATAGATAAGTTGTGTTCGTGTTGCACCACCATGTTCTAAAAACACACCTTCAAGAGCCCCTACTGTTTTAATTAAGCCCTCCACCGTCTTAATCAAAACATCGTCTTCTTGCCCATACCACGTTTGCCCACTTCGTGTTTTAAAAGTCACCTCTTTGTGCTCATTAAAGAAAAAAGGTTCCCGTTCACATATGCGCAAAGCAGCACAAATGGAATCATAAATTTGAACACAATATTCACCCGTTGTATCATCAATCTCATCTTGAATAAGCTCAACCATACGAGAAAAAGTTGTTGCACAACCTGATTTGAAATCAAAAGGATGAGTATCGACAGCTGGAATAGTCATTGGCATAAACAATCTCTTTATACGTGTTATCTTCTCCCCCAACAAAATGCTCTGTTGGGAAAGAACAATGTCAAAAACGCCTTAAGTACCCAAATAGGTGCATAAAAGCGCACCCTCACCTTAAAAAAGCCTCTTTAAAATAGGTGCGCCTTCACCTTTCAAACAGGTGTAAAACAGCCTCACAAAGCTACTTTAATAGGCGCACCCCAAGCCTCATCAAATAAGCACAAGGCTAATCTTAAAGACCTTAAGCAGGTTCTAAATAACCTTAAATAGGTGCTGCATAAGTTGAAATAACGATCGTTCCAAAATCCTGCTCCCCTTGGGAGTGTCCTGGCAAATGAAAGACAGGTTTTTTCATCCCAACAATCGTTTTGGCAGCCACACCAAATTCACGTTCATAGTCAAAAAGCTCTTCCACCAATTTATAGCGTGTAGCCCCACGGTCTTTACCAAAAGCAATAACAGCACTTTGCGCCCCAAGCAAAACAGCACGGCGCGTATTCTCAACATAATGATTATTTAAAATTGTCGCCACACCTTCAGTCACATGCGCAGCTTCACGCAAAATAACGCCATTATACATACCAAGAGACCCATTATAGATAGGGTTCTTCATGCGGCTTCCACTATAAATCGCTTTGGTAATATCAAGCCACTGACCAGGCTCTGTATTGGTGCGCAATTGTGTCACTTGTGTTGGGTGAAGATACATCACATAAACACTTTCCCCATCAACACGCACTGGTCTAATTTTTGGCATTGCAAGCTTAGCACGCTCCACCGCTTGATCAATCAACTGTAGAGTAAACACATCCTCTTCTTCCAGATCCTCATCTTTCTCTTTCCCATTAGGGCGGATGATGCGTTTATCGGTTGGAGCAGTTGGCTCGTTAAACCCATAATGGACAGGTTTTAGCTTAAACTCTTGTCCTTCAAAGTTTATTTTTTCTGCCGAATATCCACACACCTGAATGAAGAACATCATGCTTAAACGGTCAGCATACCAATCAACCAAAGCATTTTTAGCTTCTGCACGTAAATTATATAAAACACGTTGCTGATCGATTGTTCCTTCATTTCTAACACGCACAGCATGAGAAAGTTCATTAATAACCAAGCGATCGTTTGTAAATTTCAAGGCCTCTTCTTTGCCTTCAAGTTCCTCCCCTTCACTCACACCTTCACCACACAAATGCATACGCAAACCAAAGGTAATGGAATCACCACTTGCTTTAGTGGTTTCATCTTTCAACTGTATGATGCTATTGGAATCTCTCCCAATTAATGGAGCGATAGAAGTCGCCTTTGAAATTTCCCTATTAAGTAATTTGGACCATGCTTTTACAGTCAATGCGTTATTGACGTCGATACTAGTTACAGCCATTATTTCCTCTTATATATAGTCTTGATTAAAAATCCGGCCAAAAGCCGGTTGCCGAGTGTTCCCCCCTATCTGATAATCAGATGCCTGATAACCAGAACAGCGGTCACTTAATGATGCGTTGTGTTTTTTGGCAGATTTCTACCTCTCTTTTTAAAGATCCACATCGCCCATTAAACGATTAAAAGCAGCTTTATTGTTAGGATCATCAATCCAAGTACTAAACTCTGCCTCAGACATTTTGTCGAGCATTTCCAAAGACATAGGGCCCTTTGGATTCAAACCATTATAAGCAGAAAGTGTACGTGCAGAATTTTGCCTTTCCTGCACATGCTCAACAACATTTTGCATAGGGGCAACAGTGTTAACAGTGTTGCCTTGCTTGTTTGTATACCCCATATTGTGCGCAATAGAGTAGATCACTTGCGCAGGGTTTTGTTTGTTTTGCGCACAATCACGCAAGATCTGCTTCAACTCATTACCAATCAATGTATCAATAACTTTGGGATCGGCTCTTTCAGGGTAGAGAGAAGCGCAAGAAGCCAGCTGTTTTGCACGCATATCATAAACAAAATCAGCAGCTTGATCAAAATCATGATGCTTGTGCTTAACAGTCGCAACAGATTGATTAAAAAAGGAACGCAGCTGCTCTGCCTCTGAGGGGGCAGAGGTGTTTTTGTCGTCTTGCGCTTGCACCAATTCCTGTTGTGTCTGAGTTTTTTTCCCCAGCCACTGTACATAACCCATAAAATCTGCATTGGGGTCTGGCTGAACCTCACCCCCCTGAAGTCCCAGTGCTTCTTGAGAAACTTCGCCCTTTTGAGAATTGTCATCAAAAGATATGCTCTCGTTTTTCTCTATCGCTCCACCCTCTCCATTTCCTTGAAGAGGATCTTGTATGAGTTGGCTTTGCTCTTCTGGCGTTAATATTTCTTCATCCATTGTGCTAACCTTCTTTCTTCAATAATGCTTGCTTCTCAAATAATGCTTGTAATGCCGGCTTCTCAGGCAATGCTTCTTTTAAAAACAATGCCCTTCTTCTTAAAACAATAAGGTGTGCCTCTGCCTTCCCCTATCGCTTCACTCTCTCCACTTGTCTTTCAAGAAAACCCCGCATGCGTTTGTCCTGCTCATCTTCCAGCCTCAACGCCTCCTCATCTTCCAGCCACAACGCTTCCTCATCCAGTGTCCTCATCCACGGTACCAACTCTTGCCTCACACGAATGATCTCCCTTTAAAACAACGCTCTTTCCCCACACGCATGCCCCTACTAAATAGCCTCTCCCAGACAATAAGCCTTCCTCCTTTTAAAACAACGCTCCCCCTCACCAACTTCAACACTTCTTCATCCCCTCAAAACAACGCCCCCTCATTCCTCAGACACAACGCTTCCGCATCCAGTGTCCTCATCCACGGTACCAGCTCTTGCCTCACACGAATGATCTCCCTTTAAAACAACGCTCTTTCCCCACACGCATGCCCCTACTAAATAGCCTCTCCCAGACAATAAGCCTTCCTCCTTTTAAAACAACGCTCCCCTTCCCCAACTTCAACACCTCTTCATCCCCTCAAACAACGCCTCTTCATCTTCTAGCCACAACGCCCCCTCATCTTCCAGCCACAATGCCTCCTCATCCCTCAGACACAACGCTTCCGCATCCAGTGCGCCCCTCCTCTTTAAAGGCAACACCTTTCTCCTCAACAAAACCCCACCCCATCACCCATAAGGGGCAATGAAGATACATTTCTTACCCATTAGGAAGTTTGTTGGGCATTTTGCGCCATACGCAAAAGAGCTTGAATCGCTTGCTTTGTCTCTTGTGCACTCCCATCTTGTGTCCCAACTTGTTGGTCACTTTGCAATTGCCCCTGCTGCTGCCCAGCTTTTGTAGCAATTTTGTGAATGAGCGATGCCGGCAAAGGTGAATAGCGTAACAAATCGAGCATAATATCTGGTGTTGCAAAATTTTGCATCAAAGGAAGCAACTGCGTAATTACAGCAAAGGTACGCTCTTTTTCATTAGGGCTTGTTGGAGCATCATCCACCACAATATCATATTCCAAACTTGTAATGTCTTCGCGTGTCAGCGGAACATATTGAGCATTTTCTTCCCCAGCAATGCGCACCAATCGCCCATCAGAGAGATAATTTTGAATAAGATAAAGAATAATTTTTCCCTGTCGCTGTCGATAGCGTCGCAAACCATCAAAGAAGGATGCCAACAAATTAAGCGATGATTGACGACGTTGTTCTTCAAGAACACCCGGTTGGTTTACCGCACGTGTTCCAACAAATTCCGCAGACAATCCTGTAACTTGAGAAATAGCCCCCTTTGCTTCATTAAAAAGCTGGAAAAAGCCATTGGGGAATTGCCCAGCAGGTTTTGGCTGTATTCTTCCACCAGCCAAAGCACCACTCTTAAGCCACGTAATACTATCAGCCCTTGCCCAGCTTTCCATAGCTTGGCGATCATCATCAAAAGCATCTCGTTCAGCCATCACCCCACCTTTGGATTGGCTATTGAGCAAATGCATCACTTGACTAAAATACTTATTAGCCCACCGTTGTGGATCTTTTGCAGGTTTTACAACCCCGTAAAAATGTCGACTGAATTTATCAAAATAGCCCGTAATGCACTCCCATCCCAATTGATTAGATGGCACCAATGGCTTATCAGGGGCTTCAAGCAATCTTTTGCCCAAAAAAGCACGTTTAACAACTTTTCTTGTCAATCTTGTTGCTTGGATATGCGGATTATTTTTGCGCAAAAATTGAAAATCTTCCTCAGAATAATCAATATATTGCCCTGTTTCTAAGTTGAGAACTTTATAATAAACCTCACGTTCAAACCACCGGCATTCAGCCAGTGTCACCATTGTGCGCTCATGATAGCTAAATTCATCGTCGATTGTATCTCCATAACTTTGTGCACCACTTCTACCTGAGCGTGTTGAAACAAGGTGGTGTGCCCAATCGGCGTGCAGATCACTCCAATGAACATCGGGAAACATTTCTTGCGCAATCTCTAAAGGCTTCTCATCAATATACCATAGACGCTGCGCATCAATAAGATTAGGCTTAACAGCACTTGCATCCCATACCATTTTCATAGGATCCAAGCGCGCAATTACAGGCTTTCCATTAGGGTCATCTTCATAATCAAGCCGCGTATCAGTCCAACCCATTCCACAAATAATGGCATCTTGGAAAGCGTCAGAATCTTCATATTCCCCATCAGCCTCATCACGAAACCATTCAGCCGCTCCCGTTAAAATCTGATTGGCCAGAGCTGCTCCTGGTTGCCGAGGAATAAATTGAACCTGCCGTTTATTGTTGCGCTCAGCTCCAATTACAGCATTCACCAAAGGAGCAATGCGGTTAAAAGTCATCACCGGTCTATTATGTTCTCGCAATACAGCAAGATCTTGCTCATTCCATTGGCGCCCATTATAAAAGTCATAATCTTCTTGAGCGTTTTTTCGCCACTGTTCGACATGCGCAATATCTTCCTGATACCAAGCAACAAGCTTTTTAAACAGTGCCTGATGTTGAAGCGTCTCGATCGGATCGATGAAAGATGTCTGTTGGTCCATTAAAAAATCACCCATAATGTTAAAAACCCATCCACGATGGTAAATTCACTTACAATGTGCAAAACCTCGCACAAACCTTACCCCCTCACAAACTTAATCCTCGTCTTCACGGTTTTTCCCCTTCGTGCTCTTCACCCCTCTCATATCGCTTAAAACACCCATATGCTTCAAAACAGCTACAAGCTTAAAAAGCCACCCAATACACCCACGAACCTTCATATCCTTAATCCTCTCATATGCTCAAATCCTTCTCCCAGCCCCAATTCCTCTCACAGCCTCAAACTCTTCTCCCAACCTCAACCCTTCTCCCGGCCTCAATTTCCAACAAGCTCAAATCCCGCCTACTCTTCACACGAGTTTCCCCCTCACAACCTCAAATCTCACCTTCACGCTTACTCCCCTCGTGGCCATTCTCATCCCTCTTACAAGCTTTCACCCCTCATACGCTTCAAACCCCCATGAGCCCCCTCAAGCCACCCAATACATCCACGAACCCCCTCATATCCCCAATTCCTCTCACAGCCTCAATTCCTCTCATATCCCCAATCATTCTTCCCAACCTCAACCCTTCTCCCGGCCTCAATTTCCAACAAGCTCAAATCCCGCCTACTCTTCACACGAGTTTCCCCCTCATAAACTCAAATCTCACCTTCACGCTTACTCCCCTTGCAGCCATTCTCATCCCTCTCACAAAATTTCACCCCTCTCATACGCTTCAAACCCCCATGAAACCCCACAAACCACCCATGGCATTTCAAAGCATCTATGCGCTCAAAAAGCCATCCACGAAGTTGAAGAACTCTGAGAAGAACGATAAACATTTTTTCGCGGTTGAATATTGGGCTGTTCATAAGCAACACACATCAACCCAAAACTATCAGCCCCATGGCTTGCCCAATCATGTTCAGCACCCAAACCAATATTACGCTGTTCGTCGCGCTTTTCATGGTACCACGCAAGTGCTTTTCGTCCTGCTGTTGTCGTATCACGATTAAACCATATAGCTGGAAATAAACGCCTCACAGCTTCAATACGCATTTTGACAGCACCCACCCCTTGGTTTGGAATAATTTTGGTCTGAAAACCAGCGTGTTGGAGAGCACTTTCAAAACTAACATTACAAACACGATCTTTTGTCGCCCCATCATGGGGCAAAACCATTAAAGCCTTGTCATATCCCCTTTGGCACATCCATCCAATATGTTCAGATAAAGGTTGCCCTTGTGCTTCATAATAATCGAGAACACGGATCTCGCGCCCAATAAACTGCGCAACCCACAAAGCCGTCGCATCAGCCTTTGCTCCCGTTCCACCAATATCCCAAAAGATCTTGATCTGAATAAGCGGGTCACGCGGCACATGAGTAATGCGTCCTTCCTGCTCAGCCTCAAGTAATAATTTTTGATAATATGCTCCTTGCACAGCCTGTAAATATTCTCCTTCCCAAATATGATTGTACTGCTCAGGTCTTTGCGTAAAATCAGCTTCCCTGGCACGATTGAGCCTATCAGGAAATTGAGGATTATCCCTCCAATTGATTTCAACTCCCTTGATATGGGGGTCCTTCACAGCACGAAATCGCTTTTCAACAGGGGCATTCTCGCGTAAAGGGTTCCACGTAACCCATAATTCACAATGCCAATTTTCCCCTTCTTCTCGCAAAGTTGGAATCAATGTTTGCCAAGCAGTCTCAGTAACAGGCTCAGCCTCATCAACCCAGCAAAGCAGAATGCGCCCCATTGATTTAATGCTTGCAATATTGCGATCCAAACCAGCAAATGCATAAACAATACGTCCATCTTTTGATCTAACGTATTTATCACCAATCTCATAATAGTCTCTCAAGAAACTGTAAGATTCAATAGCGCGTTTAATTTCTTCTAGCGAACTTTCATTCAGCGAATTTTGGAACTGTCTTGCACATAAAATAATACCTCTCTCCCCTGCCTTTCCATGCCGATATCCAACCACAGCCGACATCAGGGCAAAAGAGCGTGTTTTACCAGATCCACGTCCTCCCCAAGCAGCACGCACATCAGCCTGACCAGAAAAAACAGGGATCAATTTCGGAATAAGAGCAATTTGAACAGTCGTCATTACGAGATATCATTGTAACATTATGAGAATAAGCCAACCCCATAGCAGATCAAGCACAATACCATCCATCCCCTCATGAAGGCACAGCCTCCCTCACCACATGGCCTTCTTCACTATGCCATACAGCCCCTCTCTACTGCATACAGTCCTCTCCACTGCACGCATACTTCCTCCAACACCACACACATCCCCTCACCAATTACACAAAACTTCCTCCCGTCATGGTGAGCGTCCTCACCACACGGGGGTCTCTCCTCACCACACAAACCTTTCCACTACATAAGACCTTCATCAACCACACCAGAGCCTTTTTGCCACACAAGCTCTTCTAGTTATCACACAAGCCCCCTCCCCACGTGGCCTTCCTCACTATGCCATACAGTCCTCTCCACTGCACGCATACTTCCTCCAACACCACACACATCCCCTCACCAATTACACAAAACTTCCTCCCGTTATGGTGAGCGTCCTCACCACACGGGGGTCTCTCCTCACCACACAAACCTTTCCACTACATAAGACCTTCATCAACCACACCAGAGCTTCCTCACCACATGGCCTTCCTCACTATGCCATACAGCCCCTCTCCACTGCATGCAGTCCTCCAACACCACACACAACCCCTCAACAACTCCATAAAACTTCCCCCGCCACGCGAGCCCTCTTCATTAAAACCTCTCACCCCTACAGCCAAACTGGTTGCACCGAAAAATCACTGCTCCACCATTAACCAAGAGCTCCACATAAAAAAACAGAATTCAGTGCTAAAATGCACGAGAAATTGAACACAAACCCACTGCCAACAAAACACTCACACACAAACAACAGAGCAAAAATTTTAGAATGTCATACATCAAAAACAGATGTCTTACGATCATCCGTTACTGCAGCTTTAGGAGCCACCGGCACAATTTCAACACGCGACACTGTCTTAACATCACTGCCTCCTTCCCCACTTACTTGCAAAGGCAAAACCTTTGCTAAAAGCGAGAAAAAAGACACCGGATTATTAATCGCATGATATTCAAGATAAGACACCAAGCCATCACGACCATAGTGATCTCCTGCTTGTGTAGCAGCCGCCAAAAGAGCATCTTTGAGTAATTTCGTGTTTTTGTTCAATGAGCCTTTAGGCCGCCCTCTTCCACGCACAGGCACAGACTGTTCTTTCGTCACATTAACATTCCTTTATCGGCTATAAACAAATTTATCGCAGCCCTCATAAACTCTAACACAAAGCCACTCATTCACCTGTTTTATGTAAAAAAGCTCGAAACTAAACACCAATCAAAAATCAGTAAGCACTCTAATGTTTCCAAACAAGAAGAACTCCATAACCTCTAAAAATAAGGACTTCCCACAATAAAGAATGGGCACCACCCAATCACAAAAAGCCCCTCTCACTTCATGCTGCCAAACACATCGTATCAATCACACGCCCCACTAATAATAATACGATTTCCCCACAAAGAAATAACTACGCATGAAAAGGTAAAAAATCTCCCCTCTCAAGGCATCCTACGCCCAAAGACCTGTAAAACCACTCCAGTCACCCCTCCTCATGAATCCCACCACGCCAATAATCTCCCCCATAAATCCACAGAAGATACACTCAAATGACAAGCAAACAACACTCCCATCAGGGCGCAAAACCATCAGCACATCACAGAAAAGCTTGAGAAAATTGTAAGCTCAATCACACATAAAACCGTGAGCAAAACCCCACTCAAATAACAAGCAAACAACACTCCCACCAGGGCGCAAAACCACCAGCACACCACAGAAAAGTTTGAAAAAACTGTAAGCTCAATCACACATAAAACCGTGAGCAAAAACCCCATTCAAATGGCAAGCAAACAACACTCCCACCAGGGCGCAAAACCACCAGCACATCACAGAAAAGCTTGAGAAAACTGTAAGCTCAATCACACATAAAACCGTGAGCAAAACCCCACTCAAATAACAAGAAAAGCGCAAAACCTAATCAAAAAATGACACGCAAATTATAAAAACACGATAAATCTGAAACAGTGAAAAAAGCTCTAAACACACCACGCACAAAACACAAGGCACAAACCCCAGACATAAGCCACTAAAACCTCTCTGGCCCGCCTACGCCCCAAACACCTTCAAAAAGCTCTTAACTTATTTTAAAAAGCTCTCACTTTAAAAACTCTCATCACCCAAGTAACAAACAATTGCAAGCAACTTCCCCCTCACAATTCACCCCTCAGCCCCTTCTCACAAGAAAGGCACAAAACTTATCCCGTCTCTCATATCGTCAACACCCTACATCGCCGGTAGTTTCCACACTCGCGATAACTCTTACATTATCAACATTTCACCGACATTTGTTTACTTATTCACCGTGTTCACTTGTTCACCGACATTTGTCATAAAATCATCATGTCTTATGAAATCTCGCCTATAATAGGCCACCACAATCACACCACACCCCTGCGCGGCAGATAACACGGCAGATACCATCCCCACGAAAACCTATTTTCAAACATTTATGGATGAGAGATACAATTGTGATTATGCTATAATAATATCAGTTTACGTTCACCTTGTCAACTCTTATTAACTTTTTCTCTTTTGATTCTAAGCACTTGTGGGCTAACCCGTAATAGGGGAAAAAGCCAAACGATCACCAGTTTTTATAATAGCAACTGTTGTTTCATCACCAATAGCCCCAAGCAAAATATCTTCAGCCAAAGGATCTTGAATTTCCTTTTGAATAATGCGCTTTAAAGGCCGTGCCCCATAAAGCGGGTCATAACCCTTATTTGCTAAAAATTCTTTTGCTTCTTGCTCGATCTGGACTGTAATTTTGCGCTCACCAAGCAAATTTTGTAAATGTTTGATCTGAATATCAACAATTGCTTCCATATCTTTACGTTGCAATCGCTCAAAGAGAATAATCTCATCAACTCGGTTTAAGAACTCAGGCCGAAACGCTGCTTTAACAATACGCATAACATCATCTCTAGCCGCATCGGTTGTTTGTCCTTCAGGTAGAGCCGTTAAAATATCAGCCCCAAGGTTAGAAGTCATAATGAGCAAAGTATTACGAAAATCAACTGTGCGCCCTTGGCTATCGGTTAAACGCCCTTCATCAAGCACTTGCAATAAGAGATTAAAAATATCAGGATGCGCTTTTTCAATTTCATCAAAAAGAATAACCTGATAGGGCCTGCGTCTTACAGCTTCTGTCAATACACCGCCTTCTTCATATCCAACATATCCAGGGGGCGCACCAATCAGCCGTGCACCGGCATGTTTTTCCATATATTCAGACATATCAATGCGCAGCATTGCATTAGAGTCTTGGAATAAAAAAGCCGCAAGTGCCTTTGTTAATTCGGTTTTTCCAACACCCGTTGGCCCTAAGAACATGAAAGACCCAATAGGCCGGTTGGGATCTTGCAATCCAGCACGGGCACGGCGCACAGCACGGGCCACAGCCTGAACAGCATCTTTTTGCCCCACAACACGTTGGCCGATCTCATCTTCCATACGTAACAACCGCTCACGTTCTGCCTCAAGCATCCGATCAACAGGAACCCCCGTCCAGCGTGAAACAATCTGTGCCACATGTTCAGCCATCACAATTTCTTCAATCAAATTGTTGCGTTGCTCATCATTTTCAGCAGCACTTAGTTGCTTTTCAAGATCAGGAATCACACTATAGGCCAATTCCCCAGCTTGTTGAAATTGCCCATTGCGCTGTGCAATAGCCAAAGCATTTCGCGCCTCTTCAAGCCTTTTTTTCAAATCAGCAGCATGCCCCAATTTTTGCTTTTCAGCCTGCCAAGCCCGCGTCATTTCAAAAGACTGTTTTTCTAATGTATCAAGCTCAGCTTGCACCGTTTGCAAACGCTCTTTTGCCGTAGGGTCAACTTCTGTTTTCAAAGCTTCTCGCTCAATCTTTAACTGCAAAATTCGCCGATCAATATGATCAAGCTCTTCTGGCTTGGAATCAACCTGCATACGCAACCGCGCCGCAGCCTCATCAATAAGGTCAATCGCCTTATCAGGCAAGAAACGATCCGTAATATACCGGTTTGAAAGGCGTGCAGCAGCAATCAAAGCACTATCAGCCAAGCGCACTTTGTGGTGCTGTTCGTATTTTTCTTTAATCCCACGTAAAATAGAAATCGTATCATCAAGTGTGGGCTCAGGCACAAAAACAGGCTGAAAACGGCGTGCTAAAGCCGCATCCTTTTCCACATATTTGCGATACTCCTCAAGCGTAGTCGCCCCAATACAGTGGAGCTCCCCGCGAGCTAAAGCAGGTTTAAGCAAATTAGAAGCATCCATAGGTCCGTCAGATTTTCCAGCACCAACAAGATTATGCAATTCATCAATAAACAAAATAATCTGCCCATTTTCAGCTTGCACATCTGCTAAAACGGCTTTTAAACGTTCTTCAAATTCACCACGATATTTTGCCCCCGCAATAAGCGCCCCCATATCAAGCGCATAAAGATGTTTATCGCGCAACGTTTCAGGGACATCCCCATTAACAATACGCAGTGCCAAACCTTCAACAATTGCAGTTTTTCCAACACCAGGCTCCCCGATCAAAACAGGGTTATTTTTAGTCCGGCGTGATAAAACCTGAATAGCCCGGCGAATTTCTTCTTCCCGACCAATAACAGGGTCAAGTTTCCCTTCACGTGCATCTTTTGTCAAATCGCGCGCATATTTTTCCAAGGCATCATACTGGCTTTCAGCATGCGCACTTGTCGCCGTTTTTCCCTTTCGCATCGCATTAATTGCATGATTGAGAGCCTGTGGTGTCACCCCTGTGTTGGATAAAATATCGGCAGTTTTAGCCGCTTTCTCCATAACAAGCGCTTGCAACACACGCTCCACAGTCACAAACTGATCACCAGCCTTTTGCGCCAAATCCTCAGCCATTTTTAAGACTTTCGCCAAAGGCTGCGACATATAGAGCTGGCCATTTCCACCCTGCACTTTAGGCAAAGCATTAAGCGCATCTTCAAGCGCATCTTTAAGCGCGGCCAAATCACCCCCAGCTTTTTGGATCAAAGAAATAGCCAAACCTTGACTATCCTCCAACAGTGCTTTCAACAAATGCTCAGGCATAAATTGCTGATGATCACAAGCAAGAGCACTACCTTGTGCTGTTTGTAGAAACATCTGCAGCTGTTCGCTATATTTATCCACGTTCATTGTTTTTCCCTCTCTTGCACTCTCACATGCCTATCCCTAAAAACACCACTTAAAGAACTCTCTTTAAGGCCACACTCCAATTGTTCATACATACAATAACACTAAGCAATCACCCACTGTAACAAATGAACACACTGTAACCAAATTATCACACCTTAAAATATGGGTTCTCACAATAATCATGGCAAGAGGGAAATGTGCCAATCATGGCAAAAGGCGGGCAAATAACAAGTATAATAAAAAGAGAATAAGCAATAGCATTATTGAAAAACATGATAACACGCATAAAAAGCGCACTTTTTTTAAGTGTTCTTTCTTTTTATATTTTTTAATCCCACACGCTTCTTTATTCTACAACATTCTACAACGCTTCTTTTATTTCAGCATACTTCTTTTAATCTATTCCATTTTTATTTTATTCAATTTTTACTCTACTCCATTCTATTCTCATTATCCTCATTCTATTCCACTTTATTCCACTTTCACGCCACTCTATTTCATTCAACATTTCATTCAACTCCATCACTTTCACTTAACTCCGCTACAGTCGCGATAGTGATGTATATTCTACTCCATTAACAACTCCTCCATTAACAATTAACCGTGTATTTTTGGCCAATCTTTTATTCTTCTTCATCTATTCTTCTTCATCTGTATTGTGTGGTGGTGGCGGTAAAATATAAGCACCTGAAAGCCACCGATTTAAATCAATTGCCCGGCATCGTGAGGAACAGAAAGGATAAGAATCCTGCTGTGACATTTTCCCGCATTCTGGACAAGGGCGCAATGGGCGCCGTGGTGTTGATTGTTCCTGCATCACTTCTCCTTTTTATAGATTTTCCTTCTCCTTATACATCATCCTCCTTCTTTTCACCCCCTCAAATTCATCCTCTCCAATCAAAACCCACAAGCACACACTCATACCACCCTCACACTCCACATCTCTCTTCTCCCTGCCTAGACTACCCCACACCTCTCTAGCTCTCACCCCCTTCATCTACAACTCTCCCCCCCCACTACCACTACCCCAAACAAGCACTCAACGCTTCTCCCTCAAACACTCCCTTCACCCTACAGCACCTCCTCTTCTCACACTTTCCACCACTCCAAGCACATCCCCTCTCGCATATCAATCTGCCTGTAAATCCACCTTCGCAACCCTACTCCCTCAATCAAAGCCTCTTACACCATACAACGCCCAACGCCTTTCCCTCTTACACTAACCTCATAGTAGTACCCACCAGCTCATACCCTCCTACAAATGCAACCCCTTCACACCCTATTCCTCTACAAACGCACCCCACATGCCCCGCAAAGCACACCTTCTCCCTCCTCATCCCCAGCTCTCCTCCTGCCTCTTCACTCTACAGCGCCTCCTCTTCTCACACTATCCACTACCTCAAGCAATCCCCCTCTTGCGCATCATTCCCCCTCCAAACCTACCTCTCAAACCAAAGCCCCGGTATCCCCCCAGCATTCCTCCACACTGATGCAACTAACCCGCTCCACAGAGCACACCCCTCCCCACAACTTTGTCCCCAGCTCTCCCCCACTCCTATTATCCCACACAAGCACTCAAAACTTCTCTCCCAAATACTCTCTTCACCCCACAACCTCCTCATCATACCCTAGCTCAACGCCTCTCCTTGCGTCTCTCTCTCACACACTATTCTCCCTCCAAACCTACCTCTCAAACCAAAGCCCCCAGTATCCCCCAGCATTTCTTCACACTGATGCAACTAACCCGCTCCACAGAGTACACCCCTCCCCACAACTTTGCCCCAGAGCACTCTCCCACTACCACTACCCCGCACAAGCGCTCAATGCTTCTCCCTCAAACACTCCCTTCACTCTAAACACCTCCTCTTCTCACACTTTCCACCACCCCAAGCACCCCCTGCATCATTCCCCTTCTAAACCTACCTCTCAAACCAAAACCCCCAGTATCCCTCAGCTCTCTCCCTCTCGCACTGCCACTACCCCCAACCCCTTCTCATCCACAAACCCTTCCTACAACCCGCCCCAGCACTCTCCCACCCTCACTGCCACTACCCCATACAAGTGCTCAACGCTTCTCTCTCAACACTCCCTTCACCCTACAGTGCCTCCTCTTCTCACACTGTCCATCACCTCAAGCAATCCCCCTCTCACACATCACTCTCCCCCTAGATCAACCATCTCAAACCAAAGCCCCCGATTCTCCCCAGTATTCCCCACACACTGATACAACCAACCCCCTTCTCATCCACAGATCCTCCCTACAACCTTGACCTCAGCACTTTCCCACCCACACTGCCACTGCCTCACACAAAGCACACCTTCTCCTCCTCATCCCCAACTCTCTCTCGCCCCTTCCTCCAACACCCTTCCACAATACAACGAACCCAACCCTCATCATTCAGCATTCTTCCATACTAATACAACCATTCCCCTTCTCATCCACAAACCCTCCTACAACCTCACCCCAGCACTCTTTCCCTCTCGCACATCACTCTCCCCCTAGATCAACCATCTCAAACCAAAGCCCCCGGTATCCCCTTAGCATTTCTTCACACTGATGCAACTAACCCGCTCCACAGAGTACACCCCTCCCTACAACCTTACCCCAACACCCTCACTGCCACTACCCCACACAGGCACCCAACACTTCTCCCTCAAACACTTCCTTCGCCCTACAACACCTCCTCCTCACACCATACACCTCCAGCTCTCCCTCACTCACACACCTCCCTTTTCCCTTTATTCCCACACATCACCTCCCTTTCACGTGCACCACTCCCCACCACACAATACTTTCCTGCCCCATACTACCACCCTTCTTTACGCTATCTAAGCAGCACCTTAGCCTCCTCATTTTTAAAGAGTATATTTTAAGTCCACTTGGAGAGAACAGGGTAATGATAAGATGTTAAAAGATCCATTGTTTGAGCCAATGGCAAACCAACCACATTGGAATAAGAACCAGAAATATTGGTAACAAAAGCCCCAGCTTTACCTTGAATAGCATAACCTCCAGCTTTTCCTTCCCATTCCTGGCAAGCTAGATAAGCCTCAATCATTGAAGGGGTCAAACATCGAAAACGAACACAACTTTTGACCAATTGAACAGTTTTTCTCCCACATTCATTCACAACACAAACAGCACTATATACATTGTGAGAACGCCCAGACAAAAAGCTCAAATATTCATAAGCTTCCTCTTTGCCACCGGGTTTAGGAAGAATAACACGCCCAACAGCAACAACAGTATCGGCAGCCAAAATCAGACATTTTTTCGACAACACAGCATGTTCGCTAACATGATCAGAACATAACAGGCTTTCATAAGCGTTGAGTGCTTTTTCACATGCCAAGCGCTTAGCCAGATGAGCGGGATGTTCTTTTGGTTTTGGCGTCTCATCGATCACAGCCGCATAAACCCGGCTTGGACTAACACCAATTTGCGCTAAAAGTTCTAAACGCCGTGGAGAAGCAGAAGCAAGTACCAAATCGATTTCCATAGCGAAAACCCCTTTCAGATTGCGTTAAAACGCATCACCTGACTTTACTTTGACACTCTTTCCCCTACAAAAGGAACTTCTTAGAGCCACCAGACCTTTTTGGCAACCATCAAACTTTATTGTGTGAACTTTATGCCACACCCCACTTTGCTTACGACCCGCTTTTCCCCCACAAACAACTTGGAATTTTTAAACACATGCACCAAATCGTTTTAAAATTTCTGCATTTTTGAGCAACTTTATGAACTTTTATTGAAGCAATTGGGAAAGTTTTGAGAAAGCAGCCCCTGCATTCCTTTATTTATAGCGATACGTAATACGTCCCTTTGTCAAATCATAAGGGGTCATTTCAACCATAATTTTATCACCAGCCAACACACGAATACGGTTTTTACGCATTCTTCCAGCGGTATGAGCAATAATTTCATGATCATTTTCTAGTTTTACGCGAAACATTGCATTAGGCAAGAGTTCGGTTACAATACCAGAAAACTCCAAAACTTCTTCTTTGGACATAAATAAAAGGCTTTCTTTATAATGAATTGATTGGATTTTATTTTACTGACTTTATTTTTATTTTACTGACTTTATAATGCAAATTTAATGTAAATTTATTGATTGCTTATACATCGCAAATTATTGCAGGGTACTCATATCGTATTTTTACGGTTTTGTGAACAGGGATTTAACAAAGAATGAGATTTTCCTTTGCATTTATTAACAATCATGATCAAAACAGTGTTGATTTAGGGTTTTCCTGCCTGTTTTAATTTAAGAGTTTTGATCTTAAAAATCCTACTTTCATCGTTCTCTCCCACCTCTTTCCAACATGCCCCTCTCGCACATCACTCTCCCTTCAAATCCACCCTTGCAAACCCACCCCCTCCAACCAAAGCCTCCCCAGCATACACTCAACGCCCAGCACCTTTCTCCCAAACATCCCCTTCCAATCCTACAACGCCCCTTCCCCTCACACCATAACCTTCCACTAACGCATCCAATCTTCCCTACAAAGCACACCCTTTCCCTCCTCATCCCCCAGCTCTCTCCCACCCTTTCCTCCAACACCCTTTCACAACACAACAAACCTAGCCTCTCATCGCCCAACATTCACCACATACCTCGCAGCTCTTCCTTCTCATTCACAGCCCCTCTCCACAACCTTGCCCCCAGCACTCCCCCACTCGCAACCACCCCACACAGCACTAAACGTTTTTCTCCTCATCCCTCAGCTCTCTCCCGCCCCTTCCTCCAATACCTTTTTCACAACACAAAAAACCTAACCTCTCATCGCCCAGCATTCACCCCACACCTCTAGTTTCCCCTCCAGAACCATCCTCACAAACCTATCCCCTCCAACAAAAGTCCCCGGCATATCCCCCCAGCATTCCTCTACACAAACGCACTCAACCCACCAAAAACACCCCCACACTCTCATCACACACCGTGCACACTTCCATCACCCAATAACCTTACCCCATTATCTCCATTTACCTCCTGCAAAGTACAATCTGAGATAAGTCAATTAAAGAAAAACAGTTGACGCTTATTATTCAACTCTGCAAAAAATTACTTTGATCGTGCAAAAATTAACTTTGCAAAAAAATGGAAAACTTTTAGAATGGCAAATTTTTAAAAAGCAAGAAAGTGGATCTTTCAAGCAAGAAAGCAGGTCCCTTTGACAACACATAAAGTCTGGCAACAAAAAAGGATGTGGAATGGCCAAACACGCATTTGACGTCGCGATTGTAATGGGCAGCCAATCAGATTGGCAAACAATGCGCCATAGCGCGGATATTTTAACACAGCTTGGCATTTCTCATGTCTCACAGATCATTTCCGCCCACCGCACCCCTGATCGGCTTTATCACTTTGCAAAAGGGGCAAAAGCAGCAGGCTTTAAAGTTTTGATAGCAGGCGCTGGGGGGGCAGCACATCTTCCCGGCATGCTTGCAGCCTTAACTCCATTGCCTGTTTTTGGCGTTCCCGTGCAATCACGTATCTTATCGGGTCAAGATTCTTTACTTTCCATAGTGCAAATGCCTGCAGGCATACCAGTTGGCACGTTGGCAATAGGTAAAGCAGGCGCCATTAACGCAGCGCTTTTGTCAGCAGCAGTAATGGCTGTTTATGATGAAAGCCTCGCTAAGCGCCTTGAAGAATGGCGAAAACAACAAACAGAAAATATTGCTGAATACCCTATGAATGAGGTTTTAGATGCCCCATCCTCCTGAGAGTTTACAACCGGGAAGTATGATTGGCCTGATTGGTGGCGGGCAATTAGCTCGTATGTTAGCGATGGCAGCAGCAGAACTTGGCTACCACACAGTTGTTCTTTGCCCTGAAGCACATTGCCCAGCAGCGCAAACAGCCAATCATCATATCGTTGCCCCTTATGATGACGAGATAGCGTTAGATCGTCTGATTGAAATGTGTGATGTTGTTACATATGAATTTGAAAATCTTCCTCTCCAAACAGCTCATTATATTGAGAAAGAAAAACGCCTTTATCCCTCATCTAAAGCTTTGGAAATTGCGCAAGACCGGGTTCTTGAAAAAACCTTTTTAAATGAAAAAGGCATTCTCACAGCTTCATGGTATGCCGTCCATAACCGCGCTTCTTTAGTTTCAGGGCTGTCTGCATTGGGTGGACATGGCATTTTGAAAACAAGGCGCTTTGGCTATGATGGCAAAAACCAGGTTGTTCTTCATCACCCCAGTGAACAGGCCATTGACGCAGCTTTAAGCACCCTTCACTATCAACCCTCGATTTTAGAAGAAATTGTGCCCTTTTCATCAGAAATTTCAGTCGTTTCATCCCGCTCACCCCAGGGAGCTTCTACTGCTTATGACTGCCCTGAAAATCAGCACAAAAATGGTATTCTTCATAAAACATTTGTTCCATCAAAAGTTTCATATGCCATCCAAGAAGCTGCGCAAGAGGTAAGCTCTATGGTTATGCGCACGCTTGATTATGTTGGTATCTTGTGCATTGAATTTTTTGTTTTAGCAGATGGCCGTTTTCTTGTGAATGAATTTGCCCCTCGTGTACACAACTCTGGTCATTGGACGCAAAAAGCATGCATAACCTCACAATTTGAACAGCATATCCGTGCCATTTGTGGCCTTCCTTTAGGCAGCACATACCGCCATAGTAATTGTGAAATGACCAATCTTCTTGGCCATAATTTGGATGACTTCAAACATTTTCTCACACAAGAACGCACATCAGTCCATCTATATGGTAAAAACTCTGTACAACCAGAACGCAAGATGGGTCATGTCATCCAATTAACAGGGCCAGCCACTCCCTCTCCTCATCTTCCATAATCTACCACCCTTTGCCCCCATAAAGCCCCTCCCAAGCACTCCCCTCTCATTTTCCATCCTTTTCCCTAATATCCTTCCCACTCCTTAGCCCCACACCACATTGCGCACTCAACGCTTCTCCCACTCCCCATCCACAGATCCCTTCCCTCACAGCTCTTCCTTCCCACCAGTACACCCCGCCCATCATCTACTCTCAATCTCTCCCTTTACCACTCGCACACCATTCCCCTCCAAACCCGCCTTCTCAAACCAAAATCTAGCATCTTCTCTCCCCACCATTCTCTCGCACCAATACAACTAACCTATTCTCATCAATGCTCGTTTGCTTCCCCCATTTCTCCTAAACTCCCCCTCACTACCAACGCCCCATACCCTCTCCCTCCCAAGCATTCCCTCCTTTACCCGGACCCTTCCTCTTACCTTCTAACCTATATCCTCCTATTACCCAGTACACCGTGCACTCAACGCTTCTCCCACTTCCCATCCACAAACCTTCTCGCCTCTTGACCACCCTTAACACACCCCCCTTCCCACACACCACACCGAAGCCCGCACCCCTCTATCACCCCAGCACAAACTTCCCCCTCAGCACACCCCAATTCGCCCTCAAGCCCTCTTCTTCCAACACCCCCTTATCTGCAACACCATTTCCCCTCCAGATCCACCTTCTCAAATCAAAGCCCTCGACATCTTCTCCAGCATTTCCCCTACACCAATACAACCAACCTGCTCCCACCAACACACTCAAGCACTCCTTTCTCACCACACATCACCCCCACCTACACAACGCCCATACCTTCTCCACCCCCATGCCCCATATCCTCCCTCTCCCACACACACTAACCCACAGAGCCCCCACAACTTGTCCCCCCACACCACACCGTAGCCCGCGCCCCTTTATCAACCCAGCACAAACTTCCCTACCAGCACACCATACACTCAACGCTTCTCCTACTTCCCACCCACAAATCCTCTCGCCTCTTGACCACCCTTAACACCCCTCTTCCTAGACACCATTCTTGCGCACCGATACAAACAGCCTATTCCCACCAACACTCACCTTTTTCCACACACTTTCCTCCTCTCCCTCTCAAACTACCCTCCCCGACAACCTCACTTGTTACATTCTCTTCCCAACACAAACTCCCCCATCAGGATCCTCAATTGTCCCTCAAGCCCTTTTCTTCCAACACCCCCGCACCCGCATGCCCCCTCCAAATCCGCTCTCTCAAACCGAAATCCCCAGTCTTCCCTCTATATCAATGTACTCATAACTTCTCCCACCAATGCTTACTTACTTGCTCACGCACTTTTCTCCTCATCTTATTAAATTCTTCTCCCCTACAACCCCTACCTGCTCCTCCCACGCACACTCCCCCGCTCCCCCCTATCCTCGCCTTCAATATCTCTCCCACGCACACTAACCCAACAGAGCACACACAACTTGTCCCCCACACCACACCGTAGCCCGTGCTCCTTTATCAACCCAGCACAAACTTCCCTACCAGCGCACCTCACCCACCAGCCTGCTCCCACCAACGCCCTCAAGCACTCCTCTCCACCCACACATCACCCACCTACACAACACCCCATACCTTCTCCACCCCCATGCTCCATATCCTCTCCCTCCCACACACTCTCTCCCCCGCTCCCCCCCATCTTCTTCCCTAATATCCCTCCCACTCACTCACTCACACTAACCCAACAGAGCGTCCACAACTTACCCCCCACACCACATCTCAGCCCGCACTCCTCCCCACCAACACATCACCCACCTAGACACCCCATACCTTCTCCACCCCCACGCTCCATATCCTCTCCTCCCTCACTTGTCCCCAAGCTCTCCTTGCCTTCACACCTCACACCAGCCTCCCCTACTCAACAATACACTCAATACCCTTCTCTCTTTTCCTTAATTCCACAGCAAATGCTTAGTTGACAAAATTAAGACACCCTGCTAGAAATTTATCTTTCTTCTTATTCATTAGCGATGAATGGTGTTATCTCTTTAAGAGAAGCGTAGTGTTGTTTTAAAGCGGTGATGAGAGAAACTATGTATGATGATGCCAAAAGGGTATCGTATCATGAGTATGCGTTATAAACGGTGATTATTATGAAAATTAAAAATTCGCTCAAAGCACTCAAAACACGTCACCGCCACAATCGGTTGGTGCGCCGCAAAGGTCGTATTTACATCCTTAACAAAACCAATCCGCGGTTTAGAGCACGTCAAGGTTAATAATGGTGTGGCCTGCTGTTTTTTGCAGGCACTTTGCTTTTTGAAGGCTCTCAAAGCTTTTCTTATAACATATCTTTTTTGATGACACATTTTCTTCCTCTGTATTTCAAGACTTTGAAAAAACAGATATTTATTTCAGTCTGTGTCAGCGCTCTTTTTTTGCTTTCTCACGGTAATGGATATATCCCTTCATTCGCATTCGCCTCATCTACTCCTGCCTTATCTTCACCCACAACCTCACCCTCCTTGCCAATTATAACTTCACCCCCACCTTCTCTTAGTGTGTCCTCTCTCTCATCATCTCTACCCACCCCACCTCTACCCACCCCACCTCTACCCGCACTATCTCTACCCACACCATCTCTACTTACTGCGTTTTCACCACCACCGCCTTCACTTGTGCATTCTTCATTTTCACCTACTCCACTTGTTTCTGCTGCATCTTCCCCATCTTCACCATTTGAAGAACCTTCCCCACAATCACTCCTACCGTTGGATGATCTCATCCCGAATCAACCATCAACAACACCTCGTGAACCAGATGCGGGCGCAACTCTTTTAGAAGATCAAAAATCGCCATACCACGGCCACGCTCATCAAACTAAACAGCGTAAAGAAAAAGAGATTGTGCGTTTATTGAAAGAATTAAAATACTGCGCCAATGCAAAGGAAGCTAAAACTATAAGTCAGCAAATTCAACGATTATGGTCGCAATCTGGCAGCGAAACCATTGATCTTTTGATGACATGGGCTGAACAAGGCATTAGCGCAGAAAATTATGGCCTTGCCTTAGATTATCTTGACACAGCAATTGCACTTTCCCCCACCTATGCTGAAGCCTGGAGCAGACGTGCATGGATACACATCCAATTAAGCGACTTCAAACTCGCAATGCTAGACCTTCATCACGCCCTTCAACTTGAACCTCGCAATTATATTGCATTTTTTGAGCTTGGAATCGTCATGGAAGCAACAGAAAGACCAGACCTTGCCATCAAAGCTTACAAAACAGCTTTAACATTTTACCCACAAATGCAACAAGTCCAAAACCGTATTGATACGCTTTTAAGCAAAGATTTTGATCAAAATATTTGAGCCATTTTAAAAAATCATAAAATAATTTTTTTCTAGTAGAAATCATTAAACTACCCTATAATGAAAGGTGGTGTTCTGCGCTTCTCGATAGGAAATAACATATTCCTGAGACCTTATTGATTCCCAAGGGAGCTGTCCCTGAAAAGGCTCGTGGGCCTTTTCACACGGCACCCACCTAGTAGCCTAGGTCCTCGGAATCAAACTTTTCCATCGGTCGTTGCGGTTCACCATTTTCCCTTCCACTCAAGATACCCTCTCCCCCCTAGTCATCTTCCTTTCCCTCTAGCGACCTTTCCCCCTCCAGCATTCCTCCACACCAACACATCCATCCTTCCAACCCCCACCACCCCCCCAATACCTTTACACCAGCCTCCTATACAGCCGGTATAACCAATTTGGTTTCCACAAACTCTTGGCCTGCTCCCACGCATCTTCACACCTCCACCAACGTAGCTCACCTTCCTCCCCAAAACACTCCCAAATCTCCTTTAGAAAAGCCCCCACGACACCCAATGTTCCTCTCCCCATCACCAACAACTCTCTCCACCTCTCCTTCCAATACTCTTCCACAACACGAATGAACCCCGTCCCCATCACCCAGAGCATTCACCGCACACTTCTAGTTTCCACTCCTCACCCACATGCCCTCCCCACAACCTTGCCCCCTCCTTGCTCGCACCAGCCTCGCCCATCCCCCACAAAACTTCCCACACACCAATGTTAAGCCAACATCCCCTCAACAAGCACACTTAAATCTACCCTTAAAAGCCCACACCCGCTCTTCCTCCTATACATCTGTCTTTGTAACACCTTCCTTTTACCCATCCTTTCTTTTATACTGATTGAAATAACCAGCTCGTCCCCACCCAAAACATTTTTCAAATGTGATTGCTTTTTATTGATTGAAGAGATAACAAACTGAACAATGCCCACAACCTCCCAACGTTCGCAATCCATTTCGTCTGAGAGATCACGTTTGCGTACTCTTGGCATATCACAGCGTAATGCCCTTTGTGCACATGAGCGCACCGCCTTTTCGCACCGTGCCTGTTCCCACATCGCACATTATCTTGAACAAATGACTGGGGATTGTTCACATACAATTCTTGCCGGCTACTGGCCAATCCATTCAGAAATAGACCCACGCCCTTTGTTCGATTTTGTCTCATCGCGTGGGGGGCATGTAGCACTGCCCGCTGTTATTGATGAAACAACAATGGTTTTTCGAACATTTGCATCAACAACACAGCTAGAGCTAATGCGGTTTAACACATTTGGCCCCAGCGCAAATAATGCAGTTGTCGCCCCCACCGTGATCATCGTGCCGCTTTGTGCGTTTGATAACCAGTGCCACCGCCTTGGTTATGGTGCAGGCTACTATGATCGCGCCATTGAGCATCTTCAAAAACATGGGCACCGTGTACATTTATGGGGCTTAAGCTTCTCATGTCAGGAAGTGGAGTCTATCCCTGAAAGAAAGCATGACCTTGTTTTACAGAAAATTTTCACAGAAAAGGGTTTTATAGAACGCTAAATTATGCTTAAAACCCTTATGCGATTTTTATTTTTAGGAGACATTGTGGGGGAAATAGGCTGCTCTACTGTTTGTCACACACTTCCCCAACTCATTGAACATTGGCAACTTGACTGTGTTGTTGTAAATGGTGAAAACGCTTCTCATGGCTTTGGCATCACGCAAGATGTGTACCAAAATCTCTTAGCAGCAGGCGTTGACGTTGTCACCACAGGCAATCACGCTTTTCACCATAAAGAAACTTTGAAATTTGCCACTTATAGTGAGCGTTTTTTACGTCCTGCCAATTTTGTCCAAGGCACCCCTGGTAGAGGCTCTTGTTTCATAACAGCAAAAAATGGAGCGCAAGTTCTCGTCGCCAATGTTTTGGGAAGCGTCTTCATGCCGTGTACCACCGACGATCCATTTGAAGCAGCTGAAAAGATTGTTTCCGCCTGCCCTTTGCGTGAACAAGCAGACGCTATTATCTTTGACTTTCATGCAGAAGCCACAAGTGAAAAGCAATGTTTTGGCCATTTTCTTGACGGTCGCGTCAGCGTCATCGTAGGAACCCATACACATATCCCCACAGCTGATGCACAGATTTTAGAAGGAGGCAGCGCTTATTTATCAGACGCAGGAATGTGCGGAAATTACAATTCCTCTCTTGGTATGGATAAGGAAGAGCCTTTATACCGTTTTCTTTATAAGAAAAAACGGAGTCGTTATGAACCCGCGCAAGGCCCGGTAACACTTTGTGGATTTGCCGTTGAACTCTCAGATCGCACAGGCCTTGCCCAACATGTTTCAGCCATACGCTTAGGCCCCCGTTTAAAGAATGAGGTTCCAGATTTCTGGGAAGCGCTCCCCGAAAATTTTCAGCTATAAGACCACACTTCTCCCAAGCCCCCTGGCCAGCTTTTCTCCAGCATCCTATTCACCCCATCCCCCATTCATGCCCCACACCTCCCTCTCCCACAGGGCTTTTCCAAACCTGCTCCTCTCCTGAACTTAAAGCCCCCTCCTTTCCTAAACTCAAAACCTCATCCCCTTTCTCCCCAACTTTATGCAACCTCTCACACTCACGCCCCCATCAGATTCACCCTCAAAATACGGTTCCCCAACCCCCGCACTTCTCCCTCGCTCGCACGAGCCTTGCACCCTTGCCTTTCATGCTCTTTAAAAAACATCCCTCGAAGATGGGCCCCATCAAAGAAAAAATCCCCTCGAAGAACGCCCTAAAGAGAGCATTACTCAAGCCGTTATACGTTGAATATTGGCCCCACAATTGGACAATTTCTCTTCCAACCGTTCAAACCCACGATCAAGATGATAAACACGGCCTACAATTGTCTCTCCTTGTGCAGCAAGTGCAGCAATAACAAGAGAAACGGAAGCACGTAGATCTGTAGCCATCACTGGTGCCCCTTGCAAATGATCGGTTCCATGAATAATGGCCGTGTTTCCATCAAGCGTAATCTGCGCACCCAACCGCACCAATTCTTGCACATGCATGAATCGATTTTCAAAAACGGTTTCAGTAATCCTCGCACACCCTTGAGCACACACCATCAAGGCCATAAATTGTGCTTGAAGATCAGTTGGGAAAGCAGGAAAAGGGGCAGTTGTAATATCAACTGGCGTAATCTTTGTTTGTGTATGATCGCGGGTAACTTCAAGACCATCTGGTTTGTGTTCAATAGTAAGCCCCGCCTTTTGCAACACTTCAAGCACTTCAATAAGATGATCAGGGTTTGCATGTTTCAACAACACCTGTCCACCGGTCATTGCCACAGCCATTGCATAGGTTCCTGCCTCGATTCGATCAGCAATCACACCAACCCGTGCACCGTGCAATTTTTCAACCCCATGAATTGTAAGGGTTGAGGTCCCTTCCCCGGTAATATTAGCCCCCATCGCTTTGAGTGCTTGAATAAGGTTTGTCACTTCAGGTTCACAAGCTGCATTTTTAAGAACAGTTGTGCCCTGTGCCAAGGTAGCAGCCATCAGCATAATATGCGTTCCCCCAACAGTGATTTTAGGGAATTGATATTGCGCCCCTTTTAATCCCTGGGGTGCTGTGGCATGAACATATCCCTTTTCAATGGTGATCTGTGCACCTAAACATCTGAGCCCATCGAGGACAAAATCAACCGGCCTTGTTCCAATAGCACATCCCCCAGGCAATGAAACATTTGCTTCCCGGCACCGTGCCAGCAAAGGCCCAATAACCCAAAAGCTTGCACGCATTTTTGTCACAAGTTCATAAGGAGCACGCGTTGATGTGATTGTTTTTGCAGTAAAATGGATTGTTCTTGAATCGGCACAATCTTTATGAACTTTGCGTCCTTCAACAGCATAACCGACACCATGATTATTCAAAATTCGGATCAAAAGCTCAACATCGCTCAAATGAGGAATATTGTCTAAAATCAATGTCTCCTCGGTAAGCAATGCTGCAATCATCAAAGGCAAAGCAGCATTTTTAGCGCCCGAAATAGGAATAACCCCCTGGAGTGTATTTCCTCCAATAATTTTAATCGAATCCATCGTATTTGCACTCTATCCTATTGTTATCTTACTCTACCTTACTGTCTATTCTACTCTACCTTATCCCATCATATATTCTATCTTTTTGAGATCTCTTTTCACAATAATGTCATTTTTGGGGCAGTGATTCTTTGCTCATGGTTTAGCACTCATTCATTAAAACCACACTGGTGTATGGTGTAAACAATGGCGTCACATTTTTTAAACCATGCGTTCTTTTTCGCAAACTGAAAATTCTTTTGTACACTCTTCTTGCGAGCGTTTTCGACTTTGTTCTTTTCGTCGTCTCAGATTGTCGCGCAATTGCTTTGTCAGCCTTCGCTCACGTTGTTTTTTCTTATCATTTTGGGCATCTTTTGTTTGTGTATTCTGGTTTTGATGTGTCATAGCAATAACTTTTACAACCCTTGCAATAACTCTTATAGCCCTTTAGCTTTCACAAGCTTTTTGCTTTTATAACCTTTTGGAAGAATAATACATTTTAAGTCAAGAATTTCTTTTAAAAAACGTCTACGTCATGCCATAAGAAGCGTTTTCTTGCAAGAAGAGATAAATGCTCTCTTGCCTATTTTATAACAATATGGCACAAGGCAGCGCAAAGACTGACAAGTGCTGCGGTAGCTCAGTGGTAGAGCACTCCCTTGGTAAGGGAGAGGTCGAGAGTTCAATCCTCTCTCGCAGCACCATTCCACCGGCCTCTTCTCCCCTCCAAATTTTCCAATCTCCCATCCCCTCTCCTCACACTAAATCCCCTAGCCTCTTCTCATCAAACAATCTCCCAATCTCTCGACAATCACCATCAAACCTCAACCTCCCCGGCCTTTCCTCCTTGGCACACCTTCAAACAACCACCTCCCCCACCGGCACACCCCAATCTTCCCACCCCCTCAACCTTTTCTCCACCAACGCAATCTGCTTTGCGCCTCCTTTCCACACTCTTTCTAAACATCTCCCCATACCCAATCATCACCCTCAAACGCCATCCAACATCCATCCCCTCAAACCCCAGCCTCTTCTCATCAAACAACTTCCCAATCCCCCAAGCCACCTCCCACAGCCGCTATTAAACCTCGCTCATCCTCTCAAACCCCCAGCCTCCTCTCCTCGGCACACTTTCAAGCAACCACCTCCCCCACCGGCACAGCCCAATCTTCCACCCCCCCTCAACCTCTCTCCTCCACCAACGCAATCTGCCTGCCACCCCTCTTTGCCACGTTCTTGCCAGATATAGCCCTTCTCAAGCGCCCCCTAAATCCCCCATAAAAAAGCCATTTTCCAAAGAAAATTCCCTTAGAAGAAAGGGCCAAATCTTCCCCCTCACCTCCCTGACCTCTCCCCCTCACCTCCCACTGGCACACCTTTAAGCAACCACCTCCCACTACCAACACAGCTAAACCTTTCCAGATCCACCTTTTAACGCATCTCTCTAGGCCCGTTTCCTCGCACTATTGTGAAGAACCCCCTGTCGGCTTGTTGAATTTTATGCACCATATTTTCCAAAGCATCATTAAAACGGTTAATTTCAGCTTCAAGCCTACGAATATAAGGTTCATCACGATAAGCACGTTTAATTAAAGGCGGCATATCAGGCCAATAAAGCATCAAATCCACCCATTCACGTTGAGCAATCCATAACCCTCCCTGGCATTGTGCCTTATGCTCAACAGGAAATATATTTTGATAAAAATGAGGGATCAAAATTTCAGGTTTTTTCGTTTTAATTTCCAACAAACCATTTTCCCCAATAAAAGCATCGGGCGAAAAACCTTTCTTACGATCATCAGCTAAAACAAAACCAATACATTCAGGCTCTGTCTGCGTAAACATCCCATATAGCTGGCGTGCACTTGGTTCCAACTGTGTACCACGTCGCATAGATGGTGTTGTCCCCTCTTCTACAGATTTTCCTGTGATTCTTTCTCCAGCAAGTTTCATCATCACACAGTGATATTTCTGTGTTTTTTGTCCATCTCTTTTGCGCGCCATAACCATCTCAAACAAAGAAGCTGTAATCAAACCATTGCGTACCTGGCGCCATTCATCTGTTCCTTGAACACAATCAATAATAATTGGCATTTTCTCTCCATCTCCCTTTCTTTATTCTCTTCTCACCCCCCCGAACCATCTCCCACAGCCGCCACCAAACTTCACCTAATCCTCCCACCAGTACCACCTTAAACAACCACAACACCACCGGCACACAGCCTGATCTCCGGCTTCCCCAACATCTCCTCCATCAATAAAAGGTGCCTACTCCTCTACTCTCTTGCCAAACCATAACCTCCCACACTCTCTCACCACACACTTTCTATGCGGCCTCTCAAACTCATGCAGCCTGCCGAAATCACACCCCTCCTCTCCAACCCATGCTCTTCATAGATTTCATCCCCCAAAGCTCATGCTTGGCCTCACCACATCTCTTCCCACACCCCCCCGGACCATCTCCCACAGCCACCATCAAACTTCACCTAATCCTCCCACCAGTACCACCTTCAAACAACCACCCCACCACCGCGGCAAACCCAACCTGGCTCTTATCTTCCTCCACCAACGCACAGAGCCTTCACCCCCAAACGCCATCCTCCTCTCACCAACACAATCGACACCCCTTTCTCCACTCGCACCAGCCTCAACACCCCACACCATACGCTCTTTTAAAAATCCCTCTCGAAGAGAGCCCTCCCAAACCCACCTCTCACACTAATGCCCCAGCCATCTGACCATCTCCCACAGCCACCATCACACTTCACCTAATCCTCCCACCAGTACTACCTCAAACAACTACCCCACCACCGCGGCAAACCCAACCTGGCTCTTATCTTCCTTCACCAATGCACAGGGCCCTCACCTCCAAACGCCATCCTCCTCTCACCAACACAATCTACATACCCCTTTCTCCACTCGCACCAGCCTCATCCCCCCATCATATGCTCTTTTAAAAACCCGCTCGAACAGGGCCCTCCCAAACACGGCCCCTTATAAAAGCCCCATACATAAAGATTCCCCCCTCTCTATAAGAAAATCTCCCTTAAGAGAGGGGGCAAAGCAACCAACCTATGGCACTACATAAAAATCGTTTTGGGGTGAACGGCAGCTCAAATTATAAGCAACACGCTGAGCAACCTTTCGCGAAATAAAAGGAACTGCCTTGTGTTTTTGTGGTTCAAGCCTAATCGTGTTGCGAAGAGTTCCAGCATAATAAAGGGGAACCCCATGATAAATTGTTTGAAGATAGTTTGCCATAATAATTTACCTCCAATAACGGTCCAAAACATCACACGGGCGCAAGCGATGCTGCTCTTCATAAGACCCATAGACACTATCCTGATACACACGGGTAGCCTTGTCTTCTAAATACTCATGATACACATCACTATCGAGAATAAAGGGATGAAAGTAACCATCTTGCTCATCAAGATCGTGACATTTCATATACACTTCAGCAACTTGCTCACTCACATCATCAGCATGGAGAGTCTTTAAATCGAGCCGTAAAAATCTTTGAACAGCATCACATTGCTCCATAAGGTCCAAAACCTCCTCAAGGTAATCAATAGGCCCAACGTAAACATCATCATCTGCATCCTCACCAAGAATGATGAGGATTTCATCCTCTTTAACGAATGGAATGTCTTTCATAAATTTCTCCCTCAGACAGTTGATAAAGCTAAACTCTGTCTTGACATAGTCAAATATAGCGTTAGTCTTATCTCCTCTATGGGAGATATGTCAATTGTTTTATCCTTAATAGAAGATATATTTTTAATTTTTACGAACATTCTAACAGTGCGTAAAAATTGACTAATTTTCTATCCCATTTTCACATTGTTCTCTATTTGTTCTAAATAGACACAAAAACAAACAAAAGAGCACAATAAATAGGCAAAAACAGATGAGTCAATAAACACAAACAGATTGGGAGAGCTGAAATGAGTGATTTAAAATTGATACAGTATTGGGGAAATCTTGAGCCTGAAAGTCAAAGAGCTGTTATGGTTTTACTTCGTCAGTTGGTCTGCGCAAGAGAGTTAAAATTGCCTGTCGTTCCTCAGGAGAAACCTTTGCCAGAAGATCAATAAATTCCCGATCTTCAGGGGCAGGATTTTCTCCATAAAGAATATAGCTCATACTCACATTAATTGTCTGACACACGTTTGCAAGCGATTCAATCGTGGGGTCTTTCCCTTCAGAAAGAATAGAGTGGAGATAACCAGCTCCTTTTCCTGCTGCAAGGGAAATAGAGCGCTTTGATCGTCCACTTTTTATAAGTGCTTCATTTAATCTATGACGCCAACCATCAATATTCATAAGTCTCACCCTTAGCTGTCTTCAATAAAATACACAGTCTTTCATAAAATTGACTTGCAATATCCTTTAAAGAGGATATAAAATTATAAATAAATTTTATTTTAGGGAGTGAATTCTACATTTTATCAAAAAACAATGAAACACCCCAAAAGATACAAACAGCCCACCTCCAAAGCCTGTATGTCTTCTGTATGTATTATTTATCCTTTACAGTTTATGCAACCTCAAATTGCAAACTCCATCCCTTCTAGTAAATACGACTGACTTTCAGATGATTTAAGAGAAATACAAAAATGAATACAACACTCTAACAAATAATAGAACAAAATGAAACAAAACCAAAACAAATCAGAAACATTTTACAAAATCGTAAATTTTGATTGCGCGCATTAAGGAGGAAGAAAAAGGCTGTTTTTAGTTTTTTTCTTTCACAAAAGCCGCCTTAATCAAAACCTTTTAAACAAAAAACGAAACCTTAAAAAAGGTTTATCCCCTCATTTAAGAAAGCTTATCCCCCCCATGAAACAAGCTGAACAATCTGAATTTCCCAATTATGAATCGTCTACACTTCCTTATGTTTGCTGGTATCAAAATGACTTTTTAGGTGGGGTACGTGGAATGCGTGCGCACGAAATTGGAATTTATACAATTCTTCTTAATGAAATTTATGCAAGGGGCCGTCCTTTAGATTTATCAGAAGAACGTTTAGCACGCCTTTGCGGTTGTGATAAGCGAACTTTTATCAGTGTTTTAGAAATGTTGATTGCAGAAGGCAAAATTTTAAATTTAACCTGTGGATTATGGAATAAGCGATGCGAAAATGTGTTTCGTGAGCGTGCACAATTGCTTGAACAAAAATCTTCTGCAGGTCGCTCTTCAGCACAAAAACGTAAAAAAATCAATGCAAAAATTCAACATCTGCTCAACACATGCCCTACAGATGATGAACTTAACTCAAAAGCTCAGAAGGAAGAAAAAGAAACACCTAACGGTGTTTCACAAAAGAAGGATGTCTATTCTGATACCAAACCCCACTCCACAAAACATCTCCCCACACAATCCCACTCCACAAAGCACCCTGCTGAACATCCCACCGAACAGACCGCTCTACGCCCATCCACCACCCACTCATCCACCACCCACTCATCATCCACCGAGCACTACCCTACCAAGCTCCTACCCACTGGGCTCCTCGCACCAGACCTTGCCACCACATATTCTGAAACAACCCCCCACTCCACAAAGCACCCTGCTGAACATCCCACCGAGCAGACCGCTCCATGCCCATCCAGCGCGCATTCTTCCACCGCCCTCTCATCATCCACCCCCCTCTCATCCAGCGCGCATTCTTCCACCGCACTCTCATCTTCCACCACTCCCCTCTCATCCACTGGGCTCCTTGCACCAGATTCTGCCACCACATATTCTGAAACAACCCCCCACTCCACAAAGCACCCTGCTGAACATCCCACCGAGCAGACCGCTCCATGCCCATCCAGCGCGCATTCTTCCACCGCCCTCTCATCATCCACCCCCCTCTCATCCAGCGCGCATTCTTCCTCCACAAAAAGTTTGAAAGGCCACCGCCTTCCTGCCAACTGGGTGGGTGACATTCACGCAGCAATCTCAGAAGGTCTAAGCGAAGAACAAGCCCGCTGGCAAGAAAAGAAATTTCGCGACTATTGGCATGCTAAAAGCGGCAAACAAGCCCTAAAGGTCGACTGGTCAGCCACATGGCGCAATTGGTATCGGCGTGAAATCGAGCGATTAAGAGAAAACCAAGAAAAGCTTTGCGCTTTATCATCTGGTTCAAACACACGGCCTCACAGCACTCAAGAAGATGCCCTTTACCGTAACCTTATCAATTATCAAGCAAAGTAACAAAAACCCAAATTAAAAACCAAAGCCAACACAACCAAACAAACAAAGCAACATAAGAAAACCAATGCAAACATAACTTTAAGCGCCATACAAATACAACACAAACATAAACTTCAAACACAACACAAACACGATATAGACGACTACAAGCAGGGGAACATGAGCACGATTTTTGAAATCAAACAAAAGCTTGCATCTCAAGCAGAATCGGTTGCACAAATGCTTCTCCCACAAGGAAAAAAACGCGGTAATGATTGGATTGTGGGCAGCACACAAGGTGAACCGGGTCAAAGTTTATCGCTTTGTTTAAAGGGCAGCAAAGCAGGTTTGTGGTATGATTTTGCAGAAGGAAGTGGCGGTGACCTTTTAGACCTGTGGTGTGCTGTTAAAGCAATCAGCCTTTCTCAAGCATTAGATGAAGCCCGTTCTTACTTAAATCTTTCACGCCCAAAACCCTTTATGGCCCCGCGTCATTCCTATCGCCTTCCCCCTGTTCCAAAAGGGGGCGAACCCCGCCATGAGGTGAAAAATTATTTACACACAAAACGGCATATCCCCTTGGATATCTTAAAACGTTATCGCATCCAAGAAGATGGAAACCAGATCATTTTTCCATTTTATAAACCCGATGGTACGCTTGCATTGGTAAAAGCGCGCACTGCACAAGAAGGCGCAAAAGCAAAACCCACAGCTTCTCATTGTGAACCGATTTTATTTGGCTGGCAGGCTCTTTGCCCAACACAGCGCACCCTTGTTATCACCGAAGGTGAAATTGATGCGCTTTCATTAGCAGCCTATGGGTACCCAGCCCTATCAGTCCCCTTTGGAGGGGGCAAAGGGGGCAAACACGCTTGGATTGAAAATGAATTTGATCACCTAGAACCTTTCGAGAAAATTTTCTTAGCAACCGACATGGACAAACCAGGTGAAGAAGCCGCCCTTGAAATTGCCCACAGGCTTGGTCGCCACCGGTGTTATCGTGTCCACTTGCCATGTAAAGATGCCAATGACTGTTTAAAATCAGGTGTTAAGGCTTCAACCATAAAAGCCGCTTTTTCAAAAGCCCAAAGCTTTGCACCAGAGGGATTAAAACGTGCATCTGATTATCACAACCAGGTGATCGAGCTGTTTTGGCCCACTCCCAAACAGCATCTTGGTTATACACTTCCCTATCCAAAGTTAAATGGCAAATTGTATTTTCGCCCAGCAGAATTAACCCTCTGGAGCGGTGCAAGTGGTGCTGGCAAAAGCCAATTGTTATCAGACTGTATTGTCCATTGGATTGCGCAAAAAAGCCGTCTTTGTTTAGCCTCACTCGAAATGAAGGGGGAACAATCGCTTCGCCGTTTAATCAGACAAACAGGGGGAGATAACCAACCAACAAAAACCATGATCGAACAAATTCTTCATTTTTTAGATGATGGTCTCATTTTGTATGAGCACGTAGGCAAATCAGACATCCAAACCCTGCTTGATGTCTTTGACTATTGCCGTGCAAAATATGGTTGCGATCAATTTATTATCGATAGTTTGATGCGCCTTGGCATCGCTGCAGATGACTACACAGGGCAAGAACAAGCAGTCTATAAAATTGTTGACTGGGCAATTTTAAATGCCGTGCACGTTCACCTTGTCGCCCATGCACGCAAAAGTGGTATAGAGAGAGATATTCCTGGCACTGAAGATATAAAAGGAGCCTCAGAAATTGGAGCCAATGCATTTAATATCATTACAATCTGGCGCAACCGCTCTTTAGAGGATAAAATTCTTTCAGCCCAACGTGCAACAGAAAAAGCTGAACTAGCAGCCCGCCCCGGGGTAATTATGAACATCGCCAAACAACGCTCAGGCGATTTTGAAGGAAAAATCGGTCTTTGGTTTGACCCTAAAACCTACCGCTACCGTTGCTCTTCAACACCCCACCAAGAACCACGCCATTATCTTGAATTCACAGACAAACACCCCTCATCACAACCTCATTCTCATCCCCCCTCACAACTCCATTTTTCATCACAACCCCAAGAGCACACAAACACACAACCCCCACAATCACAAAAGAAAAACACAACCTCCCCTCTCTTACAACCCTGCCCAACAATGCAGCCTTGCCCCACCCCTTAAAGCAACCCACCACCCAACACACACCACACCTTTAAAACAGATCACCCCTTAAAAACAAAACCATACAAAAACAAAACCATCCCCTAAAGAATACTCCCCTGTCCTTAAAAACACTCCACAGCGTAAAAAACACTCACACCATAAAGAGCCCATGTTAACACACACCATTTCAGTAATTTTTTCTCACTTAAAACCCCGTTTCCACCCATCCCCATCATTCTTTACTCATTCCCCTCAGTCTCATTCATTCACCCCCGTTTTACTCATGCTCATCACCCTCATTTACCCCCTCATTTTCATTTACCCCCTATCATTTTTACCAACCACCCTCTTATGTTCACTCATCCCCTCCCATTTTCTTAAAACCCCCATCCTTATTTAAAAGACCCTCCCACTTTAAAGCCCCTCACTCATTCTCATTTAATCCCTTTCATTTCCATTTGAAAATCTTCTGACACATTTTTCATCTTAAAGGAGGAAAGCAATGAAATATCACCACGATAAAAATACCAATGCACTCAAAAAAAACACTGTAAATTATGCACACCCATATACAAAACACCAGCACATTGGCCACCTAAAAACAGAAGAAATGCTTATCGAAACAAGCAATCCTTATTTTCAACCAACCCATCAAGAAAGCCCCAGCAACCCACGCACCATTGTTGTAGTGGCCGACGCCCACAGTCGCCCCATTGCCCTTTTATATGCAAAAGGACACATCAGCAAAGCACAATATAAAGCAGCAGAACGCTTTTATTATTATTGGAACATACAACAAGGTAACACACACATGGGCATCGATTACACTCGTCAAAAAGTCGATGGCGGCCATTATTATACAGATACCCTTGAACGCCAAATGGAAGCAACAGATCAATTACAAGCGATTAAGATTCAACTGGGTGTTCTTGGCTATCAACTTGTTGAGCAAGTAATCGGCTATAACCAATCAATCAAAGACTTAAGCCCTGTAAAACGCAGGCAAAATTCTCTTGCCGATCATTTGCGCGACTGTCTAGACCTAATGGCAACCTATTGGGGTTATGCGAAAACTTAAATAGTCTTAAATAAATGCATCAAAACTCCCCCACTCCAATCCAAAACAGCCCCCTCACTCAACCAAGGGGGTAAAATCCCTACCCCCTACCCCCACTCACTTAAATTGAAAAAACAGCATACACCCTCGGGTCTCTCCCAAATAAACGCGCACCTTCATTCACATTCTCAAACCACAAGACAAACCACTTCCCCACTCCAACTCCAAAACAGCCCCCTCACTCAACCAAAGGGGGGTAAAATCCCTACCACCTCCCCCCATGGCACCTAAATTGAAAAAAACAGCACACGCCCTCGGGCCTCTCCTAAGCAACCGAACCTTCATTCACACTCTCAAACTACGAGACAAACCGCTTCCCCACTCCAACTCCAAAACAGCCCCCTCACTCAACCAAAGGGGGGTAAAATCCCTACCCCCTCCCCCCACTCACCTAAATTGAAAAACAGCACACGCCCTCAGATTCCCCAAATAAACGCACCCGTTCATTTACCCAAGTAAAAATCCATGCCTGGAAGAAATTTGTCTATGGTGCGGGTGGTCGGACTCGAACCGACACTCCTCTCGGAACCAGATTTTGAGTCTGGCGCGTCTACCAGTTCCACCACACCCGCACACTGCAGCTTTTATTACACTGTATTTATCAAGACATAAGGCAAGCTTGTGCCCTTTTCTCTTGCACTATATGAAGAAGTAGAGATTCGTCAACACTGGACTTTCATTTTTTAACTGGACTTTTGTTTTTTTAAGTCTATGCATCATGTTTAACCCATCAAATTGACCTGCTTTAATTTTGAAAGTATGTGCAAAAAACTATAGGGGAAACTATACTATAGGGGCTTTAAAACCATGATGTTAAACAAATTAAAAGCATGGGTTGTATCATTAGCACAGCGTCGCACAGCACCACATTGGCTTGGGTTTATTGCTTTTTTTGAAAGTTCCTTTTTTCCTGTTCCGGCTGATGCCTTGTGCATTCCAATGGCGCTTGTTCGCCCGCAAAAAGCCTATCACTATGCATTAATTGGCACATTGTGTTCCACTTTAGGTGGTGCATTTGGCTGGATCATAGGTTTTTATGCTTACGATACCATCGCCAAACCGATCTTAGAATTCTACGGTAAATATGAAAGTTTTCAGACATTTCAAAATGCTGCAACACTAAAATTTCTCGTAATTTTACTGATCACATCAGGGCTTTTCCATTTTCCACCCATCAAGCTTGTCACGCTTTTATCAGGGGTCATGGGCGTACCTCTCCCGCTTTTTATTGTCATCTGTCTCTTAGCGCGTGGGGCTCGTTTTTATCTTTTTGCCTGGTTTATTCGACGTTTTGGTCAAAAAGCGATCGATCTGCTCCTTCGTCACTTTACATGGTTTGTGCCCATTGGTTTGATTATTCTCTTGTTAGTCTATAACCTCTTAGTTTATAAATTATACTCTGCTTTTTAAAATCATTTCCTCGTCTACTTGAAGGAATTGTTAAAATGAATGCCTCTTTGCCTTGCCAATGCTTTATAAAGAAACATCTTTATCGCAAACAAAGCAATAAAGAGCAAAGTTTGTGGGCCTTTTTTCTAACCCTTTGCCTTGCCGCCACACTGGCTATCGCACTAAGCTTTGAAATTATCGGTGGTTATTTTCCATGCCACTTATGCCTGCTTGAGCGCCTGCCCTATTACGGTGCTCTCCCGCTTTTAATCTTAGCAGGCCTTTTAGCATGGGTTTCTTGCCTGTCTTCTCTGGTACGGTTTTTATTTATATGCGTTTTTGTGCTCATGGCAACAAGCCTTGGGCTTGCAATCTATCATACCGGTGTTGAATATCACTTTTGGCCAGCACCAGCCCACTGCAGCTTAAATACAACAACACTCACAACAGGTGTAGACCAGCTTTTTACTTCACTGGAAAAGCCTCCAGCATCTCCCTCTTGTGCTCAAGCACCAGTGCGCTTTCTTTTTCTGTCATTTGCTGGGTGGAATGTCCTTGCCAGTTTGTTGTTCATGCTCCTTAGTCTGTATGTAGCATCCAAAGGGCTCCTCTCAAATGATGGATGAACAATAAACACCATAAAGCAAAAACCTGCAAAGCTACAGCACCGCCCTCTAACACAAGGCACATCCCCCCCTCCAACACGCGCCACCCGTGTAACACACCCGCACACGCTTTTTAAGCGCATCCCTTCCCCTACACACCCTAACACCTACAACACAAGACATACCACCCACAACCCAAACTGCCATCTTGCAACACAACCCGCACCCCCACAGTGCAGCTAAACTTTAAGGGCACTTTATACCCAAAAATTGACTCTACACTTAAAATTGACTCTACATCCCAAATTAGACCTTACATTTAAGATTGATTTTACACCCAAGATTTGAGTTTTGATATCCAACCCAACGATATCTAAATTTGACTTTTGTTTGATGCCCCCTACATTTTAGAATTATTCTAATAATGAGAGCAACAATGTCAAAGTCCTCCTCCCCCTCTTCACATCATAACACTTTTGACCCCCCTTTATGCCAAGAAATGGTCGCTTATGCTCTCAAATTACAAGAAGAACAAGCAGCACTTTATTTAAAATATGCCAAAGCTCTACAAGAGCATTGTCCAGAGCAAGCAGCAATCTTTGCCAAAATGGGCACCAAAGAGCTTGAGCATTTTCAAGAATCTCTGCGTACAGCTTGCAATATTCCTGCACCAACCTCAGAGCTTTCATCTGATGAGCCTACTCTTTCAGACATTTCGAGCAATGAAACAAATTTTCAAACAGCACAAGAAGAAGATCAAACCACCTCATCACAAACGCAAGCATATAAACAAACACTTTTAACGTGGATTCAACCTGGCCTTGCAGGTCTAATGGACGGGTCTGTCTCAACCCTTGCCCCCACTTTTGCAGCAGCCTTTGCAACAGGTGATACCTATCAAACTTTTTTGATAGGTTTTTCTGCTGCAATTGGTGCAGGTCTTTCAATGGGCTTTACTGAAGCAGCCCATGATGATGGAAAATTATCGGGGCGTGGCTCTCCACTTAAAAGAGGCATTGCCAACGGCGTCATGACAATGCTTGGGGGGCTAGGCCATGCTCTTCCCTATCTTATTGACAACTTTTACCTTGCAACAACCCTTGCTTGCCTTATCGTATTTTTTGAACTCTGGGCTATTGTCTGGATCCAAAATAAATTTATGGCCACACCTTTCTGGCGCGCTTCTTTCCAAGTTATCGTGGGTGGAGCCTTAGTCCTTGCAACGGGTATCCTCATTGGCAGTATATAAACAATCCCACCTTGCCTCTTCCCACCCCACCAAACCACCTTGCCTCCCTCTCTACCTCCCTCTCGACCGCACCGCCTCATCCCTCCTCCCACTTTATTCTTTCTCCCATCTCATCTCTCTTCACCTTCCTCCACCTTGCCTCCCCTTTTTCCATCTCATCCAACCGCCTTGCCTCACTCCCCTATCCCACTTCATCTCACCTCTTCTCCCACTTCATCCTTCCTCCCATCTCATCTCTTTCCACCTCCCTCTCTACCTCGCCACCTCATCTCCCTCTTACCTTATGCCACGCTTCTCCCACCTCCCCTCTTTCCATCTCATCCAACCGCCTTGCCTCACTCCCCTATCCCACCTCATCTCACCTCTTCTCCCAATGCTTATGCACATGAGCCAAAAGAGCAGCACCCCTTGTGACCTTCCTCCCCCCTCTTCATGCTCCTTGTACCTCACCGATAAATCTTCATTAGCACCCCTTATCAACAAACCTCCACACTAACACACCCCCCACCGATAAGCCTTTCATCAGCAGCCCCTTCATCAGCACACACCTTTACCGGCTTGTCTTGCTTGGAAGCTTTTGTTAAAGTGGCTCGCTGTCATTTATATTTTGGAAACTCCACGTTATGTCTCATCCCTCCTCCACTTCGTCTCACCCTTCCCCTAATGCTCATGCACACAGCCAAAAGAGCACCTCTACCTCTTCTTGTGATTTTTCCTCCGCCCCTTCACAAAAGCTTACCCTTTCGGTAGAACGCCTTGCTCACGGGCAAAATTTAGATCTTCCCCAATATGCCACAGCCGGCTCTGCTGGTCTTGATTTGCGGGCAGCATTGGCAGAAAATGAAACAATCGTTTTAACTCCCGGGCAACGTGCCCTCATCCCCACAGGTTTAATTTTCCACCTCTCACCTGGCTATGAAGCACAAATACGTCCACGCTCTGGCTTGGCTTTAAAACATGGTATTACATGCTTAAACACCCCCGGAACGATTGATAGTGACTACCGTGGTGAAGTGAAAGTTCTTCTCATCAATCTAGGGCAAGAAGACTTTCCCATTCAACGTGGAATGCGCATTGCACAAACAGTCATCGCACCTGTTACTCAAGTCGATGTACGTGTCATCAAACCAGATCAGGAAAATACCTCATGTAAAACACATGAAGGAAACCACACACAAGGGCGTGGAACAGGCGGGTTTGGCTCAACAGGGCACAATTAATAATCCCCCGCGGCCCTAATATCTACCCTCCCCCCGCTCCTGTGTAAGGTGCGCTGGGGTTCTTAGCGTTTTTAAAAACCTATTCTCCTGCCTTTAAACGCAACCTTTTAGCGCACTTTTTATAAGAGAGTGCCTCTCCCATCACCATGCAAGTAATATAAACAATCCCCTCTCCACTTCTGGAAAACGAAAGCTCTTTTATCTTAAAAAACAGCTCACCCACTATTTTCAAGAGAAAGGCTCTTCTTTTTTCAGGCTCATAAAAAAACCTTATTCATGAGAAAACGTGGTATCTGCTGCAGGCTCTTTGCTACCCCCGCTACCCCCCTCACCATTGTTTCCTCCATTGCCCCTATTTCCCCCTTCACCATTGCTGCTCCCATTACCATCCCCCTCACTATTACCACCGCCCTTGCCATTATTATCACCATTACCCCTATTTTCTCCCTCACCATTATTTCCCCTATCACCCCTGTTTTCTTCCCTACCATTTCTCCCTTCACCATGGTTTAAAGTTTTGTGCATTCCCACAAGACCAATTTTGGTATATCCGGCTGCTTGCAACTGATCCAGCACATTAACAACGCGGCCATAGTCAATTTCTTCATCTGCTTGAATCAAAATCTTTGTTTCTAAATTTTCTTGAGTTTCCCCAGACAAGATCTCAATAAATTCTCCCTCCTCCACAAGAGTGTCGCCAACATAAAAAGAATGATCCTTTTGTAAGGTAATATAAAGAGGCTTATCAGGCTGGGAAACAGGCGTTTTTGTTACAGAAGGCAACTGAACAGAAATAACAGATGTTGCCAAAGGTGCAGCCACCATAAACACAATAAGAAGCACCAAAACAACATCGATAAAAGGTGTTACATTGATCTCACTTTGGACCTGAAAATCATCGCCCTCATATTCATTATGATAGTCTGTTTTCATTGTTTGCGGCTTTTTTGCTGTCTTTGTTGGTCGAGTTCACGGCTCAAAAGCCTTTCAATAGCCGCAGCAATATCTCCTAAATCATTTCGATATCCATTAAGAGCACGCGTTAAACCATTATACATAACAACAGCAGGAATAGCGACAAAAAGCCCTATAGCCGTTGCAAGCAAAGCTTCAGCAATTCCCGGCGCCACAACATCCAAGCGCGTTGTCTGAGTTTGAGCAATTCCAATAAAAGCATTCATAATCCCCCAAACGGTTGCAAAAAGCCCAACAAAAGGCGCAATAGCACCAATAGTTGCAAGAACAGCAGTCCCACAAGCCATGTGTCTTGTAGCCGCCAACACACACCGGGCTAAAAGCAAATGCACCCGTTCTTTCACCCCCTCATTGAAAGCACACAAAGCACTATCGTCATCTTTTCGTTCTCTGGTACCTTGAAACTTGATGAAGACTACCTGCTGAGTAGAAAGATTCACCTCTTTGAGCGTTTCTTCCAAAAAAACTGCACCTGCCCCCAGAAAGACCGAATTCGCTTCTTGCTGATTTTTGAAATCAGAGGTCAAATGCGTGAAAGTTTGAGCATTTAGAACAAACTGCAACGCACGATGTGCCTTGCGTTTTGCCCACGTTATTTCAACAATTTTAGCCAGAGCAATTGTCCAAGATATAAGAGAAGCAAGCATCAACACAACAATCACAGCTTGCACAACCCCATCGGCAGCCATAAACATCGAAAAGGGAGAAAAATCACCCGCTGAAAATAAAGTAAAACTCTTATCTAAAGCCCCTGTTTCAGATTCCATTGTTTCTCACAAATCTCCAAAATAACCCCACCCCTCCTTTTTAAAATGGTTATAAAAAATAAAAGAAGACAAATCAAGTCCAGTTTATAATAAAAAGTGCCATCACTTTTACTCACAAAACCCAATCATTCACCACCTCACTCACCCTCTCACACCTCAACATCCCCCCCACTCACACACCTATCACGCACACACATACCTCACGCACCTAACCTATCCCACACAGCACACCTTCTCCCCTCAAGCGCACACTCCCAACCCTCCCTCACTTGACTACCCTGACCACCTTTCCCTCTCACACTAATCCCACAACAGCACCCACAGCTCAGCTCGTATCATCCCTCCAAGCTCGCACACCACAGCATCCCCCACTCACACCTCTCACGCAACACCTCCCTCACGCACCTAACCTATCCCACACAGCACATCTTCTCCCCTTCTCAAGCACACTCCCAACCCTTCCTCACTTGACTACCACAACCACCTTTCCCACTCACATTAATCCCACAAACAGCCCCCACAGCTCAGCTCGTATCATCCCTCCAAGCTCGCACACCACAGCATCCCCCACTCACACCTCTCACGCAACACCTCCCTCACGCACCTAACCTATCCCACACAGCACTCCTTCTCCCCTCAAGCGCACACTCCCAACCCTCCCTCACTTGACTACCCTGACCACCTTTCCCTCTCACACTAATCCCACAACAGCACCCACAGCTCAGCTCGTATCATCCCTTCAAGCTCGCACACCACACAACACTCACAACCTCCTCGCTCTCATCCCCCCTTCCCCACACATTACTCCTCTTCTCAAGTCTACCCCGCTCATTCCCACCCTTTCAAACCAAAGCCCCAACCATACACTCACATACCCCTCATTCACCATCTCATTCCTCACTCACCCTCTCACACCTCAGCATCCCCTCACGCACACCTCTCGCACGCACCCAATCCATCACACACAGTACATCTTCTCCCTCTCACGCATATCTCTCTTACGCATACTTCCCCTCATGCACTTATGCGTTCTTCCTAAAGAGAGCTCACACTCCCTAAAGGCTCGCATATACAACCATAGGTTTATCTATAAAACCTAACAACTCAATCACAAAGGGGGGCATAGACTGCCGCAAAACTTCATGAAAAAAAGAATCATAAAAATTTTGTCCATGCCATCATGTCCTCTTTTTCAAGGTTTTTTTGCGTAATCTGCCTTATACCGTTAAGAATCTCTAGGAAAAACAATATTTATAAAAAAATACACTTATAAATTGTATTAAGCATGGAACCAATATGATTTGGGGGCGTTAAACACTAACGAATGTTCAAATCTTTGACTCAGGTGATGGCCTTCACCATGAATCAAAAATAACACAAGAAAAAGAAGGAAGAATCATTATGGCAAACAACAAAGCAGCAGATGACAGAGCAACATCAACAGAAAAAGACCTGCACGCTCAATTGAAACAATTACGCAGTGAAATGGCAAACATAACCTCAGCACTAAGTGACCTTGGTTCAAACACATTAAGTGAAGCCAAAAACAAAGCAACAAAACTCTACGCTTCAGTAAAAGACAATGGTGAAGATATTGCATCACAAGCCAAAGATGTTTTAAACGATTTTGAACATAACTTAAGCAGATGTGTACGCAAAAATCCTAGCAAGAGCGTTTTGGTTGCAGCGGGCATTGGTTTTGTTCTCTCTTACCTGATCCGCCGTTAACTCATGCAAACGTCTATTGTATCCTTACTGTACCAATTGACTGGTGGAAATCTCAAAAATACGATCAAACAGATTCGTATCCAAGCAATTTGCTGTGGAATTATTGGGTTTTCATTATTGATGGCTCTAGTATTTTTAAATGTCTTAAGCTTCCTTGCTTTGTGTTTAGTGATGCACCCAGTTGGTGCAGCCACAACAATGGTATTCATTTGGTTTTTTGTTGCAGGATTAAGTGTTTTGCTAAGTCGGTTTTTCAAAGCATATCAACAACGCAACTATCAAAGACACTATGAAGAACAGCACCGTAAGTTTATGACAGAGTCAACCCTTTCCAGCATCGCAATGCTGGGTAAATACTTGCCTCTTGTTAAATTAGGGTTACCAGCCTTGGGACTTGCAGCTTACTTTTTGTGGCAAAAAGATAAAAAAGATCACTTTTAAAACATATAGCTATTGTGATTCACCCCCCAAAGGCACATTCTTTCTATACTAAGAGAATGTGCCTTTTTCCTCTGCAAAAAGCACAACCATTCCACAAGAGCACATCTGCCCCCTCTCAAAGCACATCTCCAACCCCCCTCATGCTTGACTACCTTCAACACCTCTCCCACGCGCACTGACCCCTCAAGAAAACCCACAGCTCGCATCATTCCTCAAACGCACTCAACCTCAATATCCCCTCCAACCAAGCACACACCACAATAACACCTAAGCCTCTCGCTCAGCCAAAGCCCACACACCCATCTTCCTTCCCCGCACATTCACCTTGTGCAAAAGCACACACACCTTTAAATCAAACTTGCTCATAAAATATTGAAAAAACCTCAGCACACAAAGGATACGAATAAAATACCCCCCATTACCCTCATTAAAATGATAAACGGAATGAAATTGATTTAATTCAGCCTATAGCCGCGATTTGTTTCCTGTTTTCACCAGCCTTTAAGGGAAAGAATAATCCTTAACCATCCAAAATCCCGCGCAAGATAAGGCGCTTTAGACCTCTCTTAAAACACCCCCTCCCCCAGGAAGGGCATTCTACATCCACCCTTGGAGCACTCTAAACACGATCATTGCGCACAATAACATCTGCAATATCTGCCGCAATAGTTTCAATGGCTTTAGTATCATCACCTTCAACCATCACACGGATCAACGGCTCAGTTCCAGAAGCACGAATAACCAACCGTGTTTCTTTTCCCAGCCCTTCTGTCACTTGATCAATCGCAGCTTTGACCGGAGATTTATTCAACACATTTTTATCTTTAATTGTTATATTTTTCAAAATTTGGGGCACAGGCTCAAAACGCTTACACAGCTCGCTCATCGAAAGTTGGCTTTCTTTCATGCACGCTAAAATCTGCAAAGCAACAACCAACCCATCACCTGTTGTTCCAAAATCACTCAAGACAATGTGCCCACAATTTTCCCCACCAACATTATAACCCTTCTCACGCATTGCTTCGACAACATAGCGATCCCCAACCTTAGTACGCACCAAATCCAAACCCTTAGCATTTAAAAAACGCTCCAACCCAAGATTTGCCATAATGGTTGTCACAACACCATTGCACTGCAGCCGCTCAGTTTTGTGCCAATGCTCAGCAAGCACCGCAATTAATTGATCACCATCCACGGTTTGGGCTTTTTCATCAACCATTAAAACACGATCACCATCCCCATCAAGAGCAATCCCCACATCGGCACGCACCTCATGAACTTTCTCTTTTAAAGAAGTCAGATCAGTGGATCCACATTCTTGATTAATATTAAAACCATTAGGCTCATTATTGATCGCAATAACCTCTGCACCCAATTCCCATAAAGCAAGTGGTGCAGCCTTATATGCAGCACCATTGGCACAATCAACCACAATGCGCAAAGAATCCAAACGCACATCACGTGGCAGCGTGCGTTTTGCATATTCAATATAACGGTAAATATCCCCTTCAACCCGTTTTGCACGCCCAATTTCTGCACAATTTGCTAAAGAATGTGAAAGATCTTTCTCAAGTAATTGTTCAATTTTTGCTTCAATTTTATCTGAAAGCTTAAAACCATCAGGGCCAAACAGCTTAATTCCATTGTCGTAATAAGGGTTATGAGAAGCAGAAATCATCACTCCAATATCTGCTCGCAGAGAACGGCAAAGCATGGCAACAGCAGGGGTTGGCACAGGCCCAAGCAAAAAAGCTTCCATTCCAGCAGCAGTAAATCCTGAAACTAAAGCATTTTCGAGCATATAGCCAGACAATCGAGTATCTTTACCAATCACCACACGGCACGGCTGCCCTTGTGAGCGAAACAAAACACCCACAGCCATCCCCACCTTCATGGCAAAATCTGGTGTCATAGGAAAACAATTGGCTTTCCCCCGAATCCCATCTGTTCCGAAATATTTTTGCGCCATCTTTTTTCCCTTTCCACCCAGAAGCCCCTTCGGGTCATCAACCTTCCAAATTAATTACCAATCACTCTACCACAACCTCTTCAGGAATCATCGCCCCCTCAAGCTATCACCCCTTTAAACCACAAACCACTCAGCTTACCAAAATGCCCCCACCAATTCTGCCAAATTACCAACCACTCCTCACAAACCTCGCTCTTCAAGCCCCTTCAGCTTATCAACCTTTCAAACTAATTACCAACCACTCTACCACAACTTCTTCAGGAATCATCGCCCCCTCAAGCTATCACCCCTTTAAACCACAAACCACTCAGCTTACCAAAATGCCCCTATCAATTCTACCAAATTACCAACCACTCCTTACAAACCTTGCTCCTCAGGCCCAATCTTTAGACCCCTCCTCACAAAGCCATCAATCTTTTAAAAAAAAACCAGCCTCTCGCACGAATCTATTAAGATAAACAACCTTTACCCACGCACAAAAATCCTGTTCCCAATAGATAACTCACTAAAGCAACACCTTAACACTCTTCCATCTCTTCAAAACTTATCTGCACGCACAAGAAAGTCTACACACCCAGCCAAAGACCTCTCACTTATTGTTAAAATCTTCGACTTAAAGTCAGCAAAACCTCCTGCTTACTGCTTTACTCAAATCTTAAAGGGAAGTTTTTTGTATTGAGCACTATTTACCCATTTCTAAGCATCTGGATTGCTCGCAGAATCACTCTTTGCTTTCACCTTCTTGTCATTATTTGCTTTTAGCGTATTTTTAGAAGCACTTTTAGAACTACGCACCTTTTTCTCAGCAACATCAGTTTTCTTTTCCACAATAGAAGATTTGGGCTTTTCTTTTCCACCCTTACCACCTGTCTTAGGCACAGATGAAGTACGTGAAGGCACATGATCATTACCCTGTGTGCGTGAAGGTGGTTTACCCGCAATCACTTCGTTAATTTCTGCACCAGTTAATGTTTCATATTCTAACAAGCCTTGCGCCAACGCAAACCATTGTTTCTTTTTTGTTGTAAGAATTTTTGTTGCACTTTTATAAGCATCATCAATGAGTCTACGAACTTCCGCATCAATCATGCGTGCCGTTTCTTCAGAGACATTTTGCGTTCTTGCAACCGAATGACCTAAAAAAACTTCATCCTGATTATCGCCATAAGCAACATTGCCAAGCATATCAGAAAATCCCCACCTTGTGATCATAGCACGTGCCAATTTTGTGGCTTGTTCAATATCAGAAGCCGCACCAGATGTGATATTTTCCTTTCCAAATTTTAATTCTTCGGCCACTCTTCCACCCATCATAATCGCCAAGCGTGAAATCATCCACCGATAGCTCATGGAATAACGATCGCCTTCAGGCAATTGCATGACCATCCCCAAAGCTCTTCCTCTTGGCACAATTGTTGCTTTGTGAACAGGGTCAGCAACAGGCACATTTAAAGCCACAATAGCATGCCCCGCTTCGTGATAAGCAGTCAGCTCTTTTTCCTCTTGTGTCATAGCGGTTGAACGGCGTTCAGCCCCCATCATGACTTTATCTTTCGCGTCTTCAAACTCTTGCATTGTCACCACTCTTTTGTTGCGGCTTGCAGCCATTAAAGCAGCTTCATTAACAAGGTTCATCAAATCAGCACCGGAAAATCCTGGTGTTCCTCTTGCCAAGACTTTCAAATCAACATTGGGTGCTAAAGGCACATTGCGCACATGAACTTTCAAGATCTGCTCACGCCCAGCAACATCAGGGTTTGGCACAACAACTTGTCGATCAAAACGCCCTGGTCTTAACAAAGCAGGGTCAAGCACATCTGGCCGGTTTGTTGCAGCAATTAAAATAATGCTTTCATTAGGTTCAAACCCATCCATTTCAACAAGCAACTGGTTTAATGTCTGTTCACGCTCGTCGTTTCCACCGCCAAGTCCTGCACCACGGTGGCGCCCAACCGCATCAATTTCATCAATAAAAATAATGCAAGGAGCATTTTTCTTAGCTTGTTCAAACATATCACGAACACGGCTTGCCCCAACACCCACAAACATTTCCACAAAATCTGACCCTGAAATGGTAAAAAATGGAACATTAGCTTCCCCAGCAACAGAGCGTGCAAGCAAGGTTTTCCCGGTTCCTGGTGGCCCAACAAGTAAAACCCCACGGGGAATACGCCCCCCTAAACGCTGAAATTTTTGTGGATCACGTAGAAAATCAACAATTTCTTGTAAATCCTGCTTTGCTTCTTCAACACCAGCAACATCTTGAAAGGTGACCCGTCCATGCGCCTCGCTTAGCAATTTTGCTTTTGATTTTCCAAACCCCATTGCACCACGTGATCCATTTTGCATTTGTCGCATAAAAAAGATCCACGCCCCAACGATAATAATAACAGGAAGAAGAGAGAACAATAAATTGAGAAAGATACTATTCCCAGAACTTTCAGGCACAGCCTTCACATTAACCTTCTTATCTTCCAACTTCTGTACCAAAGAGGGATCTCTTGGTGCATAAGTTGAAATGATTCGACGATCAGCCGTATGTCCTGTTAACTTTTGACCTTGGATAGTCACAGTTGTAAACTCGTTATTCTCAACCTTCTTTAAAAAATCAGAATAGGAAAGCTCACTATTCCCAGTCCGCTGGGTGCTTCCATTAAAGAAAGAAAATAACGCAATGAGTACTAAGGCAATGAGCCCCCAAATCATGAGGGAGCGGTAATTGGAATTCATATTCAGTCCATTTATCAGATATAAATTTTTATAGAATTATGAGTAACATATAATCTTGTCCACGCCTTGCCAAGACATGAATGAGATGTTTATCATTTTTTAAAACGATTTTTCTGCATCTTTTTCACATAATGTTTTCATGTAATGTTAAAAAAAGGTTCTACAACATTAATAAGAGCGGCATCTTCACGCAACGATAGCCAATTAAAGGGTGCAAGAATGCGCTGCACAGTCACTTTATGGCAACAAGAGAGGTGAGAAAGCTCTGGAATATCAATACCTTTGGCCCCTAAAACCAATGGAAGAGATTGCAACGAAGGAAAATGAGGTCGTTTACGATCAACCATAGCTTCAAAATCAACCATATCCCCAATCACCTCACCCTCCCCAATTATATGAGTATTGGAAAAATATTTTCCATACCTAAAAAACTGTTTTAAATGAACAAGATCAGCTGCACGCACTTTAAGGGCATCTCTCTCATGATTGGTGATCTGATAGCGCCCATCCCATAAAAAGGTTTGCCCAGGAAGGATGATTGCTTCTTGAATATTTCGAGCTTCACGCCAAAAAGCAATCCCCTTTTGACTATATTCGATAAGAGACCCAGCCAAAGTAAAGCGCTTTTTTTCTAAAGAGTGGAGACACAATTTTTGATTAAGAGCATTCAATTTTTGAGATGCAAGCAAATAAGGGCTACCCCCCATCAACACAGCAAATAACCCCACAACAAATGGAAAACCAGGATGACGGCATAAAAAAGGCTCAGGCCTTTTAATAAAACATCGCCCATACTTAACAACAATATCCAAGGCTAGAATCAAATCAGCAATCATCTGCGCGTATTGACGCCGTTTTAATGCAGCTTCATTGACCTTTTGCGCAACCTCGGAAAAGTCTTTAAAATGAATAGAACGACGCACACGTACGCGTTCAAAACGCAAATCATCATTCGTGGGATCATCAATCCACTCTATTCCTCGCAAACGCAAATAAGCACGCAAAGTATCGCGCTTGATGCCAAGTAATGGGCGAATCAAACGCACTTTTCGGCGCAACAATGCCTCACGCGCAATACAAGACAAACCACGTTCAATCAATTCACCATTGTCTTTCAAAACACTAGCGCCTTTTAACGGGCCTGTTACACCCATTTCCTCCCATGTATTATTATAATCACCCCGCTCCCCCTTTTGTGAAACACCCGCAGCCCCAACACCACACCGCGCACCAGCAGCCTCATCATCCTGTTCTACACCAACACCCCCCTCACCCTTTGATCTTAAAGCAAAAACCTCATCACCCCACCCCCCCTGTTGTGAAACACCCGCAGCTTCAACACCACACTGCGCACCAGCAGCCTCATCACCCTGCTCTACACCAATAACCCCCTCACCCTTTGATCTTAAAGCAAAAACCTCATCACCCCGCCCCCCCTTTTGTGAAACAGCTTTACCCTTCAAGACACGTTGGCAGCGCATGTAATAGGTTTCAACCTGATCATTGAGAGTGTGCCCTGTCATAATGAGCGTTGCACCCTGTTTTTCAGCTTCTTGGAACAATAAATCATACCGTGCAACACGTGCTTTTTGAGAAATATCTGTCTTTGGCTTCGTGCCTTCCCACCGCACAATGACATGCTTAATCTGATAAGCGCGACAAATCTCTGCCACCTTCTGAGCTTCACACGCTGATTCCTCACGCAATTGATGATCAACCGTAACAACAATAATCTCAGGGGGAGAAAGCAGTGTCTTAAAATAATCTTTAAGCAAAAACAACAAAGCCAGCGAATCACCCCCCCCAGAAGCTGCCACAATCAACTTCTGACAATGGGTAAAATCTGACTTCTTAAAAATTTTTGCTAATTGAATGAGCACTGAGAACGACTCTGTTCTTGTTTAAGACGTTTACAAAAAACGCACTCTAACGTTTGGTAGTGTTTTGGAATGTCAGCAAAAACATCACAAGCTGCTTTATTTTGACCAAGAGCAGAAACACTCATCGCTAATTTTAGCAAAATTTCAGAACCATATAAGGTATTTTTATACGTATACCATACATACAAATAAACCTGCGCGGCTTCATGATAGCGTTCTTGCCCAAGCAAAGATTCTGCTAACCAAAAAACAGCATCACCAACTAAAGGGTCTTGTTTATAACGCTTGTGAAAAGCACAAAAAGCTTTTTCAGCTTCAGCATAATTGGCAGAAAGAATAAAATGATAGCCCTCTCTATACAGTTTCTTAGGCAATAAGCGTTGATCTTCATCCCCGTCTAGCTGTTTGGCAGCACCACCCTTTTCACGCTCTTGCTCCCCACGCTGTAAAGGCCCACCATGCCCTGCTTTTATGCCATTTTTACGCTCATCATCCATACCATCAACAGCACCACTCTTATCCCCTTTTCCACTGTGCTTGTTTTTCCTCCCTTGCTCTTTACTGTAACTGTACTTGCCAGCTGGAACCGCTTTCTCTTGACTTTCATCCCGGCTTCCACCTTGCCCCTTAATCACCTGAGCTGTCTCTTTTAAAGCTGTCTCTTTTAAATAAGGGTTATTCGAAGGGCAATAATAACGAAAAGAGCCCTCTTGATTAAAAAGATCAAGCAAATGTTGCCGAAACAAACGCTCTTCCCTCTCTCCTCGTTTATCGCGCTCTAAAACCCCCTGTATTGCACGCAAAAGAAGATCCAAATCTTTGTCTTTCAGAAGAGTATCCTGACGATCCGCAGCCACCTTTTGCCCCGCATCTACATTGTAAACAAAAAGTGGGTCCATGCTCGGGGGAAGAGATGGACCCACGCTTTGGGCAACCAATGTGCCCAAACTCTGGTCAGAAGATGGACCCCTGCTCGGGGGGAGAGGCGGGTCCATACTATGGGCGGACGATGTACCCAGACTCTGACCAGAAGACGGGTCCATACTCGGGGGAAGAGATGGACCCATGCTTTGGGCAACCAATGTGCCCAAACTCTGGTCAGAAGATGGACCCCTGCTCGGGGGGAGAGGCGGGTCCATACTGTGGGCGGACGATATGCCCAGACTCTGACCAGAAGACGGGTCCATACTCGGGGGAAGAGATGGACCCATGCCTTGGGCACTCAATGTGCCCAAATTGAGATCAGAAAATGGATCCATACTCGAAGGGGGGGGAGATGGACCCACACTTTGGGCACCCAATGTACCCAAACTCTGATCAAAAGCCGAATCCATACTCTGGGGGAGAGATGGATCCATGCTGTGGGCAACCAATGCGCCCAAACTGTGACCATAATATGAATTTAAACCGTGATCAGAAAATTGAATAGCATTTTGAGGTGTACTTTGAACAGGCCAAAAGAAACAAACCACCACAATTAATGTAAAAACGCAAGCATGCCAGAATGATAATTGATACAAAAAACCAGCTTTCCAGCTCTTTTTGCGCCCAGCATGCAAAATTTTTTTTCCCCTAAATAATTGTTAATGATCTCAATAGACCATTGATTTCACTTCTTTGACCACCATTGACCTACGGTTTTAATCCACCGCTTATAGATTTAATAACCCCCATTTCCGGAATTGATTGTCAAAACAACACGCCGATTTTGATTCCAACATGAAATATCATCACATACAGCAACAGGTCTTTCTTTTCCATAAGAAATTGTTTTCATCCGCTGTGAAGAAACCCCAAGAGAAACGAGATAATCGCGAACAGCAATAGAACGGCGCTGCCCAAGGGCTAAGTTATATTCGCGTGTTCCACGGTCATCAGCATGCCCTTCGACAGTAACAAAATAATGAGGATAACGCAACAACCACTCGGCTTGACGCTTCAAAACATGCTCAGCATCAGGCTCAATAGAAGAAGAATTAAGACTAAAGAAAACACGGTCTCCCACATTCACCGTAAAATCTTGTGTTGAACCACTTGCAGCACTACTAAAATTTGCATCCCCCATAGAAGAATGCATGCCACCAGCCTCATTGAAATTCTTTTTGGCACAACCAACAACACTCAACAAAACAAAAAAGACCACAATCAGTGGACGACGAAGCATGTTCTGGATAAACCCCATATGCTGATTCTCCTTAATAAAAAGCACCAAAGTTAAGGAATTTTAACACATTATCCCCTAAAAATTTTTTATCACAAAAAAGTAAATATTTGACTTAAAACAGCACTCCTAAAAACAACACTCTCAGCAATACTTTCTTTGTCATTTACCTATCTTTTTCTTTTTCGCATTTTCTTCCTTTTTGATATTCTCTCCCTTTTTGCAGCCCTTTTCAAGTCTTTTCAAACTGCTTTTTACTCTTTTCGCGCAACCTTTAGTGCTTTAACAAGCCCTTAAAGTCCCAAGGCCCTTTCAAGCTATAAATATTCTACACGCTCGCTTTAGCAACCTAAATGGCCTCTTAAAAATATATTGAGCTCGGCAAAAATATTACAAGCTTTTACCTATAATTGATTACCCCTTGATTCCCCCAACATTGGCAATTAATTTCAACCTCACCAACATTTAAATCATCCTTTAAAATCACTCTCGTTTAAGATACGCTCTCATTTGAAATATGCCATTACTTGAAATACACAATCATTTGATGAGCGTCTTACTTTAAAATTGACGATCACGTGTTTGAAATTGACAATCGCGTGAGATTGGCTGATCACTTGAGATGCGAATTCTTCTTCTCAAAATTTTTTTCTCAAACAAGAGGGGTGCGAAATCTTAAAGCCCCTTTGCATAAGAATAAACCACCACCACTTTATACACTTTCAATGCTAAATAATGCTACTATTCGTTATCGGAATGATCTTTTTTAAGCGCATTTAGTTTGGCAAAAACCTTATCAGCATCAAAATTGTTGTCCACCATTGGTCCATCCTCAACATTGGCAGCCGATTGAGACTCACCACCACCAAGAGCAAAATTTTCTGTCACTGATGCAGGAAGCAAAGTTTCACTTTCTTGTTGTGTAGGCAGAGGGCGATTTTTTGCAGCCCGTTGGAGTTCAATATCCAAATCAATTTGCAAGCACAAACCAAGTCCCACAGGGTCAAGAGGAACTAAATTAGCACTGTTCCAATGTGTCCGATTGCGAATTTGCTCAATGGTTGTTTTTGTTGTTCCAATCAATCGTGAAATCTGTGCATCTTTTAACTCAGGGTGATTAAGCACTAACCATAAGATTCCATTGGGGCGATCTTGGCGTCGAGACAAAGGGATGTAGTGAGCGCGTTTGCGTTTTGGCGTTGGAATACGCACCCTTGATTCGCAAACCTTTAAACGTGCTTTTGGATCAGCCTCCACACGAGCAATTTCACTGCGTGTCAATTGCCCAGAACTAATGGGATCAAGACCTCTAACCCCATGAGCAGATTCACCATCAGCAATGGCTTTTACTTCCAAAACATGCAACTGACAAAATTCTGCAATCTGATCAAAAGAAAGTGCCGTGTTATCAACCAACCACACAGCTGTCGCTTTGGGCATCAAAAGTTTTGTTGCCATCTTTATACTATCCTTTTGTTTGCCTTTTTTAAGACTAAAGGCAAGTTACTGCCCACTTTAGGAACTCTGGGCGTTTATCTTTGAAATGTCCAATGGCTTATCACGGCTTCCAATGAAGAGCCATAGAGTAAACCATTTTTCCACGAAATCTCCTCCTTTTTCATGAAACCGCCTTTATAGCGTGATTTTTCTACCACGACAAGACATCTGTCTTTGGATGATCATAACAAGAGTGTATTTACCTTTGTCGTGAATCTTCTTATAAAGTCTTTTTCAATCTGCACACCCTATGCTGCAACACATATATTATTTGCTAGACAACATATATTATTTTGCTAAACAATATATTTTGCCAGACAATCTATAAACATATATCTTGCCAGACAAGGTTATTTTGCCAGATAAGGTATGTGATCGTCCAAACTGAAAGGGAAGCCATGGCAGGCCACTCACAATTTAAAAATATTATGCACCGTAAAGGGCGTCAAGATGCGATACGCTCAAAAATGTTCTCTAAACTTGCGCGTGAAATTACAGTTGCAGCCAAACAAGGTGCTCCTGATCCAGCAATGAATCCGCGTTTAAGACTAGCTATCCAAAACGCTAAATCGCAATCCATGCCAAAGGATAACATTGAACGCGCCATTAAAAAAGCCTCAGGCGGTGATGTCGAAAATTATGATGAAGTGCGCTATGAAGGCTATGGCCCAGGCGGTGTTGCAATTATTGTTGAAGCTTTAACCGATAACCGTAACCGCACCGCTTCTAATGTGCGTGCTGCCTTTACAAAATCTGGCGGGGCTTTAGGGGAAACAGGATCTGTCAGTTTCATGTTCAACCGAATCGGTGAAATTATCTATAATCTTGAAGCCGGCACACCAGATACTATCATGGAAGCAGCCATTGAAGCTGGTGCTGAAGATGTCCAAACAGAAGAAACTGGACACCACATTTTATGTGCCTTTGAAAATATTGGTGAGGTTTCAAAAATGTTGGAAGCAACACTTGGTGAAGCACAGTCTATTAAAACCGTTTGGAAAGCAACCACCCTTGCACCCGTGGATGAAGAAAAAGCCCTGTCTATCCTACGCCTTCTCACCACATTGGAAGACGATGATGACGTGCAAAATGTTTATGCCAATTTCGATGTTAGTGATGAAATTTTAGCCAAGCTATCTCCATAAAACTGGCTTAAAATCATCACCTGCTCTACTACCCACGAAGTTTAATTGAATGCATCAAAGAGTATCTCTTTGAAAGCAGCAAGGGGGGTTTTTTAATTTTTTTAGTTTTTGTAATTTACACGCTTGAGCATTTTTAATTAAAAATTTCCAATGCATGATTCAAATGCATGATATTGAGCATTCAGTATACAAAAGTCTCTCATCACACGCATATTCACCACATGCATAAAATTTTAACGTTCATTCCCCCTTCAAACATTCAACTCATCCCCACGTGATTTCAACTCTCGCAAATCGCCTCAAACCTCATACACCCGTATTCTTGAAAACGGATTTTACCTTTAAAATCAGCTGAACACCCACTTAGACTTCAAAAAAACTTTATCTCCCCCTTAAATCATCACGCTCCCCACGCGATTTTCAATTCTCGCAAATCGCCTCAAGCCTCATATATCCGTGTTCTTGAAATCTGGTTTCACCTTTAAAATTGTTGAACACCCCCTTAAGATCTCAAAACCTTACACCCCTTCAAATATCTACTCATCCCCACGTGATTTCAACTCTCGCAAATCGCCTCAAGCCTCATACATCCGTGTTCTTGAAAACGGATTTTACCTTTTTGAAATCTTGGATGCGCCCCTCCCACATCACACGTCAAATCCACGTGCTCAAATGCGCTCAATTCTCACATTGCAAACTTCACAAATACTGTTTTTAGAAGTTAAATATTTTAAACGCCGAGATTACCAAAGCGATTTTTGAACTTAGAAACACGACCACCACGATCGACCAATGTCTGAGAACCACCGGTCCAAGCTGGGTGGGTTGTAGGATCAATATCTAGAGAAAGGGTATCTCCCTCTTTTCCCCATGTCGAGCGAGTCTCATATTTAGTTCCATCAGTCATAGCAACATAAATCATATGATAATCGGGATGAATATTCGCTTTCATACGGCATACTTTCGTTTTTACATAACGAAAAAGCGCTATTTTGCTTTTTTAAGTGCGCTCGCTTCGTCTTTTTGATACATTAATTGAATTGAGATTCTTATAGCTGAGCGTACATAAAAAAACAAGTGTGCAAAGCCTATCAATCCATAAAGTCTTATAAGGAATAAAAAAGTCTTATAAGATACAAAAAAAAGATAAGGAATAAGATGAACATGCACACCACCACAAAGTCATCAAATCATTCTGACAAATTTGCAAAGCCTTCTAAAAAAAGAGTTTCTTTTGCTTTGCTTGCAACTTTTGCTCCTTATATTAAACGCCATCACTGGCTTGTTCTTTATTCCTTTGTCGCTTTATTTATTGCCGCTTCTGTCACATTGGCCTTGCCCCTTGCCATTCGTCAAATGCTTGATCACGGTTTTTCCGCTTCAAGTCACGGTAATATTAATTTTTATTTTGGCATTTTATTTGTATTAGCCTTACTTTTAGCACTTGCTTCAGCATGCCGTTACTATTGTGTCATCACATTGGGCGAGCGCATTGTTGCTGATTTACGCCGTGATCTTTTTGTTCACATCACACAACTTTCACCTGATTTTTTTGATCATTCTCGCTCTGGTGAAATTATGTCTAGGCTTTCCACAGACACAACACAAATTAAAACAGCTGTTGGGTCAACAACCTCGACAGCTCTGCGTCATCTCATTGTGGTAATTGGCGCAATTGTGATGATGGTCATCACCAATCTTAAGCTATCTCTTCTTGTTGTTCTTGCCATCCCCCTTGTTGCCATTCCACTGATTATCTTAGGGCGTAAAGTCCGCCAACGCACACGTACTGCGCAAGATTGTTTAGCAGATGCAAATGCTCTTGCATCTGAACAGATAAACGCTATTCGAACTGTACAAGCCTTTACATCTGAAAACTTTATTGCTTCTCGCTTCACATCTCTTGTTGAACGCGCTTTTCAAACAGCGCAATTGTCTGTGGTTTTGCGCTCTTTTTTCACTGGTTGTGCAATTTTCCTAGTTTTTGGAAGCATTGTTGCCGTCTTATGGATCGGCTCACGTGATGTTTTAAATGGCACCATGTCTGGTGGTACACTTGGTCAATTTGTTCTTTATGCAATTTTCGGCGCCATGACCTTTGCACAATTATCCGAACTTGGTGCAGAATTAGTACAAGCAGCAGGTGCAACAGAACGAATTGCCGAATTGTTGCAAGAAAAACCAACCATCACAACACCAGATTCCCCCTTGCCTTTAGCTCACCCGGTTCAAGGAGCCATTGTTTTTAATCAGATTGATTTCAACTACCCTTCAAGACCCCAAGAACAGGTTTTGCAAAATTTATCCTTTTCCATCAAAGCCGGTGAAACTGTTGCTTTTGTTGGTTCCTCAGGGGCAGGAAAAAGTACTCTTTTTTCTCTCATCTTGCGTTTTTATGACCCCCTAAAGGGGCAAATCCAATTTGATGGCGTTGATCTTAACCGCCTCTCTCTTTATGATTTACGCTCATCAATTGCTTACGTCCCGCAAGAAGTCGTTATTTTTGAAGGCACACTGCGCGACAACATCATCTTTGGTACAAAAAATGCTGATGAAGCACAAGTCATCGCCGCAGCAAAAGCAGCAAACGCACTTGAATTTATCGAATCTCTTCCTCAAGGCTTTAACAGCCAGGTTGGAGAACGTGGAATTATGCTCTCTGGTGGGCAAAAACAACGCATCGGCATCGCGCGAGCGATTTTAAGAAATGCCCCGCTATTGCTCCTTGATGAAGCCACATCAGCCTTAGATGCACATAACGAAAGACTCGTGCAAGAAGCCTTGGAAGGCCTCATGCACAACCGAACAACATTGGTGATAGCACATCGTTTAGCAACAGTTTTAAAAGCAGACCGCATCCTCGTGCTCGACAAAGGAACCATCATTGAAGAAGGAACCCATACCCAATTGATTGAGCAAAATGGGGTTTATGCACATTGGGCTCAACTGCAATTTTCACCAGACCAAAAATCATAAAAGATTTTTTAAATATCCAGAAGTCTTAAAACACATCAAAACATAGCACTCAAATAATCTCTAAACATTTAGAGTGCTATCAACTATACCCCTCACAGGCTCCATCAACTATACCCTCATGAGCTTCAACCAACGCTGAAAACTAGGCACCCCCTACCCTCTAATCTCGCAAAAACAGCAGGCAGCCTCTCCTTCCTTACAAGCTCCAACAACTCTACCCTCACAAGCTCCAACCAACGCTGGAAACTAAGCAACCCCTATCAACAATCTCATAGAAAAGTGGATAAGCTCTTCCCCTCTCATCTTATGAACTCACACGCTTGGCGCATATCTCAATTGCCAGTTATAATCTGGCCTTTCACACACCTTTTTTAAGGGTTTGACTTAATTGGGCATGAATAAACTCATTACCAGCAATGATGTTTTTTGTGCCAAACATAGCACTCCCACCATCTTTATCACTAACAAAACCACCCGCTTCACGAACGATGATGATTCCAGCAGCCATATCCCAAATTTGCAGGTTATCTTCCCAGAACCCATCTGTTCTTCCTGCAGCCACATATGCCAAATCAAGAGAAGCCGCACCAAAACGGCGAACACCAGAAACTTCACTCATAACATTGCGCAACTCAACAAGATAGTGCCCATGATTGCGCCCTCCAAAATGGGGCATTCCTGTTGCAATCACACATTCCCCCAATTTACGCCGTGCCGCCACACGGCAGCGCCGATCGTTTAAAAAAGCTCCACACCCGCGTTCAGCTGTAAAAAGCTCATCTAAAATAGGGTTATAAATCACGCCAGCAACAATCTGCCCTTGACGTTCCAAAGCAATAGAAACAGCAAAAAAAGGAATACCATGTAAGAAATTTGTTGTACCATCTAAAGGATCAACAATAAAACGATGTTGAGAATCCTCCCCAATAATTTCTTCTGATTCTTCCATTAGAAAACTAAATTTAGGCCGCGCCTTTATCAATTCAGAAAAAATAATCTTCTCAGCTTTGCGATCTGCCTGGCTCACATAATCAGCCGGCCCCTTTAAAGACACTTGTAAGTTTTGAACCTCACCATAATCACGCACCAAAGAGCGGCCAGCCTTAAGGGCAGCTTGAACCATGATATTCATGATTGCAGAACGTGCCATATTTTATCCCTTTTCATTTGTGCGACGCACATAAATTAATTCATTGGTGTCAACAACAACACGTTCCCCAACCTGAATGAAAGGTGGCACGAGAATACGAATACCATTTTCTAAAATCGCAGGTTTATAAGATGAGGTAACAGTTTGCCCTTTAATTGCAGGTTCAGTCTCAGCAATTGTCACAACAACCTGATCAGGCAGTGATATGCCAATTGGTTTTTCTTGATAAAGCTCAACCGTGACAACCATTCCATCTTGTAAAAAAGCAGCGCGATCACCGACAAAATCTTTGTGCAATTCAAGCTGTTCATAAGAACTTGAATCCATAAAAACCAACATCTCACCTTGCTCATAAAGGAATGTGAAATCCTTTTGTTCAAGCCGCACTCTCTCAACAGTCTCAGCAGCACGAAACCGTTCATTGAGTTTTGTTCCATCAATCAGATTTTTCATCTCAACCTGGTTAAAGGCACCACCTTTTCCTGGCTTGACAGCATTACATTTAACAGCAACCCACAAACCTCCTTGATGCTCGATAACATTTCCAGGGCGAATTTCATTACCATTAATTTTCATCGTGTATATTCCATTTGATCCCTTTAAAGACCCACTAATTTTTCCAGGTCTTATCTGGCTTTTTCAAGCCATTGCATCTTTTAAAGCTTCATTAAGCTTCATTTTATTCTTTCAAACCATTATTATTTTCTCAAACCATTATGGTTTTTAAAACCTCATTTGGTTTTTTCAAATAAGAATCGTTGTGTACCCTAGCTTTTCAGCTTTTTGCAAGACTATAAAGCACCTTGGCAAAAAACCTTAAATAATTTTGCAAAAAAACCACCCTTATATAAACAATCACCCTATAGGATTTGCAAAAAAACACTTTTATGAAAATTACTCAAAAATGATTTGGTGAAAATAATCTCCTAAAACCATCAATCAATCTTCACCCAAAATGCGCAATCTTCACCCAAAACGCGCTTAAAGAACAGGTATGAATGCGATCGCTTTTTGTTCTGCTTCCTTTAATTGAGTCTCATCCATTCCCTGGAGCATCACTTCAAGATCAGAAGCTTGCACTTTCGCCTTCTTTGCCACCATATACCACGCAGCAGCAGTAACAATATCGCCCTCTACCCCTATTGCATCGCGATAAAGTCTTGCCAGATTAACTTGTGCCACCGCAACCATCTTAACGGCATTATCAAACAGCAAATAAAAAGCCCGTTTAAAATCGGTTTCCCCACCACGACCTTCAATCAACCATTGTGCCAACAGCATTTGAGCCATAAGGTGCTTATTTTGGGCTGCAACCTCAATCAATCTTCGTGCGTTATAATCATCTTTTGGTTTTGTTAAAGTTCCCTCAGACAAAATCTTTGCAGCAGCAAAAGCAGCCTCAGGGTTACCAAGAGCAGCACCCTTTAAAAACAACTTCAAAGCCTGTTCTTTTGCTTCATCTTGTTTGTTTTGTAAAGTCACACCCTTAAGATCGTTTTTTTCATCAAACGCTTTATGAAGAAGAATTTGCCCATAATAAAAATAGGCTTCCCTCACACCAGCATGTAGCGCTTTTTGAACAAATTCTATGCCACGCTCTTTGTCTTTTGTGACAAAGGTCCCACTAAACAACATAAGGCCATAGCGCAGTTGTGCTTGTGGGTCCCCGTGTTTTGCAGCGCTTCCAAACCATAAAGCAGCACGCTCACCATCAAGGGGAACGGCATATCCTTCCATATACATTTGACCAATCAAAGTTTGCGCAGCTGGATCATTGTATTCAGCACGTTTGAGTGCTTCATGAAAAGCTTTTAAATAATTGCCTTGCATATAATAATCATAGGCTTCATCATATTGGCCTGCTTTTAATATTTGAGCAGAACTCTCATGATCTTGGGCTTTTGCAGTGTTTTCAGACACCTTTAAAGTGGATTCATCTGGTGATTCTTCTGTCTTACTAGATTCAACTTCAACATCTTGTGCTTCTTCTCCCACAGGGTCTGCAACAGCAGAAAAAGACAAAAAAGCTGTAAAAATCAACACACACGCAAACACTTTACTCATAAGATACCCTCTGCCCGCTAATTATGAATATCCTTATTCCTATGATAAAGGATGATTTTTGCATTTTTCTTTAACCCTATCAAGTACAATAAAGGGGTGATCATGAGCAAAAATCATCTCTTCAATGGCAATAAATTCGCATGTCGTCTCTAAGGTTTCATCAATAGTTGCAAGATCACTGCCTGCTTGAATAATAGCAGGTACTTCCATAATCTCAGCCCACCATTTTGCCAATGCAATATTTCGAGGATGGGAGGATGGCTTTTTATCAGCACCTAATTTCCCAAAAAACACATAATCAACCCCAGCTTCAGCAACACTCATAGCACAATGACGTGTTCGTAAATTCCCAAAACCAACTATTTTTTGGTTTTTTTTCTGATTTTCCAACACGTCAAAAGCATCAAGACCACCTTCCAAATGCATCCCATCAGCTTTAATTCTGCCAGCAACACGGCTATCTTCAGCAATAATAAGGGCAGCACCATTGTGTTGAATATCATCAGCATACATCTTGGCACTATTTTGTAAAAAAGCACCATCGCCCTGATCAACAAATGAATCATATAAAATAATGCACGCAAAGGACTTTGTTTGAAAGAGCTGGCATAAAAATGCAGGCTCAATAACACGACGAACATCCAATGTTAGAACCAACTGAGGAAAAGAACAATGTTCAATTGGTTTATTTTTCTGATGGACCATACAGCCTCCCTTAAAGATTAAATTAAATAAAGATTTATTTTATCATCACGCTTTGTTAAAGGCAGGTTTACCCCTTTCATCATGAAGAAGGATTTTTCGATGGCGCATCATAGCACTTCCCCTCACGATACACTTCCTTCAAATTATGAAAAGCATAGCCCCCCTTTATCTTACCGTGATACCCGTATTGATGTATTGCGTTCTTTAGCTCTGTTGATGATTTTCATCAACCATATTCCCGGAACATTTTATGAGCATCTCACACACAAAAACTTCGGTTTTTCTGATTCGGCAGAAATATTTGTTTTGCTTTCAGGCGTTGCTCTTGGATTAAGCTTTCATACTCACACCCTCAAAAGCTGTTTTACTTCACATGTGCACAAACTTTGGAAGAGAGCTTTTGTACTCTATAAAGCACATCTTTTTACCACTTTTACTACATTAGCCCTCTTTTTGGGAGCCTCTCTCCTATGGCACTCAGAACAACTTTCATCTCAGAATAATGTGGGTATATTTTTAACACAACCTTTCATCACATTTTTAAGCATTTTAAGCCTTGGCCATCAACTAGGCTATAATAATATTCTTTCCCTTTATGTTGTTTGCATGTTGTTTGCCCCTTTTGCCCTTTATCTGACTGGCAAATATAAAGGGCCTCTTCTTTTCATATCATTAATGATATACCTTATATGTGGCTTTTATAGCATTGCACCACCTTCTTATCCACTCCAAGGGCAGTGGTTTTTAAACCCTTTATCGTGGCAGTTTCTTTTCATTATCGGGTTAACAAGCACTATATACCTCAAACAAGGAGGGAAAATCATCTTTCGTCCTTTAATTGTGATTGTCTCAGCAAGCTATCTCGTGTTTGCACTGTTATGGGTGCGCCTAGAGTGGTGGGGAAGTTTTGGTTCATCTGACTGGTCTTCACCCCTTATGAATTTTAATAAAACATTCTTAAGCCTTCCCCGCTTGGTGCACATTTTAGCCTTAGCATCTTTGATCCTTTGCCTTCCCTGTTTGCATGAACGATTTCACGTCTCCCCAAAGCATCCCTTAGCGATTTTAGGCAAACAGAGCTTACCAGTTTTTATCACCGGCACCATCTTTGCAATGTGTGGGCAAATTTTTAAAACACTAACGACAAGCACATTTTTTTCCGACACTCTCTTGATAATAAGCGGTATCGCAATACAATTTGCTGTAGCATACTATTATGAAAGCCAAAAAACATATCGTCTTGCACCTTCCAAAAGATAAAACAAATTTATAAATATTTATAAATATTGTCCATCTTGCTCATTAACCTTAGCATAAGAAGTGTATTGCGTAATTGTCTTTAAAAAGGCATCCTCTACAACAATGAGAAAATGAGTCTTTAAATCGGTCTTTAGTGTCATTATTTTTCTCATATCACAGTTTGGAGTATAAAGACGTGAATGCACATGAACCTTCAAAAGATAAAACCATTATCATGATGGAACACGATGCTTTTGAAAGTGTTTTTAACCGCCTCTATGAAGAGACGATGGACCTTATTGAAGAAACAGCAGACTATATTGATAAAGAAGGTAAATGCGCTGCTCGTCACCTTCCAGTCGAAACTTCTGCACTTTATGCAAAAGAAGCCATGTATTTAAGTACACGGCTAATGCAAATTGCCTCTCGACTGTTGCTTTTTCGTGCAGGGCGTGAAGGGGAAATGTCTCCCGAACAAATACAAAAAGAGATCGCAAAAATTTCTCTTCATACACCATCACTAGGACCTCAGGCTGCTCATTGGACAGAATTGCCAGAAATTTTCCGCCACTTTGTAGCACGTTCTTTGCGTTTAGAAGAACGTATGCGCCATGTCAGTTATGATATCGATCAAGCCTCTTGCAAAACCTTAAAAAAGAACAATCCTGTAACCAAACAAATTCAATTGCTCAAACGTGCTTTTCGACGCTCTTAAAAAACCTTGCCACCATTTTAAAAAAACCAGCCTCCTCACCACCGCTACCAGCACCTTCAACCTTACACCTCCCCCTTCCCTTACCTTTTAAATGCCATCCTCTTCCTCCAACATTTCCCCCAAACTCCTGACCCTCTTCCCCCAAGCCATCTCTCCAATCTTCCAAGCCCCCATCCTCTCACATTATAATACCCCACCTTCCACCAACACAGCTCAATCTTGCTCTTAAATCTTGCTTCCATCAATGCAAGCTTCATGCTCCTCCCCACCCTTACCAAAACGCCTCCACCAACGTTTCCCCCAAACTCCTGACCCTCTTCTCCCAAGCCATCTCCCCAATCTTCCAAGCCCCTGCCTTCTCATATTATAATACCCCACCTTCCACCAACACAGCTCAATCTTGCTTCCATCAATGCAAGCTTCATGCTCCTCCCCACCCTTACCAAAACGCCTCCACCAATACTCCCACCCCTCACCACTTTAAAACTCTCCATTCCCTTCATCCATTTTCAACCTCCTGCCCTTTCCCATCATCATCAAACCTCTTTGAAATCTTGCCTCCACTTAAAAAAACCAACTCCTCACCACCGCCACCAGCACTTTCAGCGCTACACATTTACACATTTGCCTTCATTAAGAGAGCCCAATTCTTTTTTAAAAAACCATTTTTATTATGCTCTTTTAGTATTTCATTGTATTCTTTTAACGTTTTTACTGTATTCTTTTGGATTGTATTAATGTTTCTATGTTCTTTTTATGTATTGCATCTATTCAAGAACAAAGAAATAACATAGGCTTAATCATATGGTAAAAGCGATTCGTATTATAGGCATCGATCCTGGATTACAGCGAACAGGGTGGGGCGTCGTTGATCTATTAGGCAATCATCTACACTTTATTGCATCAGGCACACTGCGCTCTGATGCAAAAAGCCATCTTGCTTCCAGGCTGTATCAACTTCATCAAGGGCTGTCTGATGTTGTGCACCGTTTTATGCCCCATGAAGCAGCTGTTGAAAATGTTTTTGTCAACAAAGATGCCACTGCCACTTTAAAACTTGGTCAAGCACGTGCCATTGCACTTCTTGTACCAGCTCAAGCAGGTCTTCCAGTTTCTGAATATGCCCCAAACACCATCAAAAAATCCGTTATTGGTGTGGGCCATGGCGCAAAAGAACAAATCCATATGATGGTCAAAACTCTTCTCCCACGCGCTGAATTTGACAGTAGTGACGCAGCTGATGCATTGGCACTGGCACTTTGCCACAGTACCCACCGTACTAACTTATCCTACAGCTCACAAGGTTAATACATGATCGGCAAATTAAAAGGCATACTCGACAGTATCTGTGACGATCACATCATTCTTGATGTGCAAGGTGTGGGGTATAGCGTTTTTGTGTCAAACAGGCTTTTATCTTCTTTACCAACCCTTGGTGAACATTTAAACCTATTTATTGAAACGCATGTTCGCGCAGAAGCCATTCGCCTTTTTGGTTTTACCACAAAAGCTGAACGAGATTGGTTTTGCCTTTTGCAAAATGTGCCAGGGGTAGGTGCAAAAGTTGCCCTAGCTATTTTAGGAACTTTATCACCTGGTGAACTTGCCCAAGCAATTGCATTAAACGACGTGGCAATGATCAAACGTGCTCCTGGCATTGGTCAAAAAGTTAGTGAAAGAATTATAAGCGAATTCAAAAACAAAGCACTGCCCTTTAATGAAGAAAGCAAAAATACCGCACATCTTGCTTCCAACCTTCAAGCGCAAGAAACCAATCAACCAGTCAACGATGCACTATCAGCTTTAATCAAGCTTGGTTTTGATCGTGATCAAGCAGCACAAGCTTTGTCTTGCGCCCTCTCTAGCCTTGAAGAGGAAACTGTTTCCTCAGCGCTTCTCATTCGCCATAGCCTTAAACTGCTTTCCAATTCATCCAACACAAGGTAACTTTTTAAAATACAATCAATATTTTCTGCTCAGACAATATAAGGTAACTATACAAGGTAACATATATACAAGGTAACAATGCGTAAAGATGAAAGCCAACGCCTTCTTGGTGCCATACCCCTTCCCAATGACCCAGACCGTTCCTTAAGGCCACAAGTCCTTGATGATTTTATTGGTCAAGAAGCAGCGCGTGCAAACTTAAAAATATTTATTGAAGCAGCAAAAGCGCGCCAAGAAGCTTTAGATCACGTTTTATTTGTAGGGCCGCCAGGGTTGGGAAAAACAACACTTTCGCAAATTATGGCTAAGGAATTAGGCGTTAATTTTCGTTCAACATCAGGGCCAGTCATCGCCAAAGCAGGTGATTTAGCAGCCCTTTTAACCAACTTAGAAGAACGTGATGTTTTGTTTATTGACGAAATTCACCGTTTAAATCCAGCCATTGAAGAAATTCTTTATCCAGCAATGGAAGATTATCAACTTGATCTCATCATTGGTGAGGGGCCAGCAGCACGTTCAGTCAAAATTGAGCTTGCTAAATTTACCTTAGTGGCAGCAACCACCCGTTTAGGGTTATTGACCACCCCTTTAAGGGATCGTTTTGGCATTCCCATCCGGTTAAGTTTTTATACCATAGAAGAATTAGAATATATCGTTAAACGTAATGCTCGCCTCTTTTCAGTCCAGATAAGCGATGATGGCGCCCATGAAATTGCATGTCGTGCACGTGGCACCCCGCGTATTGCAGGAAGACTGTTGCGCCGGGTTTGTGACTTTGCTCTGGTTAAAAGTGCAGAAAAAATTGACCGCTTCATTGCAGATGAAGCCCTCTCGCGCCTTGAGGTTGACCACCTCGGTCTTGACCCTCTAGACAGGCGCTACCTGATCCTCATTGCACAAACTTTTCTAGGTGGCCCCGTTGGCATTGAAACAATTGCGGCTGCTCTCTCAGAGCCACGTGATGCCATTGAAGATATTATTGAACCTTATTTGCTGCAACAAGGTTTTATTCAACGTACCGCTCGCGGGCGAATTATTACAGAAAAAGCTTGGGCACATTTAGGGCTTTGTCCCCCTGAACCAGCAGCCTCACAAAAATCTACCCCATCAGCTGACACACAAGATCATTCCTCAACACAACCCACTCTATGGGAAAAAGAAGATGACTAAAACCACCACCAATAACACGCACACAACCAACCTCCACGCTAACAACCACCCCAACAATACTGGCACCAGCAACACGCTCCCCAATACCCCCCACGCCGACATCCCCCACACCATCCCCCATACCAACAATTCTCATCCCAACGACACCCATCCCAACAACCCTCACGCTAACAACCCTCACACTCATAATCTTCATGCCAACAATACTTGTATCAACAACACTTCACTCAATCACAGTGGTGAGAGTTTAGCTTATGTTCATGACCTCCCCACAAGAGTTTATGTTGCAGATACCGATTTTTCTGGTGTCGTGTATCATGCGCGTTATTTGGAATTTTTTGAGCGCGGGCGCTCAGAGTTCTTGCGAAACATAGGGTGCAATAACACACAGTTAGCATCAGGCGCACGATTTGCATCAAGCACAGGGGAAAAACTATTTTTTGTCGTGCATCGCATAGACATTACTTATTCCCGCCCTGCACATATTGATGATCTCTTAACGGTTAAAACACGACTAGAATGTGTTCAAGGGGCACGTTTTTTCATGAATCAACAAATCATGCGTGACAACACCCTGTTAGCTGAAGCAAAAGTAACACTTGCTATTATGAATCAAGCAGGAAAACCACGCCGTTTGCCCAAAGATCTTTTTTCTTCCACACTTGTTTCAAAATGAAACTGCCTTATTTTAAAAAATAAAGGGGCAAAATAAGCCGGTTTTAAGCGTTTTTTCTGCTTGAATATCTTTTTGTTTAGGAACTTAAAACTTTGTTTTGTCAAATTTAGAAACTATAAAACAATATGCTTTAATGAGATTTTATACATAAATCTTTCATTTAAAGGAACGATACCATGGCGCACATAGAACTGGCCTCTCCAGATACCCTTGGAATGTGGAGTTTGTTTATGCAAGCCAATTGGGTTGTCAAAGCTGTCATGATTGGGCTTATTCTTGCATCAGTATGGAGCTGGGCGATCATTATCGATAAAATATTCACTTACCGAAAAATACGCTATGACATCAAGCAGTTTGAGCAAACTTTTTGGTCAGGCAAATCTTTAGAAGAGCTTTATGTAACCTATCAAAATCAGCATACCAACAGCATCTGTGTTGTTTTTATAGCAGCAATGACGGAATGGAAAAAATCTCTTACCAAAGGGGTTCAACCATCATTGAATCTACAAAGCAGAATCGAAAAAGCTATGGATCTAGCCTTAGGGCGTGAGAGTGCAAAAATAGAATCAAAATTAGGCTTTTTAGCCACACTTGGATCAGCAGCCCCCTTTATCGGTTTATTTGGAACAGTTGTTGGAATTATGAATTCATTTCTTTCAATTTCGGCTTCTCAAAATACATCTCTTGCAGTGGTAGCACCAGGCATTGCAGAGGCTCTTTTAGCAACAGCAATTGGCCTGTTAGCTGCCATCCCAGCAGTGATTGCTTATAACAAACTCATGCATGAAAGCACTCAAATCATAACGCATATAGAAGGCTTTGCTGATGAATTTTCAACGATTATGTCACGGCAAATTGATGAGAAAATAACCTCAAACTCATTACAATAGGTGGTTTTCAATGGCACTTTCTCTTGCTTCTCCTTCTCAGAAAAACACACGAAAACGCCGTCGCTCGCAAAGTCATTTAATCAGTGAAATTAACATCACGCCTTTTGTAGATGTTATGCTTGTTTTACTGATTATTTTTATGGTTTCTGCGCCCCTTTTGGTCAATGGTGTTCCTCTTGATTTACCCCAAAGCCAAGCAGGAGCAGTGCAAACAGACCGCCCCCCCTTAACGGTTTCGCTTGATGCACAAGGGCGTTTTGCAATCAATCAAGACTATTACTCTACATCACAAGCATTGATTGCAAAATTAAAAGAGCAATTATCAACCGATCAAACATTGCAAAACCAACGCATTTTTGTGCGCGCTGCCAAAACTGTTGAATATGAAAAAGTTTTACAACTTCTCGCAAATATTCAAAAGGCCGGTTTTTCGCAAGTTGCTTTGGCTAGTTTAGCGCAATAAAACCATAATATCATAAAGAACTAGATGATCGGCAAAAGGCGCACACAAAACCATACAACAGTACCATAATAGTATCATACAATAGTCGATCAACAGTAAAAAAAGGCTAAGGCTTAAAGAAGATGAATATAAGTTCTCATCATAGCATGAAAAAAAGCTTAGCTTTCTCACTTGCAGCCCATATAGCCATTCTCATCTGGGGTGGAATACATTTGACACATCCCACCTCTTTTCCTCAACACCAATTAGAGGCCATTCCCATCACCTTAGCCCCTCTTGATCAAGAGCTTGCAAGTGCACAAGGCTCAGAAAATGCACCATTTAACGAACGCCCAGCACCAAAACCAACCACGCGGACACAAGAAAAAGAAGATGCACACCACATAGGTGATGGAAAACTCGACACTAAAGCCCCCTTAAAGCCAAAAGAAAAACTACAAAATAAAAATGTTGAGACAACACCTCTCTCTTTTGGTGAAAAAGATGCATCTGAAACACAAGCCCAATCCCTTATAACACCAGAAAAACAAGAAATAAAAACACAAACTCCTCCACCAACAACGCCAGAAATTACCTCAAAAACCACTGAAGAAACACCAAAAAATGAAAATATAACACTGCCAGAAGAACCACAAACACCAGAAATACCTGTTCCAACAGAACCTGAAAATAAACCACAGCCAACCACCGTTCAGCTACCAACAAATGTTCCTCGTCCAACGACAAAAATGAAGCCAAAACCTACCAAACAGGCTTCCTCCCAAAGCGCACAATCTTCTCCTAAAAAAGGTGAACAAACCATTGAAGATATCTTAGCAATGGATGAAAGCAATCTAATCAACCGTGCACGCACACAAGGAGGTGGGGCAAAACGCTCTAAAGAACAAGAATCTCAAGGGGCACGAAAAGATATTGGCGACACCACAAAAATGGCACAAACCCTTGTCAATCTTGCGGGCGCATGTATTCAAAAAAAGCTTAAACTTGTTGCTATTGGTGGAAATTTAAATAACCGTCCAGTTGTGCGTTTGCAGTTTCAATTAAACCGTAATGGAATGATTATAGGCACACCCATCATTGAACCCTTAAAAGGTGATGAAAGCCAACAAGCCGTCATGGTTCAACAAGTATATGCCGCCGTTTTTGCATGCCAACCCTACCCAGATCTCCCGCGTGACCAATATAACTTATGGGGGCAAGGTTTTGATTTTAATGTTGATCCCCTTCAAGAGAAAGTTCTATAACAAGAAAAAACTCTATAATCTTAAGAGAAAGCTCTTAAAAAGAAAAAACCCGTATAATATGAAGATATTGTCTCTCTTAAAAGAAAGGATAAATCCAGCATGACAGGAATGAGATACACTCTTTTTTCGTGGTTAATTGTTACCATAAGTGTATGGCTTTCCAGTTTTTCATCAGCCCACGCACAACTGAAGGGGACTATTTCGAGCGCTGATTTTAACCCCATCTCGATCGCAATCACAGATTTCATATCCAACGATTCAATAGGGCTGAAGATTGCTGCTGTCGTTGCAGCAGATCTTGAACGGTCTGGACTTTTTTCACCACTAAATAAAGCATCTTTTCCTGAAACAATCATCAATCCCGACAGTCAACCACGCTTTCTCGAATGGCAGCATACCAATATTCAAGGGTTGGTCACCGGGCATGTTAATAGAGAAGCAAGTGGACGGCTGAGAGTTGACTTTCGTCTATGGGATGTCTTTGGCAACCGCCAAATCAAAGGGCGGCGATTTTATACAACCCCAGAACACTGGCGACGCGTTGCGCATATGGTTGCAGATGAAATCTACAGTAAAATGACAGGCGAACGTGGCTATTTTGATACACGCATTGTTTTTGTTGATGAAACAGGCCCGCGCGATGCACGCGTTAAACGCTTAGCCATTATGGATCAAGATGGTGCAAACCTAACCTATCTTTCCGATGGGAGCGAATTAGTCCTCACACCTCGTTTTTCACCCAATAGGCAAGAAATTACCTATATGGCATATGATAAGAATAAAACGCCTCATGTGTATCTTCAGCAAATTGAAATGGGGCAAAGAGAATTAATTGGAACTTTTGACAATATGACAATTGCCCCTCGTTTTTCGCCAGATGGGCAAAAAGTAATTATGAGTTTATTACAAAATAATGGCAGCGCAAACCTTTACACAATGGATCTGCGCACACGCACCATGACGCGCTTAACCACAACTAAAGCCATTGATACCTCAGCCTCTTATTCACCTGATGGCAAACAGATCGTCTTTTCATCTGACCGTGATGGCACACCACAAATTTATGTCATGAATGCCGATGGCACTAACCCTCACCGTATTTCTTTTAATGAAGGCAACTATTCCACCCCCGTTTGGTCACCGCGCGGTGACTATATCGCTTTTACAAAGCAATTTCAGGGACAATTCTCCATTGGTGTTATGCACCCCGATGGGCAAGGCGAACGGCTTTTAACCACAGGTTTTCATAATGAAGGGCCCACTTGGGCACCCAATGGTCGTGTGCTCATGTTCTTTCGTCAAAATGCAGGTGTAGGAACAAAAATTTACACAATTGATATTACTGGGCGCAATGAACGCCAATTACCAACCCCCCATGATGCCTCTGATCCAGCATGGTCAGCCTTACTTACTGTGCATTCATATAGCAAATAAACAAAAAACCAACCAACACACACCTATCTTGCAATGGCGCTTTATTAATTTTCCACAAACTATAATGAAACCGCCCCCACTCTAATCTAAATACTGCCACTCTCTCAATCACCGCATCTACCTATCACCACCCACTCACTTCACTCTATACATACACCCCCACCCCAATACACCACAACCACTCTACAATCGCATCTCTTATGCGCCATCCAGCGCACGTTTTCACCCCATGTCCATAAGCTTCCACCCTACGTAGATTTCCACACCCCATACATCCACCCTACACACTACTATCTACCATAGGCATGCTTGAAAAGCCTTCACTTTAACACCATCACTATAACCTCTCCCACATGAGATAAACAGATGCACCTTAAGAGAAAAAACCAACCCCGATCATGATCGGTGCACACGAATCAACACGTCAACAACAACTGGCCCAGGCCCACAATCACCGTATCTACCTATACATTGCCCCCACTCTACAATCGCATCTCTTATGCGCCATCCACCGCACATTCTCACACCATGGCCATGGTTTTTGCCTATGTAGGCTTCCACACCCCATACATCCATCCTACACACTACTATCCACCATAGGCATGCTTGAAAAGCCTTCACTTGAAACACCATCCACCACAACCTCTCCCACAGCAGACACAAACAGATGCACCTTAAGGGCAAAACACAACCCCGATCATGATGATACGCGCGATCAACGCGTCAACAACAACTGGCCCAGGCCCACAATCACCGCATCCACCTATAATCGCCCCCACACCTTACGCATCGGGCCATCCACCCTATGCACGCATCCCCATCTATAGGCACGCTTGAAAAGCCTCTACTTCAACACCATCAACCACAGCCTCTCTCACAGCAGACATAAACAGATGCACCTTAAGGGCAAAACACAACCCCGATCATGATGATACGCGTGATCAACGCGTCAACAACAACTGGCCCAGGCCCACAATCACCACACCTACTCTATACACCACAACCACCCTACATATCGCATCTCTCATGCGCCATCCAGCGCCACGTTTTCGCCCCATGTCCATAGCTTCCATCCTACGTAGACTTCCACACCCCATACATCCATCCTACGCATGCATCTCCACCCGTGGGCATGCTTGAAAAAGCCTCCACTTGAACACCATCCACCACAGCCTCTCCCACATAACACAAACAGATGCACCTTAAGGGCAAAACATAATCCCGATCATGATGAATGCACACGAGTCAACGTCAACGCGTCAACAACAACTGGTCACTCTCACGATAATCGTGTTTTGCCCACATAAATGGTCAAGCACAAGAATGTTCGTGCTCTTTTGTCCATTGTCCTAAAGCTGCCAGATGGTTCATCCGTGCACGGTGATAAAAAGCCTTTTGTGCAGCTGCAACATTGTCCTGTTTTCCACCCCATGTCTTCAAAGCAGCAGATTGCAACGCACGACCATAAGAAAAAGTCAATGTCCAAGGCCACGGGCCTGAAGCATTCATAGCGGATAAATGAGCCGTGGCTTCTTCATCTGACTGGCCCCCTGAAAGAAAAGCAATCCCTGGAACAGCAGCAGGAACAGTCTGTTTGAGAACACAAAGAGTTTTTTCAGCCACTTCTTCAACACAAGCTTTGCGCGCATCTTTCCCATCAATCACCATATTGGGTTTTAAAATCATACCCTCAAGTACGACCCGTGCCTCGAATAATTCTGTAAATACTGTCTTTAAAACCGCTTGTGTCACCTCAAAGCAGCGCGCAATTGAATGCTGGCGCGACTGGCCATCCATCAGCACCTCTGGCTCCACAATTGGCACAAGACCTGCCTCCTGGCATAAAGCAGCATAACGTGCCAAAGCTTGCGCATTTTGGCGTATCGCTCCTCTTGTTGGCAAAGAATGCTCATCAATAGCAATCACCGCACGCCATTTGGCAAAACGTGCTCCCAAAGTAAAATAGTCCTTCAAACGCTCCCGAAGGCCATCTAACCCTTCTGTAATCGTCTCATGAGGAAAAGCTGCCAAAGGCTTAGCGCCCGTATCAACCTTAATACCTGGCAGTGCACCAACATCTCGAATAAGGTCGGTCAACATTTGACCAGAGGATGCTTTTTGACGAATGGTTTCATCAAATAAAATCACACCAGAAATAGCGCACTTCATCGCGTCCTTTGCAGTAAAAAGCATTTCACGATAAGCCCGGCGATGATCCTCATTTGCTTCTAAACCAATTGATTCAAACCGTTTACCAATTGTCGCATTGCTTTCATCTGCGGCCAAAATACCTTTTCCTGCACTGACCAAAGAAAGCGCTATATCTTCAAGACGTTCTTTCATAAAAAGCTCCTCTTTTTTCCCAATTTCTCTCAACAACAATCAACAACAATAGCTCATCAGAAAGCTTCCCATAAGCCATCATATATGCATAACTTATTCAAGCCTGCACTAAAGCCAAAACACCAGGAAGGCTTTTTCCTTCCATCCATTCCAAAAAAGCCCCTCCAGCGGTCGAAAGATAAGTAAAATCATCCGCAACACCCGCATGGTTGAGCGCAAAAACTGTATCACCACCCCCAGCAATTGACACTAACTTACCTTGTTGCGTACATTTTGCAACATGGCGTGCAACTGCAATCGTCCCCTGATCAAAGGGGGAAACCTCAAAAACACCAAGTGGCCCATTCCACACAACAGTTGCAGCAGTATCAATCATCTCATTAATCTGGGCAATAGAACGCGGGCCAATATCCAAAATCATCTCATTATCAGAGATATCCTCAAGATCACACTGACGATGCGGGGTATTTTTTTCACAACGCAATCCAACCACCACATCCACTGGTAAAACAAGCTCACAGTCATACTCGTGCGCTTTTTCAATAATTTCTTCAACCGTTTCCATTAAAGTGTGCTCATAGAGTGATTTACCAATAGCATAGCCTTGTGCTGCTAAAAAACTATTAGCCATACCACCACCAATCACCAAAGCATTAACCTTTTGAACCAAATGATTGAGCACAAAAAGCTTACTTGAAACCTTAGCACCACCCACAACAGCCGCTAGCGGATACGTTGGGTCACCAAGCCCTTGTTGTAAAGCATGCAATTCGCGTTGCAAAGAACGCCCCGCATAAGAAGGCAAAAAATGCGTAATTCCCTCTGTTGAGGCATGAGCACGGTGCGAAACAGAAAAAGCATCATTCACATAAATGTCAGCACTGCATGCTAAAGCTTCAGCAAAAGCATCATCATTTTCCTCTTCATCTTGATGAAAACGCAGATTCTCAAGAAGCAGAATCTCACCCTCTTTTAAGTCTTGAACAGCAGAACGCACCTCAAGACCAAAACATTTGTCTAAAAAAGAAACTTCCTGCCCCATGATTTTGGAAAGAGCCTGCGCAACAGGACGAAGCGAAAGCTCTGGAACCTTTTGCCCTTTAGGGCGACCACAATGGGAAATCAGTATAATCTTAGCACCGCGCTTTTGCAGTTCAACCAGCGTTTCTTTATGTCGCTTAAGACGTGTCTCATCACATACTTTTCCCTGCAACATCGGAACATTAAAGTCCACCCGTACCAACACACATTTTCCTGCAACATCAGCCTCATCAATTGTCCGAAACCCCATTACTGCTCCCTCTTTTTGATTCTTTTCATCAATTGTTTTAGCTTAACTCTTTTATCCAAAAAGTTCTCGCAACCCACATATCTCTTTTTGAAACCTCTCAATTAAACAGCAATACTTTTCTTTAAGTTCAAGAGTAAAAAACAAACGTTCATCTCCATTCTTTTTAAAAAAGACACTTTCTTTTTTAAAAGAAATTTCATGAAGCTTGCTGCACAAAGAAAACTCTCGCTAGCATGCCCATTAAAAAGAAACCAAAGCTCCTCTTTTTGTCCTCTTTCTTTACAAGGTTTTGGCAAAAGCCACAGCAGTATCAGCCATGCGGTTTGAAAAGCCCCATTCATTATCATACCAAACAAGAACCCGGCAAAGCTTACCATCAACAACTTTAGTTTGCTCAGCTTGAACAATGGCTGAATGCGGATTATGATTAAAATCACTGCTGACAAGTTTTTCTTCTGTATAGTCTAAAATGCCCTTAAGCTGGCCTTGCGCAGCCTCACAAATGGCAGCATTAATCTCTTCAACAGTTGTGGAACGCTGAGCTGTAAAGGTCAAATCAACAACAGAAACATTAGGCGTTGGAACACGAATGGCCACCCCATCTAACAGACCTTTCAATTCTGGCAAAACCAATCCCACTGCCTTAGCAGCCCCCGTTGATGTAGGGATCATAGAAAGAGCAGCAGCACGAGAACGGTAAAGATCACGGTGCATTGTATCTAAAACAGGTTGATCACCCGTATAGGAATGGATTGTCGTCATAAAGCCCTTTTCAATGCCAACAACCTTGTGGAGCACTTGCGCAACAGGTGCCAAACAATTGGTTGTGCAAGAAGCATTCGACACCACCTGGTGTTCTTTACTTAAAATCTGGTGGTTAACCCCATACACCACAGTCAAATCAGCATCATTAGAAGGTGCAGAAATAAGAACACGCTTTGCACCTGCCACCAAGTGGGCACTGGCTTTATCGCGCTCGGTAAAAAAACCTGTACATTCCAGAGCCACATCAATACCCAAATCCTTCCAAGGTAAATGCGCCGGGTCACGCTGTGCTGTTACCTGAATCAAACCATTCCCAACATCAAGTGCATCACCCACCACCTTAACAGGTGCACCAAAACGCCCGTGCACCGAATCATAGCGTAATAAATGGGCATTGGTTTCCACAGAACCTAAATCATTGATCGCAACAACCTCAATATCTTTGCGTCCACTTTCAACAATAGCACGCAAGATACAACGCCCAATACGACCAAATCCATTAATTGCAACGCGAATACTCATTTGATTTTTCCCTCATTGATTTGTTTCAATCTTTCTTCAACAACAGCAACTACATTTTCGCATGTAATCCCAAAATGCATATAAAGATCGTCCATCGGTGCACTTGCACCAAATCCTTCCATACCAATAAATACACCATCACTACCAATAAAATAATCCCATCCTTGCCGAATGGCTGCCTCAACAGCAATTTTAAGGGGGGCATCGCCAATTAAAGCATTTTGATAGACAGCAGATTGTTCAAAAAACAACTCAAAACAAGGGACAGAAACCACACGCGTTGGAATACCCTTTTCTTCTAAAATAGCATGCGCTTTTACAACAATTTCCACTTCTGAACCTGAAGCAAAAAGAGTAACTTGAGCTGTATCACTTGCCATGAGTAATTCATAAGCACCAAGCATACATAAATTGTCTTCTTTATAATCCCGGCGCAAAAGTGGTAAATTTTGCCTGCTCAAAGCCAAAGTAGAAGGCGTCTTACATGCCCTCAAAGCCAATTGCCAACATTCCACCGTTTCCACAGCATCAGCAGGCCTGAAAACAAAATGATTAGGAAGTGCGCGCAAAGCAGCCAAATGCTCTACTGGCTGATGAGTCGGCCCATCCTCACCAAGACCGATGGAATCATGGGTCATCACATAAATTACCCGCAACCCCATTAAGGAAGACAAGCGCATGGCAGGGCGCATATAGTCAGAAAAACATAAAAAAGTCCCACCATAAGGAATGAATCCTCCATAAAGAGCAAGGCCATTCATCACTGCACCCATTGCGTGTTCGCGAATACCATAGTGTAAATAACGGCCTGAAAAATCCTCAGCAGTAATGCTTTTCATCTGGCTTGTTTTTGTACAGTTGGAACCGGTTAAATCAGCAGAACCACCAATGGTTTCAACAACCACCCCGTTAATGACTTCAAGAGCCATTTCAGAAGCTTTACGCGTTGCAACATGCGGACAATCTAGAACCAATTGCTTTTTATATTCATCAAGCACACTCTCAAAGCTACTTACAAGATCGCCACGCATTAACCGCTCAAATTCAGCCCGCTTTGACACAGGTAAAGCAGAAAGCTGTGCTTCCCATTTTTTGCGCTTTTTTGCAGCACTAAGACCTGCCAAACGCCAACTATCAAGAATATCAGCAGGAACAACAAAAGGCTCTTGTGCCCAACCTAAAGCTTTACGGGTTGCAGCAATTTCTTCTGCCCCCAAAGGTGATCCATGAACCTTATTAGTCCCCCCTTTACGAGGTGCCCCAAAACCAATAATTGTTTTACACGCAACAAGAGTGGGTTTATCAGAAGTTTTTGCCGTCTCAATGGCTCGTGCCAATGCACTTTGATTATGCCCATTGACCTTAATGGTATTCCAACCACACGCTTTAAAACGTGCCACTTGGTCTGTACTATCTGTAAGAGAAATAGCCCCATCGATCGATATATCATTATCATCCCAAAATACAATCAGCTTATTTAGTTTTAAATGACCAGCAAGCGAAATTGCTTCTTGGGCTATGCCTTCCATTAAACAGCCATCGCCGACCAAAACATAAGTATAATGATTGATCAAATCACCAAAACGTGCGTTTAATAAACGCTCACCCAATGCCATCCCCACAGCATTAGCAAGCCCCTGCCCAAGTGGCCCGGTGGTTGTCTCAACTCCTGCACCATGACCATATTCTGGATGCCCCGCAATTTTAGAACCCATTTGGCGAAAATTGCGGATATCATCAAGAGAGATATCTTCATAGCCTGAAAGATACATTAAAGCATAAAGCAACATTGACCCATGCCCGGCCGATAAAACAAAGCGATCGCGGTTGGGCCAACGAGGGTTTTTTGGGTCATGCACTAAAAATTTTGTGTAAAGAACTGTCGCAATATCAGCCGCCCCCATTGGCAAGCCAGGGTGACCAGACTGTGCTTTTTCAATCGCATCAATAGCAAGAAAGCGAATAGCATTGGCCATTTGATTTTGTTGTTCAGTATTTGTCATGAATGATCGACCATTTTTTTAATTTGTTATTTTTCCACAACTTGAAGACATTTTATAATACGTATATACTTTGCTGTATATGTCTTGTAATTACGTCTTTCTATTTTCTTTCTTACACTTTTTATGCCTCTAATTTTACGTTTTTACGCCCTTAAACTATGCCCTAACATGCATGCCAATTATGCTTATAACATTTATGCCAACAGTGTTTAAAAATCCAGTTTTTAATTAATATCAACATCCTGTTTTTCTTGCCAAAATATTCTTTATCTTTCACAATAAAATGCATGCAACAAAAGAGAATGAGTGATTCGTCTTTATAAAAAGGCTTAAAGTTAAAGGATATAATCACTATGAACCAAGAGACTGATATTCTGCCACAAGCTTTAAAGCAACTAGAAAAAGCACTCAGAAACTTAGAAGCTGCCATTACCAATCAGCATACTATTATCGACAAACACAATGAATGGGAAGCAGAAATTCAACAAATGAACGCTGATCGTAGCCGCCTTGCTCAAGAACTTGATAAATCAGAAGCCCATGCAGAGCGGCTAGAGATAACCAATAAAGAGGTTTCCAAACGGTTGATTCGTGCTATGGAAACAATTCGTATTGTACTTGACAGGTAAAGGTTTAAACCATGGAAACTGTTTCTGTCACTATTGATGGCAAAATTTATCGTATGGCTTGCGATAAAGGGCAAGAAAGCCACCTTCAGCAGCTTGCTGCCCAATTAGATCAATATATCACACACCTGAAAAATGATTTTGGGGAAATCGGTGATCATCGCTTATCCGTTATGGCCGGCATTATGATTATCGATGAAATGGAAGAAATAAAACGAGAAAATAAAAAATTGCAAGAAAGCTATGCAACTCTCTTACAACAAAACTCTGAACGAGACCAAACCTTAAGCAAAATTGTGCACGAAACAACTGAGCGTATTGAAAAGCTGACCAATCAATTACTCCTGCAAGACGATGAGGCTAATCTCACACCCTCTTAAAATAACAGAAAAAAGCATAAAGATAAGGTTTTCATGCGTCCAAAAAATCATTCAAATGTCAAATAATCATTTAAATATCACTTAAATGTCAAAGCTTGCAAACACTCAAAGCACAAGCCACACATTTTCTAAGCCTTACAGCTTTCAAGCTTTTTGCTAAAAGTTAAGAGTACGCATCTGTTCAACAGGTTTCTTTGAGCACCTTTTTTAAAACACCTTTAAGGGTCAAACACTTTTTGTATTGTTTAAACAACAAGAAGCAATACGCAATAAATTTGTTGCACCAGGCGTTCCAAAGGGAACCCCAGCAATCACAATAAACCGATCACCCGCCTGACAAAAGCCTTCCTGAAAGGCAATTGCAGCTGCACGATGAACCATATCATCTAAATCATGCGCATCCTCACTAACCACACAATGAAGCCCCCAAACCAAAGCCAACCGCCGCGCTGTTTTAACAATCGGCGATAAAGCAATGATAGGTCTGTTTGGGCGTTCACGTGATGTACGCACACCTGTTGCGCCTGAAGCAGTATAAGCAACAATAGCTTCTAACTGCAGTGTTTCAGCTATCTGACGGGCTGCAAAAGAAATCGCATCTGGCCCTGTTGCCTCTGGCTTGGGGCGCTGCGCATTAACCATTGTAGCATAGGTGTGATCACACTCAACCTGCTTTGCAATACGGTCCATCATGCCCACAGCCTCTTCAGGGTAAAGACCAGAAGCTGATTCTGCCGATAACATCACTGCATCAACACCAGCATAAACAGCTGTAGCCACATCAGAAACTTCTGCCCGTGTTGGTACAGGCGCCGTAATCATTGATTCAAGCATCTGCGTTGCAACAACCACAGGCTTTCCTGCCAAACGGCACGCTTTGATAATCTTCATCTGAAGAGATGGCACTTGTTCTAAAGGCACTTCCACCCCAAGATCTCCCCGCGCAATCATAAGACTATCAGAAACATCAATAATGTCTTCTATATGCTCTAAAGCCTGAGGTTTTTCGATCTTAGCCATCAAGGATACTTTGCCTTGCGTTAGCTTGCGAACCGATAAAATATCTTCCGGGTGTTGGATAAAAGAAAGCGCCACCCAATCAACGGACTGTTCTAAAACAGCCATAAGATCAGCATGGTCTTTTGATGTCATCGTCCCACAAGGCAAAACCGTATCAGGAAGATTAATCCCCTTGCGATCAGAAATATGTGTTCCAGCAATCACACGGCACTCAATAGAAGCACCATCACAAGCTTCAGCCAAAAGTTCAAGCTTCCCATCATCCAGCAATAAACGATCACCGGGTTTAACAGCCGCTAAAACTTCCCTATGGGGTAAAAAAACACGCCGTGCATCACCAAGCACATCTTTATTATCTAACGTAAAACGCTGCCCAATAACCAAATTCTCTTTGCCATTTTCAAAACGCCCGATTCGTAATTTTGGCCCTTGCAGATCTGCTAAAATGCCAATAGGCCGACAAACCGCCTTTTCAACAGCCCGTATACGCTCAACCACATCACGCATTGTCGCATGATCTGTGTGGCTCATATTAATCCGAAAAACATCCGTTCCAGCTTTAAAAAGCTTTTCAATCATTGATACTGAAAAAGAAGAGGGACCAAGTGTGGCAATGATTTTAATGTTACGTGCACGTTTCATGGTGAACCCTCCCCTAAAGTATTAGGAGACTTTGAAGTTGAATTATTCAAAAAAGGCTTATCAGTTAACTGGACCATCCAACTGGTTTGATTACCTGTATCAATTTCTTCAAATGTAGCCTTTTGAAACCCCCTAGCAAAACAATCATGAACGCCCTCAATAACAAATTTGCTATCCTTTACACACATTGTGATAGAACCAACCCAACTGCCCTTTTTTTGTGCATCTTCTGCATATAAATAATAAAACCGTGATGAAAGTGGCCCATCAATCAGGGATTTACACACTGTAGGTGGAATAACCCACCAACCTTCACTCACCCAATCTGAAAGTGTGCGATAGCCAAGGGCAATACCCACTGTTTTTTGAGTCATATTACAAACCCGAAAATCAGCTTTTACATATCCGGTAAATAAGAACAAAAGAAGAACGTTTAACAGAAAAACCTTCAACTTTTTATACCTTCCCTGTCCAAACATACTTTTGTGCTTTTTGACATTTTCAAGCCCAATTTTACAAAAACAGTCCTTACAATAAAACATTCATCCCTTCTTTTCTTTTTTCTTCAAAATACTGCAGCTTTAAAGTGTGATTTATCATATTTTTATTTTATTTCTTTTTTATCTTCTCTTTATCCATGTATAAGCTTATCTTCTCTTTATTCACGCATATATTTTTTCATTCACACTATTTAAAGCGAATTTGTAAAAAAGTGAAACGATTGACTTTTTTCCCACTCTTCAGGCACCCTTAATGTATCAGGCACCCTTAATGTAAGAGTTTATTATTCAAAGAGTTAATTTATAACACACACCTTGGAGAAAAATATAATGAGCACTCTAGCCGATGAAACACAAGCCGTATCCGCCAATCAATTGCGCGCTTTTATTGAACGTATTGAACGATTAGAAGAAGAAAAAAAAGCAATTTCCGACGATATTAAAGACGTTTATACAGAACTTAAAGGATCTGGCTTTGACAGTAAAGCCGTGCGCCACATTATACGACTGCGCAAAAAAGAAGATCATGAACGTAGCGAAGAAGAAGCTATCATCCAACTTTATAAAAATGCACTCGGCATGGATTAATTTAAATAATGGATTAATTTAAGCAATTGTCTTTTTCAATAGCTTCACGCAAAAGTTCAAGATCCAACCATTCTTCTTCCTTTTGCGTGCACAAATTCTTTTTCTCTTCAAGTGCTGCAGATAAACGCTCAAAACGAGCCTGATCACAGCTATAAAGTGCAGGATCAGACAATTCTTTTTCAAGGTTTCTGATCTCATTTTGTAAAAGCGTTATGTGTTCAGGCAAGTGCTCTAGCGCATAAACTTGCTTATAAGACAATCTGCGCGGCGTTATTTTTGAAGAAGAAGCTGTTTGTTTTTTCCGATCACGTGCAACAGGCTTTTGCAATTCTTGACACTGCGAAAGCTCAGCCTGCTTTCTTTGTGCCATCATATCACTATAACCACCAGCATAAAGGGTCCAGCGCCCATTACCTTCAGGTGCCAAAACATGAGACACAGTTCGATCTAAAAAATCCCTATCATGGCTAACCACTATCACTGTTCCTGCAAAATCAGAAATAAGTTCTTGAAGCAAATCCAATGTTTCCATATCAAGATCATTGGTTGGTTCATCTAAAATCAAACAATTTGCAGGCTGTAATAAAAGCCGTGCTAACATTAAACGGGCTCTTTCCCCCCCTGATAATTCTTTAATAGGGGTATAAGCTTGTTCAGGCAAAAACAAACAATCTTTAAGATAAGAAACAACATGGCGCTGCTGCCCATTAATGAGCACACTATCACCCCTGCCACCTGTTAAATAATGGGCTAAAGTTTCTTCCCCATTTAAAATCCGTTGTTGATCAAGCAGAGCCATCGTCACATTAACCCCATGCTTAATCACCCCACTGTCTGCCAACTCACGGCCAATTAAAATAGAAAGAAGCGTTGTTTTTCCAACACCATTGGGACCTACAATGCCAACCTTGTCACCACGCTGCAAACGCAATGAAAAATCTTTAACAATAACGCACTCACCATAAGACTTAGAAATCCCTTTTGCTTCAAGCACCAATTGACCACAATCTTGGCGCTCAGACACGGCAAAAAGTGCGCGTTCTGCAGGCCCTTTATAGGTTCGATGAAGTTTTCGCATCTCCTTTAATGCGCTCAAACGCCGTTCATTACGCTTGCGCCTTGCGCTTACTCCATAGCGCACCCATTGCTCTTCACGAACAATCTGACGCTCCAATTTATGATGATCACGCGCCTCTTTTTCCAGCTCTTTATCACGCCAACTCTCAAATGCAGAAAAACGCTTTTCAACCCTTTTAGTCACACCCCGATCAAGCCATACTGTTGAATGCGCCACTGTTTCTAAAAATCGCCGATCATGCGAAATAACAACAATAGCTGAACGTAAAGAACACAAAACACCTTCAAGCCACTCAATGGTTGATACATCAAGATGGTTGGTCGGCTCATCTAATAAAAGAATATCTGGCTTTGCTGCAATCGCCTGCAGTAAGGATACGCGCCGCTTTTCTCCACCAGAAAGCGTTGCTAATTTCTCAGTCCCTACAAAACCAAGATCTCTAAGAAGGGTCTGCACCCATTGAACATCATACCCATCGTTTAAACCAGCCTCTACACAAGTATAAACATCATCACCCCCTGAAAAATCAGAGCTTTGTGATACATAACGCACATGCGCGCGAGGGTGGTGAAAAATTTCACCTTCACTGGGTTCCAATAGACCAGCTGCAATTTTTAAGAGTGTTGACTTTCCACACCCATTGCGGCCAACAAGAGCAATACGTTCCCCCTGCCCAACCGATAAGCAAGCCTGATTGAGCAAGGGGGTTGTTCCAAAAGTTAAAACAATACGATCAAGTCGTAAAAGCGGTACACCCATTAATAAGGCTGTACGGGTTGCGGGCAAGGAGCCTGATAAAGCTGACCTCTCACATCACGATAAGTGCACAATTGTGGTACAGGTTGTGGGCAAGGAGCTTGATAAAGTTGACCTCTCACATCACGATAGGTGCACAATGGTACTTGCTGAGGCATTTTCTGTTTTTTCTGAGCAGCAGCAGCACCTGTTACTGTACCTGCAATAGCACCAATTGCTGCACCTGGAACCGCTCCAGAACTGCTTCCACTAATCGCTGTTCCGGCTAAAGCACCTAATGCAGCACCACCAACACCATACCCTGCAACTGTTTGCTCAGTTGTTGTGCAAGCTACCGAGCTTAACCCAACAATTGCAACAACCGTCATTGTTAAAATTGACTTTAACATATCAAAACCCTTTCTTTGTTAAAAACAAAATAAAGTTACATGTATCTATCAACTCTTACCCTTTTTGCTCTCACTATTTTATTCTTATACATTGAAAAGAGCTTCGTAGAATAAGTATAGATATTTATAATATAACTTTGCTATACCATAAATGGCAATAAAAAGTTCTACAAATACAATTAGTTTACAATGGTATAAATCATAATAATATGAATATTGTACCAGAAGCCACTTTAAAAAAACTCCTGAAATTTCTGTATTTGCTTAAAGCACCCTCAACCAAAACATGAACAGGGCACCATGAACATTATAATCTGCAGTTTATTGCTTAGTTGTTGTATAAACTACAAAATCTAACTTAATGATTGAAACAACCACCATTTGTTAAAACTGATCTTAAGTATATCAAAATTCCCTCCTTGTAAAAATAAAACCATACGCCTTATTAGCGCTTATCTTTAAGGCCCCCGCTATTTTATTTATAGATTAAGAGAAAGCTTGGTGGAACTAAATATAAATGCTCACTCTATTAATTTTACCACACTATAACATGGCAAAAAGCTCACAAATACAGTTAATCCGCAACAGCCACCAATTGCTGCACCAAAACCGCTCTAAGAGAAGTTTTTCAGGAATCTGTAACCCCTGCCAAACTATTTTTTAAACATAGAACCATATGTTGCAATCTGTTCGTCAGTAGGAGTACAAGCCACTACACTCAAACCAATGATTGAAACAGCTGTTAATGCAAAAATTGATTTTAACATATTAAAACCCCTTCTTGTTACAAATAAAACAAAATTACACCCCATCAGCACATATCTTTCTGCCCCCGCTATTTTATTTTATGCATTAAGAAGAGCTTTATGGAATTAAGTATAGATGCTTATAATATAAGTAATATACTATAGCGTTCAATAATATAGTCTCCACATTATAAATAACAATAAAGAGTTGTACAAATATTTAGCATTCAGCGGCAATTGCGCTGCTGCACTCACAGTTATCGCAAATTTTCTTAAGTTATCTCCAAGAATTATCTTTCCTGTCACACATGCCTGGTGCATAATCAACTGGCAAATCACTAAAAAGAGCATCTAACAATTCTGGATCAACGTGCCTACAAGCCATCGAACTTAAACCAACAACTAAAACAATTACCATTGTTAAAATTGGTTTTAACATATCAAAACCCTTTCTTTATTAAATACAAAATGACTTTATATGTTTTATCAGTTCTTATACCTCTTGTATTCTTGCTTCTTTACTCTTACACATTAAGAATAAGCAGGTATAGATGCTAATATTATAGCTTTGCCATAGTATAAATGACAATAAAAAGTTCCACACACACGGTTAGAAAGTGTTAAAGAAGACCCAAAAGACACATTTTGGTTCAAAATGGGCCATTGAACACCTGACATCGTTAAACCTTGCAAATCAGAAAATCCGATAATACTTAACAGACAACCGTCAGGTAAATCACACGAAAAGGGCTTTGGTACAATCGGCCACCCTTCTTCACGACCACTCGTCAACAAAACTGAAATACCTTGCTCTTCTAGGGCTATTGCTTGTGTCATATGAGAAAGGCTATGATCACTACGCTCACCTCCAAAAGCACCGCATAAAATAAGCCGTTGAGCTCCCTCTCTTAAAGCTCTCTGACATGCTAATGCACCATCTGTTGCATCTTTATCAGTAGGAAAAGCTTCGCGGGGAACATCACCATATGTGTGCAGTAAAGTTTGATCACAAGAATCAAAATCCCCCAACCAAAGTTCAGGCATCACATTTAATGCTGCAGCATGGCGCATCCCCCCATCAGCAGCAATGACTCGGCTTTTGCGAATTTGGTTGAGCAAACGATCGGTGACAAAAATATCTCCATTTAACAATATTGTAAATGTTGTCATGACATATTATGCCTTTCATGAAGCTTCTTTTATTATCATTTCTATAAGCTATCATCATAAAGAAGCCAAAAGGACCCTCGATTGTAACAAAACAAACAAAATACACATGAAGTTTTTAAAGAAAAATATTCAACAAACAAGGTGCACAATGATCCAAGGCATCAGATTTCTGATCCAAAGCATCAGATTTTTTCAGCAAATAGGCGTTTTTAGTAAAATCTGGTCAATAGCGATCATAAGCTTCCTGTTTTTATTGTCTGCATGTCAGACTGCTTTCCAAGTGAACAATAAGCTTCATTCTTCCCACTCTCCTGTTACAGAAGGGCACACTGGTGAAATAGTCGACCAAACCAACAATAAAAATGATCTCTACACGACACTGGGCGCTACATACCATTCACGTATTTTGCAAACATATGGTGGTCAATATTACAACCCAAAACTTGAACACATGTTAGTAAAAATCGTAAACAGACTAACAGCTTCCTCACAAAATCCTGACCAAACCTATCATGTTACTATTTTAGACACAGAAAATATCAACGCATTTGCCCTTCCAGGTAGCTATATTTATGTCACCCGTGGCATGTTGGCATTAGCCAATGATACTTCAGAAGTTGCAGCAATCTTAGCCCATGAAATAGCACACATTACAGCCAATCATGGCATCTTGCGTCTTCAAAAAGAAATTGAGTTAAAACTTGCAGATCATGCTGCTACAAACATACTAGAGCATTCTAGCACCAAATCGCACAATATTTTGAAAGATAAAAAACAACTGGCGCAATTTACGCGTAGTCAAGAACTCCAAGCCGATTTAATAGGGATCGAAATGCTTAACCAAGCTGGCTATAATCCATTTGCATTTCCACGCTTTCTAAAATCAATGGAAGCTTATAGTGCCTTTCGCAATAGCTCATCGTCCACAAATGTTTCACTTGATTTTTTGGCAACCCATCCAACCACTCCGCAAAGAATCCAACTTGCTATAAAAAAAGCTCACGAAATCAGTGCACCTAACATTGGAGAAACCGATCGTGACAGTTTTTTAAAATATATTGATGGTATGATTTTTGGTGGAAGCCTTCACGAAGGATATATCCGAGGAAACCAATTTATTCATCCACAATTACATATAGCTTTTTCTGTCCCCAATAATTTTACCATAAACACGTCAGGATATGCTGTTGTTGCCAGTGGCCCAAACAAAACCGCCATTCGTTTTGATGCAGTACCCCTGCCTGAAAATATGTCTGCTAGTGATTATCTAAAAAGTGGATGGGTCGCAGGGCTTGATCAAACCTCTGTTAAGTCCACCACCATCCAAGGTTTAGCCGCAGCTTATGCCCATGCATCCAATGAACATTGGCAATTTGATGTTGTTGTCATTCCCATTAAAGATCAGGTCTTGCGTTTTCTCACCGCCGCCCCTCATCACCCTCAAAACTTTAACCATATTACTAAAAGCACCATCGAAAGTTTTCATTTACTTTCACCGCGGGCGTTAAATAAACTCAAACCTCTAAGGCTTCGCGTTATACGCGTAAAAAAAGGAGAAAGTGTTGCAGACCTTGCTGAAAAAATGCAAGATACAGCCCATAAAGAAAAGCTGTTTCGCATTATGAATGCACTTTCTCCAACCCAAATTTTACATGAGGGAGAACGCGTCAAAATCATTGCTGAATAAGATGTAAACAGCTCAATTCTTCAAGAAACTTTTAATTTTAAAGCAACTTTTAAGGCTCATTTAAGCGTTTTACTGGTTTGAGCACTTCAAATGACTTATACTTTACGCCTAATGCCTTCACTTCAAACGCTTATGCTTTAAATACTTATAGTTATACTTTAAATACTTACACTTCATAAGCATCAGCTGGGTTAACATTAAGCAAAGCACAACGCAGCTTTTGCAAAGCGCGCGCTTCAATTTGGCGCACCCGCTCTTTTGAAATTCCTAATTTCTCACCTAAAAATTCTAAAGTAGCACTTTCTTCATTTAAGCGGCGAAAACGAATAATTTCAAGCTCTCGCTCATTTAAAATTTGTAAAGCATCATAAAGCCACTGTGTGCGTCTTTGACCATCAATCACTTTTTCAATTAAAGAATCAGGAAGCGGCTTTTCATCCACTAAAGTATCAAGTTTAGTAACTGAATTATCATCATTCTCAGAAACAGACATACTCAATGAATTATCAGTACCAGAAAAGCGGAAGTCCATCGTTTCAACATCGCTCACTGAAACACCAAGCTTTTCAGAAATAACGCGAAAAATATCTTGTTTGCTCATGGTGCTATCATCTTGCACCAATTGAGCCCGCAAACGACGAAGATTAAAGAAAAGAGCTTTTTGGGAAGAACTCGTTCCCCCTCGAACAATCGACCAATTGCGCAAAATATAATCTTGAATAGAAGCACGAATCCACCATGTTGCATAGGTTGAAAAACGCACATCCCGGTCCGGTTCAAAACGCGCAGCCGCCTCTAAAAGCCCCACATATCCCTCTTGAACCAAGTCGCTTAATGGCATTTTAAAGCGCTTAAAACGACTAGCAATTGAAATAACCAAACGCATATGCGCTGCTGCAATTTGGTGCATAGCTTTATCATCACGCTTGTCCTTCCAGCGTAAAGCTAAATCATGCTCCTTCTTTTTCTCAAGATAAGGCGCCTGCATTGCAGAACGCATCATATTGCGTCCCAGACTTTTGTCAGCATCGCTATAATTTTTGCTACTTTTGTAAACTGCATTTGAAAGATTACGCATTACAACCCCTGCGATTAAAATTATCAAATTTGCTTTGATAACGACCCACTTGCTCTCTCATATAAAAGAACGTAAAAATTGTTTATTGCGTCTATACTACTTTAACGTGTAGTTTGCAACTTATAATTGTTTTGTTGTAATGGAACAATTTATGCGATGGAAATTTAAAAGGTAACGCGCAATAAAAAATAGAGAAAACCTCACCTTTAGCAGTAAAGCAAAGCACTCTCCCCTCACATCTTTATCGCCACAAAAACAAGGCCATGAAGCATGAAAAAAACACAGATTTTTTTGTTGAATGGTCAATAAATTGTTTTTTATGTTGGAAGATCCATCTTTATGCTGGCACTCTTTTAACACAACCTATACTTGTGAATATACACGCGCAAAGGGTCAACTGAATAAAGCAAAAAAGAAATTTTCAAGCAAAAATGATGCAAAGAAACATTAAAACCACAAGAATGATTGAAGAAAGCGCAACAAATGTGCTAGAGAAATGGCATAGATACTAAAGTGCCAAAAACACATCTTCTTGCCCATAAAAAGCCGAGAAAGAAACAACGATGGATAGCGAAACTGTTCACAAGAATGATCTTCGTGTCGAAAACCCTGAAAATGGCAGATTTGAGGGATTGCGTTTTTATGCCCATAAAAGTGGCACAGATACAGAAGTTGAAACACACAATACAATAAATAATGAAGATTTAGCCACCGCCTTTGCGCAACGTGTTACACGTTTTTGTGCTTCAGCTAATGGAGATTTCACCCTTAGCTGCGATGGAATTGTACGCTGGATTGGCCAAGCAGTGGCACAACTAACCTCAACTGATAATATTTTAAAGCCCAAGCTCATTCTTTTAGCAGATGCACAATTAACTGGTGAAGCCCGCGATAAAGTGGTCGCACGATTGGAGCGTTTTGTAACTTTTCATTTTGAAACAGCCTTAAAACCACTTTTTGATTTACGCAATGCTGATACTTTGAGTGGACCAATGCAGACTCTTGCTCTACAACTTGTAGACAATTTGGGCATTTTACCGCGTCGAAAAGTGGCTGAAACTGTCAAAAATCTTGGTCAAGAATCACGTGCAGTATTACGACAACTAGGGGTTCGTTTTGGCGCTTTTCATATCTACCTCACAGGAGTGCTCAAGCCCACTGCAGCCCAAGCCATTACACTTCTTTGGAGCCTTCATAAAGAAGAGCGTGACCAAATTGGTTTAAGTGAAATTTTAGCCGCTTTAACTGCTGGGCGAACTTCACTGATTATTGATCCAACATATAATCCTCAAATTTATCATCTTGTTGGTTATCAAATTTTAGGGCGGCGTGCTGTACGTATCGATATTTTAGAACGTCTTGCCAACCTTATTCGCCCTGCACTTCATTGGAAGCCAGGCATAGAACCCAAACCTGAAGGTGCCTATGATGGCAAAAGTTTTTTCGTCACACCAACGATGATGTCCATTCTTGGTGCCAATAGTGCAGACATGGAAGAAATTCTCAAAGGTCTTGGTTATCAATCACAACCCAAAAGTAGCGCTGAACTTCAAAAAGAGCTTACACACAAAGAATCCTTTGCAAGTGATGTAATAACAAAAGAAAACTATCCTTTAGCAGAATTTGTAGGCAATCAATGGCAAGACATCCTAGCATCAGAAGCAACACAGGAAGAAAAAAAGGCTTTATCTTCATCTGCTTGTATTGAAGAACCATCTTGTTCAAAAGATCATTTACCAGCTGCTGAACCTGATTTACCAGCTGCTGAACCCGTTGGCGCTTTTGCACACAAAAACTGCCTAGCAGCAGAAGATAAAATTGTTTTATTATGGCGTTATAATTATCAGTACAATCGCCTTTATAGCAATCGCGCTAAATCTGAGCAAAAACGGCAAAACAAACACAGAAAAACTTTCAAAAAAGAAGCCAATCCAAACAAAGCCCCCTTCAAAAAAGAAGCATCACAAACCACCTCTACTCATAAATACACTAAAACATCCACTCAATACGCAAAGAACAAACCATCTCAAACACGAAAACACCCCGATCCTGATTCACCTTTTGCAAAATTAGCAGCGCTTCGTGACCAACTTCAAAGCGATAAGGATGTACATATCATTCCCTTTAAAGGTCATTAAAATGGGAAATGGAGTTTAATCTTGGCCTACGTTGTAACCGATAATTGTATCCAGTGTAAGTACACTGATTGTGTTGAAGTTTGCCCTGTTGATTGTTTTTATGAAGGTGAAAATATGCTTGTCATTCACCCTGATGAATGCATCGACTGTGGTGTATGCGAACCAGAATGCCCTGCTGAAGCCATTAAGCCTGATACAGAACCAGGGCTAGAAACATGGTTAGAACTCAATCGCGAATATGCAACTAAATGGCCTAATTTAACCACCCAAAAAAGTCCTCTTCCCCAAGCAAAAGAAATGGATGGTGTTCCCAATAAATTAGAAAAGTATTTTTCAGAAAATCCAGGAAGTGGTGAATAATAACTCCATAATGTATTGTTCTCTTTTGAAAAAAACTTAGATTATTTCATGTAATAACAAAAATCTTATGTGAAATGATTGATTTTTTTCATTTTAAATGTTAACAATGTCCTAATAAAGCCATTTTGCTAAGTATTTTGTTTCGCTTTTTTATAAAGCGAAGTGTTTTTTTATTTGTAACTGGAAACACTCAACTTCTATGCTATATCGACCAGCATAATATGCATAAGTTGCAGAAGACTCAGTTTTCAGGCGTTTTAACTTGTTCTCCGACATCATTGTTGGTTACAAAGGGAGTAAATTAATATGGCGTCCCAGCAAAAGAAAACCTCTAGTGTTAAAGGGTTTTCAACCTCTGAATATATCGTCTACCCCACACATGGAGTGGGGCAAATTATAGCAATTGAAGAGCAGGAGGTTGCAGGGCATAAATTAAAGCTTTTTGTCATCCACTTTGCTAAAGATAAAATGGATGTAAAAGTGCCAGTTGCAAAAGCACTTTCCATTGGAATGCGTAAATTATCTGAGTCTGATTTAGTTGAGCGTGCATTAAAAACTCTACAGGGAAAAGCACGTGTTAAACGAGCTATGTGGTCACGCCGTGCTCAAGAATATGACACGAAAATCAATTCGGGAAATCTCGTTTTCATTGCTGAAGTAGTGCGCGATCTTTTTCGTTCAGAATTGCAATCTGAGCAATCTTATTCCGAACGCCAACTCTATGCTGCTGCACTTGATCGAATGGCGCGTGAAATTGCTATCATTAATAATCTTTCTGAAACAGAAGCTATCAATTTGATAGAAACGCACCTTACCAAAGAATCCAAACGCAAATTTAAAGCTGGAATGGATGAAGAAAAAGATAACAGCAGTGCTGTCTATGCTGCATAATAAACTATAAAATGTATATAAAAAAGTATACTAAAACCCGTGCACTACTTATGTGAGCACGGGTTTATTTTTTTGCTTAACTTAAAGCCGGCTAGAAAATAAAAACACTTGTAAAAAAGTACTTCCTAAATAAGAGAGCACAAATAGTTTTCTTCAAGCGTCTTTACACACACGAAGAGCTCTATACATACCGCATGGCGTTACTGCAAAAGCCTTTTGCTTTATAATAATCTAATTTATCGGTAATTTTACACCCCACCTAAAAAGCCTTACGCCTCAACAATGAGGCTTGCTTACAAGAAACATTAAAAAGCTCCCTGTTTACTCATCCACTCTATTAGATAACAAGGGCGTGGAATTTCAGCACTCAATCTTTAGGAGGTAAAACTGAACGCCCACGATACATGCCTGTTTTTAAATCAATATGATGAGGGCGACGCAATTCACCAGAATTTTTATCTTCAATATAAGTTGGTGCTTTCAAGGCATCAGCCGAACGGCGCATACCCCGCTTCGATGGAGAAGTTTTTCGTTTAGGTACAGCCATAAAGAGATACTCCAAATAGACTCGAAAAAGAACAAATAACACTTAAACAATAACATTTGTTGTCACTTTTATGTCATTTTTGACAACAGTAATGTCACTTTTGACAACAATGTTATAGCTTCCTATACACTGATTAAAATCTTTTGACCAGACTTTCGTTTAATTTTTTATCCGATTTTACGAGCCTATTTAAACATTTTTAATGAAAATAACATCGGTAAAGCATCAAAAAGAGAAATTCATTTTTTAACAAGCCAGGTTAAAACCAAAAAACAATCTGTAAACTGATGGCAAATAGCCCCCATAAAGGTCTCTTAAACTGATCGGCAAGAATTGTAACTTCCCTTCAAGCAAGATAGACCAACCATAATTAATCCTTAAAAGACTAAACAACATTAAAATAGCACAATCTTCTTCCCGCTTATAGCCACCCACTTTATCACATCATACATCATCAAACTGCAAATCATGCATCACCACGTGAGAATATCTAAACAACCAGACAAAAAGGTAAAGATTATAACAAAAAAACAAAGATCATACTAAACCTGAAGTATCCTCAAAGACTAGGCATTTAAAAACCAATCTTGCATTATTTTTGCCTGATAGAGCTCAAAGATCATAAAAAAACCGTTTCATTCTTCGTCTTCCTATCCTAAAAAGAGCTCACTCATTTTGCAAAAACAAAGGAAAAAACGATGCATGAATTCATGGACCTTCTTGCAAAACATACCCACAATATTGAAAAAAGACTTGATACGCTTTTAAACTATAAAGCTCAAAACAATGAAACCGCTCGTCCTGAAATCTTAATCAAAGCCATGCGTCACGGCACGCTCAATGGTGGCAAACGTTTGCGTCCTTTTTTAGTTATCCAAAGTGCTGCACTTTTTGATATCCCCCTTGAACAATCTCTCGATATTGGCGTCGCATTGGAATGCGTTCATTGTTATTCGCTTATTCACGATGATCTTCCCGCCATGGATAATGACACACTACGGCGTGGAAAACCCACAGTTCATAAAGCATTTAATGAAGCCACAGCCATTCTAGCAGGCAATGCCCTTTTGACCCTTGCTTTTGAAATTGTTGCCCACAAAGCCTATGCTCTAAGCCCCCAAATAAGAATTGACCTTATCACAGCTCTTGCGCAAGCAGCAGGGCTTGGTGGTATGCTTGGTGGACAAATGCTTGACCTTGAAGCTGAAAACAAACCGCAAGATCATCATGCAATCATCACGCTACAACACATGAAAACAGCTGCTCTTATAAGCTTTGCTTGCCAAGCAGGTGCTATAATTGGCAATGCTTCTAAAACTCAGATTGAGCAACTTTCCACCTTTGGAACACATCTTGGGCTGGCTTTTCAATTAACAGACGACCTTCTTGATGTCACCATGAGTACAAAAACTCTTGGCAAAACTGCTGGAAAAGATAAAGAAGCCAATAAAGCCACTTTAGTCAGTCTCCACGGGATTGAAAAAACACAAAAAAAACGAGATACACTCATTACTCAAGCAGAAGAACTTCTCCACCCCTTTGGTGATAAAGCAAAACCTCTCAAACAAGCAGCACACTTTATTGCCACACGCAATAATTAAATGCCTCTCCCTCTCTTAAAATTGTCCCTTATTTTAAAGCGCATTACATCATTTAAACAACAAAAGAAAGAGAAGAAACAAACCACTTGTGTCTCTCTACCCAATTTGTCTAGTTCTGCCCAAAACGCGTGTGGATATAATCACCCAATATGCCTTCAAACTCTTCAGCAATATTGGGTCCACGCAAAACCTTTACCTTTTTGCCCTCAATAAAAACCGGTGCTGCTGGTTGTTCACCTGTTCCAGGCAGAGAAATGCCAATATCAGCATGTTTTGATTCCCCCGGCCCATTGACAATACACCCCATAACAGCCACCCTCAAACCTTCAACCCCAGGATATTTTTGACGCCAAACTGGCATATTCTTGCATAAATCAGCCTCAATTTTTTGCGCCAATGTCTGAAAAACCGTTGAAGTCGTACGCCCACACCCAGGACACGCAGCAACCACAGGCATAAACTGGCGAAATCCCATAACCTGCAAAAGCTCTTGGCACACCTTCACCTCTTGGGTCCTATCACCTCCCGGCTCAGGTGTGAGTGAAATACGAATGGTATCACCAATCCCTTGCTGTAACAAAATTCCCAAAGCCACTGAAGAAGCAACAATCCCCTTTGTCCCCATTCCCGCCTCTGTTAAACCCAAATGAAGTGCATGATCACAACGCTTTGCTAAAAGGCCATACACAGCAATTAAATCTTGTACATCACTCACTTTAGCCGAAAGAATAATTTGATCACGCCCCAATCCCAACTCCTCAGCAAAAAAAGCTGAATGCAATGCCGACTGAACCACAGACTCCCGCATCACTTCAACAGTTGACAAAGGCTTTTCTTGCTTTGCATTTTCATCCATAAGCCGGGTTAATAACCCCTCATCAAGTGACCCCCAATTTACTCCAATACGTATGGGTTTATGATAACGGCAAGCCATTTCAATAATTTCACTAAACTGCTGATCCTTTTTTGAACCAAAACCAACATTTCCAGGATTAATCCGATATTTTGAAAGAGCCTCAGCACATGCCGGGTGGGCTGCTAAAAGTTTGTGCCCAATATAATGAAAATCCCCCACCAACGGCACAAAAATACCTAACCGCTCCAATCGTTCACGTATTTTAGGGACAGCCGCTGCCGCTTCATCCCGATCAACAGTTACCCGTACCAATTGCGAACCTGCACGCCAAAGAGCACTAATTTGCATAACCGTCGCATCAATATCGGCAGTATCTGTATTCGTCATAGACTGGACAACAATCGGGTTATCACCACCAACAATCACATCACCAACTTTTACTCCAACAGATCGGCGACGCTCTAAAGGCTTAGATAAATAATATGGTGCGCTCATCAACTCCCCAATTTTTAAAAATCCACTTTATCTTTTTTCATCACACAAGTCATCATTATACGACCACAATACTACCCGTATCATAGAATAATTCGAACAAATAAATGAGTCAAAAATTGACTTAAAACAAGCCAATACTCGCGCAATGATCAACATAAACCAACAAGTAAGCGTTTTTCTCATGCAACTTTTCAATTTTCAAGTCGTTTAACAAGTCAGTCTTTCAACAAAATTCTAATTTAAAAGATGCTAAAACAATACGAAGGAGTCAACCTATGTGCACATTTCAGCCCCCCTGTTGCAGAGATACTAAAATTAAAAAACATATAGCACAATTAAAAGATGAATTGGTAACAATCAGCCGTTGGCGTCATGATAACAATACTTCAAATATCATTTTTGACCTCTTTGACACATGGAAACAAAAAGGCCGTCACGCTCTTTATCGCATTAACAATCACACTGAAGATCTGAAAAAAAAAGCAAAAGAAAACCCTAAAACAACAATCGTACTTATCACCGGTATTGTTCTAGCAAGCTGCCTGTTGACGCGTAAAATCAAATAACCAGCTCCTCTAAAGCCCGCCCAAAAAGCGGGCATCCCCCTTCTCCAAATCCTAAAAATAACTTACACCCCATATACCAGAACGCAAATATTATAAACCCAACAACATCCTCTACTATCAGCAACCATTTGCTATAAATAAGCAATATAAAAATCAAACCCAAAATAAATATCCTTTAGCCTTTTTAAATATGTCACGAAGTATCCACATATGTAACCACTGACATACCAGGAATAAGTCGCTCAGCCCCTATTTGCCCAGGATCTAAAGCAATACGAACTGAAATACGTTGTGCAATTTTAGTAAAATTTCCAATCGCAGTGTTTGTCTTCAATAATGAAAACTCCGAACCTGTCGCAGGAGCAAAACGTACTACACGACCTGTTAACTTTTGATTATTTAGGGCATCAACAAAAAAAACAACAGGTTGTCCAACGCGCATATGAGCAAGCTGTGTTTCTTTATAATTAGCAACAATCCAAATATCATCAGAAATAACAGCCACCAATTGCGTTCCAGGTAAAACATATTGCCCAACCCGCGCGCCAACAAGCCCAACTTGCCCAGCACAAGGAGAGACAATTTTGGTATGTGCCAAATTAAGCTCTGCCAATTCAACCCCTACCTTTGCCCCAGCAACATCTGACTGTAAACTTTGCCGTTCAAGATCCAATTGCTTTTGTAATCGGCGTTTTACTTCAAGTGCTGCTAATAATTGTGAAAGAGAAGAAGGTGGACGCAAAGTCTCATCAGTCCTTAAATTCTTCATTTCAGAAGTAATATTCGATAGCTTTTGTAAATGGGCCAATTCTGACTCTGCCGCATCAATTTCCTCCTGCAAAAGCTGAGTTTGTAGTAAAACACTTGCAAGCTTTGCATTCTTTGAATCAAAAATCGCTTGCGCTTGAGAAAGTTGTTGCCGAAAAAGAGTATCATCCAGTTCAAATAAAACAGTTCCCTTTTCAACTCTTTGATAATCTTGAATATAAATTTGTGTAACTACACCAGAAATCTGTGGGCTTACTAAAGTGACATCCCCCTTAACTGAAGCATTATCGGTTATTTGAATAGTGCTTACAAATGGTGGAAGCTTCCAAGCCCATAAAATTAATAAAATTCCCACAACTCCTGATATAAATGCAACAATTGTCGCTTTCGACCGCAATGCCCTTATCATCTTTTTTCACTTTTCTTCACTAAAACTGCCTTATCTTTCCAGTTCGGCTCCACAAGAATAAAAGGGCGCAATTGATAAATAATTTTGACAAGAAAAACAATTAATACAACCGCTGCAATATAAAAATAAAGCCGAAAAACATCATCATAAGCCAAAATATTTGCTGTCAACTTTAACTGCCCAATCAGATCAGACATGAACTGCCCACTCCCAATATTGCTAGGACTTAAAGCATTATAAGAAGACGATAATAAGGCATTTATCTCTTTTAAAATAAGAGGATCTGTAATAACAATTTCTTGCCTTAAACACTCAAAATGCTTATAGGCGAAAATAAATTGCAAACTCCCAAAAAAAGCTGCACTCATTAACCCTCCTGTTACCTGAGTTAGCAGAAAAATAGCAATAAAGCTTAAAACATAACTGGGGCCTCGTGCATTTGCTCTCACAAACCCATTAAATAAAGCTGGGGGTAAAAAAAGTGCATAGCCAAAACCTATCAAACCTTGACTCAACATCAGATCCTCTGGGCGCGTTAAGTGATTTACATAACTATCTAAATAAGAACCAAGCGCCAAACAGCTTAAAGACATAAAATAAAAATAGTCTTCACGGCCAGCGCGTAAAAAACAAACACAAATCCCGCCCCCTAAAAGCGTCCCAATGGTAACGGCAAAATACATTGGCGCCATATCACCATTTAACAAACCAAAAAGACCAAAAAAATCTGCTGCTAAAGTCGATTGCTCTGATAAAAGAATCCTAAAGACTAGCAATACCAAAACAACTTGCACCATTTCCTTACTAAAAAGCCAGCGTAAATCAATTAACGGGTGTTCTCTATTCAATTCAAAAATGGTTGCAATCACTAACGACAAAATTGCAAGAGCAAGCCCCCACCCAATCCACGGTGCCTCATGCCACCAGTAAAGCTTACCAACAGACATAATCATTGCATTTAAACCAAGCCCAAATGCAATCAAACTATAACTTACCCAATCGAACTTTCTAATCACCTTGTTGCATGCAACAGGTGTAAGCGGAAGAGAAAAAATACACCCCAAACTAATTAAAACAAGCCCCATCTCCATTGCCGAAAGACTAGAAAAACCCCCATTATTTTCCAGTAAATAAGGTGAAATCAAACGCGATAAAGGAACCGCTAAAGCTGCATTCATATAATTTAAACTAAGGCCAATTGTGAATTTTTTCTCCGGCGCAAAAGCCTCCAACATATATAAAAAAGCTAATGAAGCCATTGGTGCTGCAGTAATACCAGCAAAAAAACGAATAATCAGAGCTGAATGCAAATCTGTAACAAATAATTGCAAAATACAGACAAAAACAAATCCAAGGATCGATAATTCAGCAAAAGAACGCAACCCAAATTGATAACGAATTTTAATCAACATAATCGCAACACTGACATTGGGCGCCATATAAGCAGCAACCAACCATGTCGTTTCAGTAAGTGTCGCACGAAAATTACCAGAAAGTTGAAGAATGTTGGATTGAACCATATTCGCCCCTAAGCCATAAGCCCATTGCAAAATAAAAGAGGCAAAAATATAAACGAAACATTTCGGTAAAGGCCCTGCAAAAATAGGACCCGACTGGGGAAGATCCCCTTCACTTTCTTCAGCAGACATAATCGCGCTTTTTTTGCCGTTCATGTCTGCACTCCCTACATTCGCGCTACACCGCTGTTAACACACCGCCAACAGTCGTCAGTTGATGCAAAAATTCCTCCACCGGATCATTGGCCCCACCATTTAAACCCTCTTCTAACGCTGCACGAACTTTCAAAATCCGCTGTTCAAGTTCATCAAAAGAAAGATGATCAACAGCAACAACAGCCTCAGCCAAAAGAGAACATCTTGAAGGTGTAATGTCCGCAACCCCTCCACAAAGAGCAAACAATTTTTCACCTGAAGATGATAAAACGCGAATACTTCCTGGCATAAGGCGAACCATTAAAGGCGCGTGATTGGCCATAACTGTCAAATAGCCTGAAGCTGAGGGAAGAACAATCGATACCACTTCATCTGAAAAAATAAGTTTCTCAGGCGATATAAGCTCAAACAAAAAACGCTTTGCTCTATTGTTTTCCACAGCAACCTCTTGTCATTCCTACAACAAATATCCCTTACACAATTCCTCTGACATCCGTCATAGTAATTTCTTTATTTACCACAAAACTCCTTTTATGAAGAAGTTTCTGCCATTAAACGCTTGCCCTTTTCAATTGCTTCATCAATTGAACCAACCATATAAAAAGCCGCCTCTGGTAAATCATCATAATCACCAGCACAAAGACCTTTAAACCCCTTGATGGTGTCTTGTAAAGGCACAAGCTTCCCAGGAGAACCAGTAAAAACTTCAGCCACATGGAAAGGTTGTGAAAGGAAACGCTCAATTTTACGTGCCCGCCCTACCAAAGCCTTATCTTCTTCAGAAAGCTCATCCATTCCAAGGATAGCAATAATATCTTGCAAAGATTTATAACGCTGCAAAATCGTTTGAACTTGACAAGCAACAGCATAATGCTCCTCACCAACCACCATTGGATCCAACATGCGTGAAGAAGAATCGAGCGGATCCACCGCTGGATAAATACCTTTTTCAGCAATCGCACGAGAAAGAACTGTTGTTGCATCCAAGTGCGCAAAAGATGTTGCAGGTGCCGGATCAGTCAAATCATCAGCAGGAACATAAATAGCCTGAACAGACGTAATAGAACCTGTTTTAGTACTGGTAATACGTTCTTGCAAAGCTCCCATCTCTGTTGCCAAAGTTGGCTGATACCCCACAGCAGAAGGAATACGCCCTAAAAGAGCCGAAACTTCTGAACCTGCCTGTGTAAAACGGAACATATTATCCACAAAGAAAAGAACATCTTGACCTTCATCGCGAAAACTTTCCGCAACCGTCAAACCTGAAAGCGCAACACGTGCACGTGCTCCTGGTGGTTCATTCATCTGCCCATAAACAAGTGCACATTTTGACCCAGCAGCAGAACCCTTATTGTCTTTAGGGTTCACATTCACACGACTTTCGATCATTTCATAATAAAGGTCATTACCCTCACGTGTACGCTCCCCCACACCTGCAAACACAGAATAACCACCATGCGCCTTTGCAACATTGTTGATTAATTCCATAATCAACACGGTTTTACCAACACCAGCACCACCAAACAAACCAATTTTACCACCCTTGGCATAAGGCGCTAAAAGATCAACAACTTTAATACCCGTAACAAGAATCTCTGATTCCGTTGATTGTTCAACATATTCAGGAGCTTCTTGGTGAATTGAACGCGTTTTAGTCGCAACAATCGGACCAGCATTATCAACAGGCTCCCCAACCACATTCATAATACGCCCAAGTGTGGCCTCTCCAACAGGAACGCAAATTTGTGTTCCTGTATCAAAAACCTTTTGCCCGCGCACAAGACCATCTGTTGTGTCCATCGCAATGGTACGAACCGTGTTCTCACCCAAATGTTGCGCCACTTCCAAAACCAGCCGGTTGCCCATATTCTCAGTTTCTAATGCATTAAGAATATTGGGCAATTCTCCCTCAAACTGCACATCAACAACAGCCCCAATCACCTGCCTAATCTCACCAACTGATCCCTTACCACGAACAGGCTTAGAAGCACTAACAGATTTAGAAGAAGTGCGCGTAAGATTACCAGAACTCTTAGAACTCCCTTGAGACTTCGAGGCGGCTTTTTTTACGCCTGAACGAGCGGCTGATTTCTTTTCTTCAGCTTTTGGTGCTCCCTTTTTTGACGTCACTGCTTTTACCATCAATCCCTACCTTCTCAATTTAAAGCGCTTCAGCGCCCGCAATAATTTCAACTAACTCTGTGGTAATCTGCGCCTGACGCTGACGATTATAAGTCACTGTCAATTTATTAATCATCTCACCGGCATTGCGCGATGCATTATCCATAGCACTCATCTTTGCACCCATTTCACCAGCGACATTTTCAAGCAAAGCACGAAAAATTTGCGCAGAAAGATTACGTAAAACAAGTGTCTCTAGAAGAGAAGCTGCATCAGGCTCATAACTATAAACGGCCGATTGCAAAGCTTCCCCTTTATCCCCCTTCTTACCAACACCAACTTTTTCAACACAACATTCTTGAACAACAAATGGAATCAAACCCAAAGCTGTTGGGCGCTGATTAATCACAGAAACAAATTCAGAGTAAAAAAGTGTGCATACATCAAAAGCACCCTCATTGAATAAATCAACAATGCGCTCACCAATTCTTTTTGCATCTTCAAAACCTATAGATTTTACACAACGCAAATCAATATGGTCAATCATCAGAGCCTTAAAATCACGGCGCAAAATATCAGCACCTTTTTTACCCACAGTTAAAATTTTAACTTCTTTACCCTTAGAGAGAAGAGTGTGAATATGCTCACGTGCACAACGAGCAATATGCGTATTAAAAGCACCACACAAACCACGCTCAGCCGTGCAAACCACCAAAAGATGCACATTATCCAGGCCGCTACCACGCATTAAAAGCGGTGCATCAACCCCATCAACATTAGCGCTAACATTTGCCAAAACATGAGCCATACGCTGAGCATAAGGGCGCGCAGCCTCAGCCGCCTCTTGTGCACGGTGCAATTTTGTGGCTGCAACCATTTGCATGGCTTTAGTAATCTTTTGCGTTGCCTTAACCGAGGCGATACGGTCTCTTAAAGTCTTCAGCGATGCCATCCAAACATTCCATCAATCCGTGTTTTAAGAAAAATTCTTCTTGTAAGCATCAAGAATATCAACCAATTTACTCTTCAGAGCATCTGTAAGTTGCTTTTGATCACCAATCGCATCCAAAAGATCTGGATAATCTCTACGTAAAAGCGCCAACAGCCCCTGCTCAAATCGGCTAACATCACAAACAGCCAATGAATCAAGGTAACCATTCACACCAGCAAAAATCACAACAACCTGCTCTTGTATTTTAAGTGGTGAAAATTGCTTTTGCTTTAAAAGCTCAACCAAACGAGCACCACGATTTAAAAGACGTTGTGTTGATGCATCTAAATCTGAACCAAACTGCGCAAAAGCTGCCATTTCACGATATTGCGCTAATTCACCCTTAATCGAGCCTGCAACTTGTTTCATCGCCTTAATTTGCGCAGCAGAACCAACACGTGACACAGAAAGACCAACATTAATAGCAGGGCGTATTCCCTGATAAAATAAATTGGTTTCTAGAAAGATCTGACCATCTGTAATCGAAATAACATTCGTTGGAATATAAGCAGAAACGTCATTGGCTTGTGTCTCAATCACCGGCAAAGCAGTCAAAGACCCACTCCCATGATCAGCATTAAGCTTTGCAGCCCGCTCTAAAAGACGAGAGTGAAGGTAAAAAACATCTCCCGGGTAGGCTTCACGACCAGGCGGGCGACGAAGCAAAAGAGACATCTGGCGGTAAGCTACAGCCTGTTTTGAAAGATCATCATAACCAATCAAAGCATGCTGACCATTATCGCGGAAATATTCCCCCATAGCACAACCAGCAAGTGGGGCAATAAACTGCATCGGCGCCGGATCAGAAGCTGTAGCCGCCACAATAATTGAATAGTCAAGTGCCCCACGTTCTTCCAAAACTTTAACAAATTGCGCAACCGTTGAACGCTTTTGACCAATAGCCACATAAATACAATAAACTTTATCGTGCTCAGCACCCTTTTCATGGAAAGGCTTTTGGTTCAAAAACGCATCAAGCAAAATTGCCGTTTTACCTGTTTGACGATCACCAATCACCAATTCACGCTGACCACGTCCAATGGGAACTAACGCATCAATAGCCTTCAACCCTGTCACCATCGGCTCATGCACGGACTGACGCGGAATAATACCAGGGGCTTTCACATCCACTCTGCGACGATGCGGTGTCTGAATCGGCCCTTTTCCATCAAGCGGGTTACCCAATGCATCCACAACACGTCCGAGCAAAGCTGGCCCCACGGGGACATCAATAATAGACCCAAGTCGTTTAACACAATCACCCTCACGAATATCACGATCTGACCCAAAAATCACAACCCCGACATTATCCACTTCCAAATTAAGCGCCATACCGCGCACACCATTTGAAAAAGAAACCATTTCACCCGCCTGGACATTATCCAAACCATAAACGCGAGCGATACCATTACCTACAGACAAAACCCACCCAATTTCTGAAACTTCAGCTTTTTGGTCAAAGTTCTTGATTTGCTCTTTTAGGATTTTTGAAATTTCAGACGGTCTAATATCCATCAGCTGACCTCTTTTTTCAATGCAAGCTTAAGCGAAGACAATTTCCCCTCAAGAGAAGCATCAATCTGACATGACCCCAAGCGGACAATAAGCCCACCCAAAATCGTCGAATCGACAGACAAGCGTAGCGAAATTTTTCTCCCAACAACACCTTCCAAAGCCACGCGCAACTCCTCTTGTTGACGAACATCCAACGGATGTGCAGAAATAATATGTGCTGATGCTTCCCCACGAAATGAAGCAACACAACACTGAAAAGCACGTAAAATATCAGACAAAGCAAAAAGTCGACGATTTTCTACAATAACACGCAAAAAATTGCGCATAATTTGACCCGCCCCTTTGTCAGAAAACCTAAAACTCTCACAAATAGAATCAAGCGTTTGAACCTGTTCTTTTGTTGAAAAAAATGGGCTTTGTATTAAGCGCTTTAAATCTGTATTGTGATCCAAAATATCCAAAAAAGATGTAAATGCCTTTTCGAAATCTTTTACATAGCCTGCTTCTTGAACCAAATCAAAAAGCGCTTGCGCATAACGTCGGCTCGCTAATGGCAACGGCATACGAGAAAATGAATCCGACACGAAACCTCGCCTCTTTTCTTTTAGCGATTCTTTAATCTTGATCAAACAAAATGGATCAAATATCTCAAATTTTAAGAATCTTCTTCTTGAAATTCAGAATGAACAAATTTCTTCACTCCTAGCATAGACACAACCGACTCGCAACACCACAAAGCAATGCTTTTTGAAAATTTTAAATGAAATATTTACAATGCCCCTGAAAATTGCTCTTCTAATTCGCTATCAGGTCCACATTTTTCTCTCAACCCCTGTTTGATATCTTCAGACATATTTTTCAACTGATTCATATCTGCATCATGAAAAGTATCAAACACTAAAGCAGCAATATCAGCCCCAAACTTAGACAACAATATATCTATTTTTAAATTCTCATCTGTCAAAAAAGCTTCCACCACATCTGCAGAAAGGTTGAGTATATGAGCCTTTTCCATCAATTTGCGATGGGTGTGTAAATGCTCTAAAATTTGTGCTGTCATCACACCCTCCCTCTTTGTTCCATTAAGACTCAACTCTTTATTAAAAGCCATAATATTTTGCTCAAGCACCGTGTCATAAAAGGCTGCATATTGATAAATCAATTGGCGTGAATGCGCCACGGGAAAACCACAAAGAGACTGCATCGTTTGTTGTGGAGAAGTAATCATTGGTTGAAAAATTTTTTCGCTTTCTTTCATTAAGCGATAGGCAAAAACAAAAACTGTTGCATCAATGCTTTGCATTTCTTTTGTTTCATTGCTTTTAATCACATCTGTAACCGATGACAGGATAACCGATGAGTGTGCTCCCACTCCTCCTAAAAGCCAAGCGACAATAAAAACCACAAACCTCATCATTTTGTTCAAAACTATCCTCTCTCAAACAATATTTTTTAAAAACAAACGCATTTATTTTTATTGCTTTATTTTTTAAAGAAAACTTTGCGGATCAATATCAATTTGAACTTGAACTGAACCAGGTCTTTTGGGTGCATTTGCAATCATTGCACGAATAAACCCTTGCATATCAAACGAGCGCTGCCCATGCAGCAAAAGCCGAAAACGATATCGCCCGCGCACAAGTGCCAATTGTGCTTCTGCTGGCCCCATCAAGGAAACACCCTGCACTGTTGGCGCAACCCGGCGCAACGCACGTGCATAATTTTCTGCAGCTTTGCGCTCTTTTGAAGATACAATTAAAGATGCAAGCCGTCCATAAGGGGGTAAATGATAATGCTGACGCGTGGCAATCTCACGCGTATAAAAATTCTCGCGCTGTTGCGAAAGCAATGCTTGTATGACCGGATGATCTGGCTGATAAGTTTGCAACAATCCTAAACTTTCCAACCCCATACGCCCAGCCCTTCCTGTAACCTGCGACAAAAGCTGAAAAGTGCGTTCACTTGCCCGCAAATCACCATTAGCAAGACCAAGATCAGCATCAATCACCCCAACCAGAGAAAGACCAGGGAAATGATGCCCCTTAGCCACCAACTGTGTTCCAATAATAATATCTACATCCTTGTTTGTAATCGCTTCCAATTCCCGTCGTAACTGACCTATCCCACCTTTTAAATCCGTTGACAAAATCAGCAAACGTGCCTGTGGGAAAAGTTCGCGTGTTTCCTCTGCAATCCTTTCCACCCCCGGACCACAAGCAACAAGATGATCAAGCGTGCCACATTCAGGGCACGCCTCTGGAATAGGCTCGTGATAACCACAATGATGACATTTAAGTTGACCATACAAACGGTGTTCAACCAACCAACTTGAGCAATTGATACAATGAAAACGATGCCCACAAACCCGACACAGCGTTAAAGGTGCATAACCTCGCCTGTTGAGAAAAAGAAGAGCTTGCTCTCCTTTTTCTATAGTTTGTCTTAAAGCACGTTCAAGAACAGAAGAAATAAAGCGCCCCTTTTCTACCCCCCCTTTGCGCATATCCACCACTTGTAAGTGTGGCAGTGCAGCTGCTTGGAAACGCGATGATAAAGCAACCCGCTGATAACGCCCCCATAAAACATTAACCTGGCTTTCAATTGAAGGTGTAGCCGAAGATAAAATAATAGGGCACTTTTCAAAAGAACCCCGTGCAACAGCCATATCACGCGCATGATAAAAAACACGTTCTTCCTGTTTGTAAGAACCATCATGTTCTTCATCAACAACAATCAAACCAAGATCTTGAAATGGCAAAAAAAGTGCTGAACGCGCACCCGCAACAACTCGCACCTGCCCTTCTGCAACTTGCCTCCACACACGTTCGCGACGACGCGGTGTTAAATCTGAATGCCACTCAACCGCTGGTGTTCCAAAACGTGCATGAAACCGATCTAAAAACTGTTGTGTCAAAGCAATTTCTGGCAATAAAATCAAAACCTGCTTACCACATGTTAGTGCTTGAGCAACAGCCTCAAAATACACTTCCGTCTTACCTGCCCCAGTAACCCCATCAAGCAAAAAAACTTGAAATTGAGAAGACAAAACACCTTTGCGCAGAAGAGCTGCTGCCGATTTTTGCTCCTCTTCCAAAACAGGTACACAAAAATCAGGATCCGGCATTGCCACAAGTGGAAGAGCTGGCATCATCACTTCTTCAAAAACCCCAAGCCCCTTTAACCCCTCAACAACCGAGACAGAAGTCCCCGCTGCACGGGCAAGATCAGAGTGTGTCCACACCAGTCCCTCACGCGCCACCTCTAAAACTCGTGAACGCGCTGGTGTTAAACGGCCAACATCTCCCCCACAATAACGCAAACCTAAAGTCTGTGCTTCCGGCTCTAATGCTGTTGGCACACGCAAAACCAACCGTGCAACAAAGCCAAAAGGCGTCATTGTATAGTGACTGACAAAACGCAAAAACGCAATCATTTCAGCCTTTAGAGGTGGACAATCAAAAACATGCGTAATCAAGCGCAGCTTTTCACGCGCTATAGGAACAGCTCCCTGCCCCTCTTTATCATCTGTCTGCTCATCAACGGCCACCACAAAACCGCAAACCTCACGCCCCATTACAGGAACACGAACAAAAGACCCAATCTCCACCCCCATAGAAGGAGGAACCTCATAGCTATAAGCATGGGGAACAGGAAGTGGCACCAAAACCGAAACAATTTTTAGCTCTGTCACGTTTGATTTCCCCTTTTATACGAGCATTTCTTGGCATTGCATTGAGTTTAACAACTCTTAATCTCACCTTACTTATTATTCTTCCTTGTCGCTCCCCCACCCCATATCAACAATAATCAACCAATATTCCTTATTTATTCTCACTCCAATCAACCAGCCTTGCCACTTAAAAAACCTCTTAAGATCACCAACCTCACCACTTCACTTAAATCTCGCAAATCACACATCCCTTTATTTCTACCCCCCCTTTGCCAGAACATTCAATAATTATACAATCAATGCTTAGAAGCTGCTTTTATGAAATTTGCATCACACAAGATAAATAATACAAAACTCAAACCCTCCCCATTTGCACTATCTTTAACATTATTCATCCTGTCAAAAAGGCCACATTAAACAGTGCAGACGTAAAGCCTTTTTGTCAGAAATAATCTTATGTTCAAAATATCTTGTAATTGATAAACACCTTATCATTGATAAAAAAATGACAAATATTTCCAATCAATTGGTATTTTGACACCTCCTTTGTGCAAAAACCAACCAAACTTTCATTATGAATAAACTATTGCATAAAAAGCACTTAAAGTTTTACCAAGTCTTTTGAAAGTAACATAAAAATTTGCTCAGCCAACTCTTCAGCTACACGCTTTTGTGCATTTTCTTCAGCTTGCACTGTCGCATATTCTTGACGAAGCCGGTCAAAAGATGCACTCATAGCGCCTTTACCTTTAGCAACAACAACATTATTCATATCTCTTAATATATAAGAAGCCCTGCTTATCACTGTCCCAACAGAAGAACGCCCCATTCCATCTGGATCTTCATAAATTTCTACTTGCACAGATGTGTGCGTAGCAGCTGATGTGTGTAGTGATAATTGATAAACCGGAACTGAAGGTTTGCTTCCATTCCCATACATAAGAAACAATAAATGATTGCGAACCATCTGACCAAAACGATCTGAAGGTTCTTCAACAATAACTGTAGCAAATTTTGCAGCAAGATCTGAAGAAACCGCTTTTGAATGCTTCCCATGCAAGGCAGCACCACCCACTTGTGACGACGCCACCTGCACCCCCATTTGTGATCCCACCTGTTCCCCCCCTTGAACCTTTTGACGATAAAGAGGCTCGACACGACACCCATAAAGAAACATGAACAAACAGGTAAAACCAGCAAAAAATGCCCACTTAAATAACGACATTGATAATCCTTTGTGGAACAATAATAACTTTCTTCACCGGCTTTTCTACCAACTGCGCTTTAACACATTCAAGAGCCAAAACTGCCTCTTCAATTTCCTCTTTATTGGCTGTCACACAAAGGGTGATATCACCGCGTTTTTTACCATTAATCTGCACCGGCAAAGTAATAAACTCTTCAACTGTCAATGCAGGGTCAAAAACAGGCCAAGAAAGTTCACAAATGAGTGTTTTTCCCCCAAAAGCAGCATGACATTCTTCTGCCAAATGTGGCATTATAGGTGCAATCATTGCAAAGAAAAAATCCATTGCTTGGCGCAAAGCAGACTTCATCTCATCATCAATATTTTCCACTTTATTTAAAAATGGCGTCATCGTATTTAATAATTCATAAAGGCGTGCAACTGCCCGATTAAAGGCAAGTTTTTCTAAATCATCCTCCACAGCACAAAGCGTGCGATGTGCTGCCTTTGAAAGCTCCAAAGCTTCACCATGACGGCCTGTGCGCGGTTCAACTTCCTTTAAAACTGAAGCACTCAAAGCCACACAGCGCCAAATGCGTTGCACAAAGCGATGGGCTCCTTCAATTCCTGCTTCTGTCCAAATGACATCACGCTCAGGAGGAGAATCAGACAACATAAACCAGCGCACCGTATCTGCCCCGTAAGAAGCAATAATATCATCAGGATCAATGATATTCTTTTTTGATTTCGACATTTTTTCAATTGAACCAATCGTCACATGACTTTGATCAGTCAATTTATAAGCCTGGCGTTTCCCGTCTTTTTCAACAATGGAAACTTCTGCTGGTGCAACCCACCCTTGTTCATCACGGTAGGTTTCATGAACAACCATGCCTTGCGTAAACAACCCTTCAAAGGGCTCATCCACACTAACATGGCCAGAAATCTTCATCGCACGCATAAAAAAACGTGCATATAAAAGATGTAAAATCGCATGTTCAATACCACCAATATACTGTTGAACAGGCAACCACTGTGCCGTTTCTTTCTGGTCTGTTGGTTCTTGTGCTTGAGGCGCGATAAAACGCGCATAATACCAAGAAGAATCCACAAATGTATCCATTGTATCGGTTTCGCGCTTTGCCAACTGCCCGCAAGAAGGGCAAGTGACTTCTTGCCACTTTTCATGGCGTGTAAGAGGGTTGCCAGGCTTATCAAAAGTCACATCATCAGGCAAAACAACTGGCAAATCAGTGCGTGCTACAGGAACCACTCCGCAAGTAGCACAATGAACCATAGGTATCGGGCACCCCCAATAACGTTGACGCGAAATTCCCCAATCACGCAATCGAAACTGCACAGTTCTTTTCCCTTGAGGTTGACCATTTAAGATCTGTTCTTCAAGGCGTTTAGCAACCGCTTCAAAAGCCTCCCTCACCGTAAGACCATTCAAAAAGTCTGAATTAATCATCACGCCTTCACCACTGTAAGCCGTTTTGGAAATCATAAAATCCTCGGCATCAGCATCTTTTGGCAAAACCACCGCTCGTACGGGAAGATCATATTTACGCGCAAAATCTAAATCCCTTTGATCATGAGCAGGACACCCAAAAATAGCACCTGTTCCATAATCCATGAATACAAAATTAGCCACATAGATAGGAATACGCACCCTTGCATCAAATGGATGAACAGCTAAAAGCTTTGTGCGAAATCCTTGTTTTTCAGCTGTTTCAAGTGCTGCAGTTGTTGTACTACCACACCGACAATTCTCAATAAAAGCAGCAAGTTCTTTGTCTTGTTGTGCTAGTGTGTGCGCAATCGGGTGATCTATAGAAAGAGCCAAAAAAGACGCTCCAAATAAAGTATCCGGACGGGTTGAATAACAAACAACCTCATCAAATTCTTGGCATATATCATCAGCAACATTTGTCTTATCTAAAGCCCAGCTAATTAAGAGGCCTTGTGACTTACCAATCCAGTTTTTTTGCATAATGCGGACTTTTTCTGGCCATTTATCAAGCCTTTCAAGCCCTGCCAATAAATCCTCACTAAAGTCACTGATTTTGAAAAACCACTGCGTCAATTCTCGCTGTTCAACCAAAGCACCAGAACGCCAGCCTCTTCCATCAACAACCTGCTCATTGGCTAAAACTGTGTGGTCAACAGGGTCCCAATTTACCTTGGCCACTTTGCGTGCAATCAGTCCCTTTTCATAAAAGTCAAGAAAGATCATCTGTTGACGATGATAATATTCCACATCGCACGTTGCAAACTCACGCGACCAATCTAAAGAAAGCCCCAATTGCTTTAATTGCCCACGCATCACGGCAATATTTTGATAGGTCCAAACTTTTGGATGCACCTTATTTTGCATGGCAGCATTTTCAGCTGGCATACCAAAAGCATCCCACCCCATGGGATGGAGCACATTAAACCCTTTGGCACGTTTATAACGTGCAACAACATCTCCCATAGTATAATTGCGCACATGCCCCATATGAATGCGCCCTGAAGGATAGGGAAACATCTCTAAAACGTAATATTTTTCACGTCCATCATCATGAGAGGTTTGAAAAATTTGTCTCTCATCCCAAACCGCTTGCCATTGTTGTTCACGTGCACGTGGATTATAGCGCTCAATTGTCATTCCCATTATACTCTTTACAAAATTGAACCAAAAAGCTTTGTAAATGCTTCACCATGGATTAAAGCTATCGTCAACCTCTTCAATAGAAATTTTAAAAGCTTTTATAAACAATGATTCAAAACTTTAAACAAAAAACAGGAACAACAAAACATGAGCACACTCAATACCTCCCCCATTGAGGCGTGGAAAAACCTTCAACAAGACATTGCTGCAACATGTAAAGACTATCACCGCTCATTAGAAAGTGTTGAGCTAATTGCTGTTTCAAAAACTGTTGCTGCACAACAAATTGTTCCACTATTACAAGCAGGTCAACGACTCTTTGCCGAAAACCGTGTACAAGAAGCAGCACAAAAATGGCCTCGCCTACAAGAGCAATTTGAAGCCATAAAACTTCACCTTATCGGCCCTTTACAATCCAATAAAGTAGCAGAAGCTGTCAAAATTTTTGATGTTATTCAAACGGTTGACCGCGAAAAAATAGCCCAAAAATTATCCGAAGAAATGAACAAACAAAAAAAATATCTTCCCTGTTATGTTCAAGTCAATATCGGATTAGAACCACAAAAAAGTGGCATTGCACCACAAGAAGTGGCTGATTTTGTAACCCAATGCAAAAATCAACATGGGCTTGATATTATAGGCCTTATGGCAATTCCACCAGTTGAAGAAAATCCTGGCCCCTATTTTGCTCTTTTAGCTAAACTTGCAAAAAAAGCCGGTGTTTCAAAATTGTCTATGGGCATGTCAAATGACTTTAAAACCGCTCTTCAATTTGGTGCCAATGTCCTTCGTATTGGCACAGCTTTGTTTGGACAACGTCCACTCTAAACACCCTTTTACTTAAAATTATATACCCCTTTTTCCAAAAGGTGGCTCATATATCCACTTTCAAATCACCAATCAATTAAAAAGAATGACAAAGGGAACATTAAAGAACAAAGAACATTGAGTGTAAAAACTGAAAAAACTTGAAACTACTATAAAAAAAGTCAATGATAATGACTTAAATTCAAAAGCAAAAGTGGTAACTCAGAGTGATTCGTTTTGAAAATGTCGGTTTGCGCTATGGGATGGGGTCTGAAATCCTCCATGACATAAGCTTTCACATTCCGCATGGATCATTTCAGTTTTTAACTGGGGCATCGGGCGCAGGTAAAACATCCTTAATGCGTCTCATGTTTCTAGCCCTCAGACCAACGCGTGGTCATATTGATCTGTTTGGAAGTGATACAGCCTTACTTAAACGACAAGAGCTTCCTGCTTTAAGACGACGCATTGGTGTCGTCTTTCAAGATTTTCGCTTACTTGACCATATGACAACTTATGAAAATGTTGCATTACCTTTACGCATTAAAGGGCAAGAAGAAGCAACATATCGCAGTGAAGTGGAAGATCTCTTGCAGTGGGTTGGTCTTGGAAACCATATTCACGCTTTACCACCTGTTCTTTCAGGTGGAGAAAAGCAAAGAGTAGCAATTGCACGCGCTCTTATTGATCAGCCTGAAATTCTTCTTGCTGATGAACCCACAGGAAATGTTGATCCGCCTTTAGCAAAACGCCTCTTGCGCTTATTTATTGAATTAAACCGTTTTGGAACAGCTGTTGTCATTGCCACCCATGATGTCACATTGATGGAACAAGTCGCAGCACGACGTATGATTCTTCATAATGGACGGATGACAATTTATGACTAAGTCTTTCCCCATTTCTCACATTCAAAAATCAATTTTTATACGCAATAAAACAACTAAAACTGCTATTATTCCTAGTGACAATATTTCCGGACAAGCTTTGGTTGTTGTGATTGCTATTATGACATTTCTTGCAAGCTTAACATTAAGCAGTGTTGATTTAGTGCACCGGGCTGCTCACAATTGGAGTACTCAAATTAGCCATGAAGCAACAATTCACATACAGCCTGTTGAAAATGTCGATATTGAGCAAGCTCTGCGCAATGCAGTGCAATTAGTCACCACATTTCACGGTGTGAAGGAAGCCAAAATTGTTGATCAAACAGCCACTGAAAAATTGCTTGAGCCATGGCTTGGAGAAGGCTTAACTTTAAGCAAATTACCCATTCCCCGGCTCATTATTGTTACTTTAAACAAGGATGAAAAAACCGACTTTCACGCCATCAGCCAAGCTATAAAAACACATATCCCAGGTGGCCAATTTGATGATCATCGCTTCTGGGTCAATCGTTTTGCAACAATGGCACAAACAACTGTTTTTATCGGCTTTTCAATTTTAGCACTGGTTTTAAGCTCGCTTATGCTCACAATTATCTTTGCAACACGCAACGCTTTGGCAGAAAATTCTCATGTTATCAATGTCTTATATTTTCTGGGGACTGAAACCCATTTCATTGCCAAACAATTTGATTGGCATTTTTTCAAAACAGCACTGCGTGGTGCATTGTATGGTGGTGTGACAAGCGCACTTGTCTTTAGCGCTTTTTTCTTCTGGATAAACAATAACCTTGGCACAGCACAAAGCAGTCAAATCACCGCCTTGTTTGGGCATTTTTCGATAAATCTCACCACTTATTGGAAAATTCTTGGCCTTATTCTTTTTGTGTCCCTTCTCACCACACTAACAAGCCGGATTACCATTTTAGCACAACTTAAAAAAATTGATCACCACGAAAACGGTTTATTTTAGCGTCATGCTCCACAATTCACCTCATCCTCAATTATCACCACGCAATAATCAGCAAAAATGTTGCATTGCAAAATCCACCACAAGTGCCTTACGGTTTTATAAACGCTTTTCACGCTATGTGCCATTAACAGTCCTTGCTCTTTTCATTACAATTTTACTCATTGGTGCTACATTTGTTACTTTCTCGGAAAAAATTGAGCACTTAACCCCTCCAAATCCCTTACCAAAAGCAGATGCAATCATCGTCCTTACAGGTGGAGAAAACCGAATAAAAACAGGGTTTGATCTCTTGCAAAAAGGGCTTGGCTCTCGACTATTAATCAGTGGAGTCAACTCAACAATTGACCTTAATAAACTGATTGACGCCACATATATCAATCCGCATCTTTTGGTTTCTCGTGTTGATTTTGGATATGAAGCAACAAATACCAAAGGCAATGCTGAAGAAAGCGCTGCCTGGATCAAACAACACAACTATAAGACAGTTTATATTGTCACGCATGATTATCATATGGTGCGCTCTTTGCTCGAACTTAAATATTTAATGCCCCATATAGATTTCATTGCATATCCCATTAAAGAGAATACTACAGGCAGTTGGATCAAACAAATCAATCAAATGCGCATTCTTGTTTCCGAATATATCAAAAATATAGGAGTATACATCAGAACCGCATTTTAACCCTCACACACCACTTCACTTGATTTTACTTGTCATAAATTTTCTTCATTAAAACATTTAAGCTCTTATTTTTATCACCCTCAGGTCACACAAAACTCCCCTTCTTATACTCCATTACACCTTTGTGCTATAAGCACAGTTTCATATCTTGATTTTTTTAACAAACATTAAAACGTCCTCCCATCTTCCCTCTCATTAAAGCCCATTCAAAGGCTCTCATAAGGCTATCCCATATAGGCGCCCCATGCCCTTTACGCACAATCGTATTTTCCTGTTTATGAATCTTGCAAAATGCAAGAACCCTTTTCAAATTTTAAAGTCAATTAAATACGCAAAAATAATGAGCATTCAACTATAACAACTATTAACTTAAATCCCATTGTCTCTTGATCATATACAAAAAGTCAAATTATAAACTCAAACGCAACATCATCAGCTTTATGTTCATTAAAACACACCCATCAACGCTGTTGCACACTTATTCAACGCTACTGCACGCTTATTACGGCAATTATAATTCTTCTTTAAATTGATCCCTCAATCACGTGCCAGAGCAATCACAGGATCAAGCTGTGAAGCCTTGCGTGCTGGAAAAAAACCAAAACACACTCCAATAAAGGCTGAAAAAACAAAGGCTATAACGATTGAATTTATCGTATAAACCAATTGAATAGGTAGAGAAAACAGCGAAAACAAGCTGCCAACAGAAAGCCCTAAAAGAATTCCAAAACTCCCACCAATTGCACACATCAAAACTGCTTCGATCAGAAATTGCTGTAAAATATCACTTTGACGTGCACCAACTGCCATGCGCACCCCAATCTCACTGATCCGCTCAGAAACAGTCACAAGCATAATATTCATCACCCCAATGCCCCCCACAATCAGTGAAATTGCTGCAATTGAAGTCACTAAAAGCGTTAAAATCTGTGTACTCTGCATAAGACGTTGACGAAACGATTCTGAATTTCTAATGAAAAAATCTTCCTGACCATGGCGCGTAATTAAAAAACGCCGAACCTCAGCTTCTGCTAACTTTGAATCGACATCATCAGCAATTTTCACAGTAATTGCACGAACAATTGTGGTTCCAAGAAAACGGGTTTGCACCGCAGTATAAGGCAAATAAACCTGGAGTGTATTTGACGCACCTGCCTCATTGTTTGAAGCCACAACACCAATAATACGTGCAGGCACCTTACCCACACGCACCACTTTCCCAACAGGGCTTTCATGACTATGCGGAAAAAGAGAAGCAATGGCCTCCTTTTCAATCACCAAATCAACTGCTCGATCATGCACACTTTGTCGATTAAACAATTGTCCTTCAACAACGCTAAACCCGTGTGTCTGAAAAAATTGTTCTCCTACACCAGCAACCACAGCATTGGCTTCAATCCCCCCATAATAAACTGTCGAGCTCACTGAAATCTGAGGTGTTACACCATCAACATAAGGTAGCCCCGATAATGCTTGCGCATCATCTTCAACTAAACTTGTTATCTTGTCTGCTAATGGATCAGAAAAACTCTTACCCGGTAAAATTGTTAATATATTTGTGCCCAAACTCTTAAAATTTTCAAGAATTTTCTTTTGAGTCCCATTACCCAAAGACACCATCGCAATAACTGATGCAATGCCGATAATCACCCCAAGCATTGTTAAAAAAGTTCGCATCCGGTGTGCATTCATCGCAAACAAAGCCATAGTAAATGCTTCATAGAAACGATCCATAAAAGAACGAAAAACCCCAAGCTGTTGATGATCTTTTAAATCTTGCCTTTCATGAAGAGGCTCAATATCAACCTTAACCTTTTTAACTTTCGACACATTATCGGAAATAATTTCCCCATCACTGATCTCAATAATGCGCTGCGCTTTTTGAGCTACATCCATATCATGGGTTACAATAACAATGGTGCGCCCTTCTTGATGAAGCTCGTCTAAAATACGTAAAACTTCTTGCCCACTGTGTTTATCTAGTGCACCTGTTGGTTCATCTGCAAGAATAACATCAGCATCATTCATCAAGGCACGAGCAATTGATACACGTTGCTGTTGACCGCCTGAAAGTTGATTGGGGCGGTGGTTCATACGTTCACCCATCCCTAAGCGTGTTAAAAGGCTTTGTGCACGCTTTCTTCGTATTGCCGATGCACATCGTGCATAAACGGCTGGCATTTCAACATTCCCAAGAGCTGTTAATTCATGCAACAAATGATAACGCTGAAAAATAAATCCAAAATGGTTGCGCCGTAAAGCCGACAAGTCATCTGCTGAAAGTGAAGCAATCTCTTTTCCTGAAACCCAATAACGTCCCCCACTTGGTCGATCAAGGCAACCTAAAATATTCATCAACGTGGATTTTCCTGAACCAGAAGCCCCTACAATGGCCACCATTTCACCACGTTTAATGGTTAAATTAATATTTTTTAAAATAGGAACCAATGTTTCCCCTGCACGAAATTCGCGCGTGATATTTTCCAAGACAAGGACAGCATCTGTCTGCTTTGTTTCCATGTTTTAGATCTCGTCTTCACTTTGCCAATCGGTATCTTCTAATATCAATCCACCGTTTGAGCCGGTAATCACTACATCACCCTCATTTAATCCTGAAACAACCTCAGCCATCACTTTATTATTGAGCCCAATAGTCACCTGTTTTGCAACCACCCTATTTTTACCAACCAAAAGCCGAACCCACGCTTTATGATCTTTTGTCTCATCATGTAAAGCATCGCTTGGCACCAACAATACATTATGAGCACGACCTAAGATAATATGGACTTGAGCGGTCATATAAGTGCGCAAAAAATTGTCTTTATTGTCAACATGCACAAGCCCATTATAATAGATAGCTGATGATGCCAAAGCACTGCTCCCTCCAGACATCTCAGGGTGAATACTAATATCATTACGAATAGCTTCAGGTGCAGGCTCTATCGTTTCTAATATCCCATTATAACGGCGCTGTGAATCACCAAAAATCGTGAAATAAAGGGCTTGTCCAGCGTGAACTTTCAAAATATCAGCTTCTGAAATTTGCGCTTTCACTGTCATTTTTGACAAATCCCCTAAAATAACAATTGTTGGCACTGACTGAACTGCATTAACATTTTGTCCCTCTTCAACAACCGTTGCTAAAACCGTACCTGATGAAGGCGCTGTTATCCGCGTATAGCTTAAATTAACCTCTGCACTTTTAACATCAATTTGTGCCTGCACAATTTGTTCTCGAAGCTGAGCAATTTGAGCTTCACGTATTTTTACTTGTATTAGAGCATTATCAAAGTTAGCACGTGAAACTGCATGTGCTTTGACCATCTCTTTTTGACGTGCCAAATTTTTCTGCGCTAAAGTAAGGTTAGCTTCTTGCTCAACTAAACTGGCATAATAATGAGATAAAACAGCTTTTTTCCTTTTCAGATCATTTTCCTGATCTGTGAGATCAATCTCTGCCAATAAATCTCCTTCTTTCACAACACTACCAGGAGAAACATGCATTGCAATAACACGCCCTGTCGCGCGTGCACCAACAGCAACAAGCCGATAAGGGCGCACAATACCAGAAGCTAAAACACTTTCTTCAATATCACCACGTTTCACCACCGCTGTGATATAAGCCTGGGTGGAGTTTCCAAAAAAAAGAGCACGGATAAACCCTAAAAACACGACAAGAAAAGCCACAATGCATAAAATAAGCTTTTTGCGTTTCATGTTGTATTTCATCATAATTAAACTTTTTCTCCCTCATTTACTCTCAAGCGTAAACCCGTCACTCATCCACTATTTCCGGGCGTGAAACATCAACCACACCATCCCAACCACCACCTAATGCTTTCATCAAAGCAATATACTGTAAAGCCACATTAACATAGCTATTTTTAAGCGCCATTTGCGCAGAATAATATGAACGACGCGCATCTAAAAACTCAAAGAAACTAATATCCCCATTCTCAAAAAGGAGCTGGGAAAGCTTTAATGAACGCAAAGCAGCCGTATTTGCAACCGTCAGCTTTTCTAAACGCTGATGTTCCTTATAAAGTCTCACCAGTGCATTTTCTACATCTTCTAAAGCACCAAGCACCTCTGCTCGGTAAGTAATAAACGCTTGATCACGTTGTGCACGCGCCACTTCAACCGATGCAGCTCTCTGCCCCCCATCAAAAAAAGGAAATTGAAGACCAGGCCCAAAAGACCACCCAATGGTTGAACTTTCTCCCAAATGGCCAATCTGTGTTGCCATTGTTGAAATACGACCCGTTAAGGTGAGCGATGGGTAACGCTCTGCCTCACGCTGGCCAATGCGTGCTGTAGCTTGTGCATATTGGCGCTCTGCACGCCGTAAATCTGGACGCGTTAACAAAATATCAGCTGGAATTCCTGCAGGTATCGGCCATTGTGGTTGTGGAATTGCCCCTTCTTTTTTAGCACTCTTTTGTAAAAAAGCCTCCAAAGCCGTAGGAACACGACCAGTCAACACAGAAAGACGATGAATACTCATCGCTAAACTAGCTTCCATTTGGAATATATCAGCCTCTGTGTTAGCCATTTGTGCTTGCGCATTTAAAAAATCAAGTTCTGAAGCTTCACCAGCAGCCAATTTGGTACGCATAAGTTCAAAAGTTTTACGCTGTGACACAACAATTTGGCGTGCAATCAACAATTTTTGTTGCCAACCACGCATTTCAACATAATTTGTTGCCACATCTCCCAACAATGTTACCATTGTCGCTCGCATATCTTCTACAGCACTATCAAGACCATAACGGGCTGCCTCAACCGCTCGCTTATGACCTCCAAAAAGATCAAGCTCCCAGCTGGCATCAAAACCACCACGATATTGACTTAAAGATACATCAGGCTGTTCAGAAAAACGATTGCCTGAAATTGAACCAGAAACACTTGGTGCAAGATATCCTGCTGTTTGCCCCACACTGGCACGCGCTTCACGAACGCGTGCTTTTGCAACAGCAACGTTATTATTGCCAGATATCGCATCATCGATTAGCTCATTTAAAACAGGATCATTAAAACGCCGCCACCATCCCGCAAGTGCAACTGAGTGGTCAGATATTTGAGCAGATTTTCTCCCCCAAACTGCTGGAACACTGAAAGATGTCTTATGATAATCAGGGCCAACAGCACATCCTGACAACATCAAAAATACACAAAGGAAACTATAGTAAAGATTCTTTGAAGCAATCCACTTTAAAGTACTCATCCGCATCCACCCTCCTTGCGTGGTCTTCAAATCAACCTAGCTATGTTTCTTCAAGCATTTATTTCAAACTTCACGTGAAAAATCAAATACTGTCTGTACTGGAACGTGATCGGAAGGTTGAGGTTCCCCCCGTGCAGCACGGAAAATCGAAAGATCATCCATAAAAGGTGCTAAATCTGGTGAAGACCAAATATGATCAAGCCGTCGCCCACGGTCAGAAAGAGCAAAATCGCGTGCCCGATAACTCCACCAGGTATAAAGCTTAGCAGGAACTGGAAATTTAATGCGCATCAAATCAATCCATCCCCCTTCACGGCATAATGCTTGTAAACGCTCGGTTTCAACAGGCGTATGACTGACAACATTCAATAATTTCTTATGAGACCACACATCATCTTCCAAAGGAGCAATATTCAAATCGCCCAGTAAAAGAGAAGATAAACCATCGCCTTGATCCGCTCGGATAGAAGACATTTCCTCTAAAAAATCAAGCTTATGACGAAATTTTTCATTCACACTAATATCAGGCTCATCACCCCCAGCAGGAACATAAAAATTATGTATCCGAATCGTCCTACCACAGGGCTGAACAACCACTGAAAGATAACGGCATTCTTCTTTTTGACAAAAAAAACGCTTTTCAACATCCAACAAAGGCAAACGTGAAACAACCGCCACACCGTGGTAAGATTTTTGACCACTTAGTGCAATATGCTCATAACCTGCCGCTTGAAAAGGCTCACGTGGGAATAAATGATCTGGGCATTTAGTTTCTTGTAAACACAAAATATCTGGCGCAAAGAAATCCAAATATTGAAGGACTTGCGCAAGGCGTAAACGAATAGAATTAATATTCCAAGTAGCAATACGAAAAAACATCAATTTCCATTCCGATTGCGCGATATTGCAATATTTTTATAAGGAATCGTAAACATTCCATCAGCAAACCGAATCCCCGTGCGCACGTTCATAATTTGAACCGTTGTTTCCAAATTCTGCTGATCAACAATCGTCCATTGGCGCAAACTATAGTCTTTAGAATCAAAAATCATTCTTATCTGCCCTTTGCCAATGCTCTTATCATGCAAAACAATCGTTATCGCCCCAGGATCTTCACGAAGCGCTAATAAATTCTTCGATGATATATTAATTTTATCATCCAATAGAAATTTCATCGGTGTTTGAGAAAGTTGATAAAGGTTCCAAGTATTAAGCGCACGATTGTTCACGCCCACCATTTTACCATCTGCTATAATCTGCAAAGGCACCCCTTTATAACCAAAACGAATCCTACCAGGACGCTCTAAATAAAATGTTCCTTCACTCATTTTGCCCTTTGGGCTAAACTGAATAAAATCCCCTGTCATCGTTTTAATTTCGGAAAAATGATTAGCAATAGCCTGAGCCCGCGCTACCTGACGAGATGACTGCGCAAAAGAAGGCACAGCCAACAGCACACAAATAATAAAACCAAAAACAATAAATGCTCTTCTTGATGATAAATAATATGTCATCACAGACAACGCTCCTAATCGCTTAAAGCAACATATACTCATTTGAAAATATAAGAAGCAAACTTCAAAATATAAGTATCAAACAGGCCTTTAACTCGTAAATATTCATTAAAGTATTGTTTAAAAAATTCATTTAAAGGCTTTTATTTTAGCACGGCTCTTCTTCAGCAGGTACTAAAATTTCTCGTTTTCCCGCATGATTAGCAGAGCTAATAATTCCTTCTTCTTCCATTCGCTCAATCAGTGAAGCAGCACGATTATATCCAATCCCTAAACGACGCTGAATATAAGAAGTTGAAACCCTACGATCACGCAAAACAACTGCAACAGCTTGACTATAAGGATCATTTTGCGCAGGAGTGACAAGAGAAACATCAACGCCATGATCTGCCGTTTCTTGTGTAACAGCCTCTAAATAATCAGGCTGCGCTTGAGCTTTCAGATGAGCAACAACCTGTTCAACTTCATTATCAGCAACAAAAGGACCATGAACACGCTGAATACGCCCCCCTCCCATCATAAAAAGCATATCCCCTTGCCCTAGCAATTGTTCAGCTCCTTGTTCACCAAGAATTGTCCGACTATCAATCTTTGAACTAACAGAAAAAGAAATACGTGTAGGAAAATTAGCTTTAATCGTACCCGTAATAACATCCACCGAAGGACGCTGCGTGGCCATAATCACATGAATACCAGCAGCACGCGCCATTTGTGCTAAACGTTGAACTGCTCCTTCAATATCTTTCCCCGCAACAAGCATTAAATCTGCCATTTCATCAATAATAACAACAATATAGGGCATAGGATTTAAATCGAGAGTTTCTGATTCATAAAGGGGCTCACCAGTCGTGCGATCAAATCCCACTTGGACCGTTCGTGTCAATGTCTCGCCCTGACTTTGTGCCTCTTTTAAACGCGCATTAAACCCATCAATATTACGAACGCCAACTTTTGACATTTTACTATAGCGCTCTTCCATTTCACGAACAGCCCACTTAAGAGCAATCACTGCTTTTTTAGGATCTGTTACCACCGGCGTTAATAAATGCGGAATACCGTCATAAATCGAAAGTTCAAGCATCTTAGGATCGATCATAATTAAACGACATTGCTCAGGTGTCATACGATAAAGAAGTGACAAAATCATTGTATTAATAGCAACAGATTTACCCGACCCAGTGGTACCTGCTACCAAAAGATGCGGCATCTTTGCCAAATCTGCAATCACCGTTTCACCACCTATTGTTTTGCCCAAAGCAAGCGCTAAGTTTGCTTTGTTGTGGACAAATTCTTGAGCTTGCAAAATTTCCCGCAAATAAACCGTCTCACGCGTTGCATTGGGCAACTCTATTCCAATCACATTGCGCCCTGGAACAACAGCAACACGTGCTGAAATTGCACGCATTGAACGAGCAATATCATCAGCCAATCCAATAACACGTGAAGATTTAATACCAGCTGCTGGTTCAAATTCATATAAAGTCACAACTGGCCCAGGGCGTGCATTAATCATTTTACCCTTAACACCAAAATCTAATAAGATTGTCTCAAGTTCACGAGAATTTTCTTTTAAAGCAGTAGGAGACAATCTCGCATCTTTCTCAGCCGGTGGAAAAACAGAAAGATAATCCAAAAGCGGAAGCGTAAAACCATTTTTAAAAACAACTTTTGACGGCTTGAAAACACGGCCCTTGGAGGACGAAACAGATTCTTTATGGGGGCAAGACTCCTGCTTTCCTTCTTCTTCAAATAAAACCGGCTCAACCCGACCAAATACATTTTCTTCCCCCTCAGGGAGCCAACTTTGTTGCTCAGAAAGATCATCTCGTTTCTTAGAATTCTTGCTCCATGAAAAAAGGCGCCCCAAACGTGCTTGTAAAAAATAAAGAAAATGCAAAACTGCTCCAAAAACTGTAACAAAAAAACCAAGCAGCACTTCATAGATAGAGTGATGAGCCTCTTCCACATCATCACTGACTGAATCTGTTACTTTAACCTTTTTGTTTTTTTGTTTCTTTTTGTCATCATTCTTGCAACGCCACGCCACATTGCCAGCAAAAGCAGCTATCACAAAACCTAAAGGAGCAAGACAAACACCTATAAAAGCAATTTGTAAGGAAGAAAAAGAAGCAAAAAAGGAAGGAAAGAATAAATAAGCAGTATTTAAAATTTTATCACCCACAACGCCTCCAAAACCAATCGGCAATGGCCAACGCGTAAAAGAGGCAAAATGTGTCAACAAAGCAAAAACAGCTGAAAAATAAATCGCTGATACCCCCCACAAAAAAAGACGAAATATAAAATTACGAATATCTTTTTGTGCCAACAATAAAAGTGACCAAAAAAACGGGGGTAATAAAATGCACAAACTCGCCAAACCAAAAAACTGTATAGCAAAATCTGAAAAAATCGCACCAGGCCACCCCATAAGATTTGTAACCTCATGAGCATTGGCATAAGTCAATGATGGGTCTACAACATTCCATGTTGCTAAAGCTAAAACACAAAAAATAATAAGACCCAAAAGCCCAAGCCCAATGAAGGCACCAATCTGACGCAAAAATAAATTCACAAGACGTGGACTTTGATAATCAAGCCTTTCTGATAAATGATCAGAAGACAAATCTTGGCGCATCAATCAATTCCAAATATAAAACTTTTCATAAAAAACTGGTTGCACAGCTTATAGTTAAAAACATTACAGCTTATAGTTTTAAAATATTAATGCCATTTTAACCATTCTTATTACAACAATTTACAACAATTTCTTAATTAAGACTGTAAAAATAATTTTCAAAAAGGGTATTATTTTCATTTAAGAGCTAATAAACTACACAAAAGTAGAAAGAAATGTAGTGTCTTTTAATATGAATCAAAATATAAAACAATGTGATCTCCTCATCGCAGGGGGAGCAATTGTTGGTTTAACACTTGCGCTAGCACTCAAACAAGCCGCACCTGAGTTGAAAATAAACATTGTCGATGCCCCTCCTCAAGAGAATACCCCTAGTAAAAAAAGACAAGCGCTAGCTATTTCCGCTGCTTCTATTCGTATGTTAAAGCAATTGCAATGCTGGGAACATATCAAGCCTCATGCTCAACCTATTCATTCAATGCTCATTACTGATGCACGCGTTAATGATCCTTTCAAACCAACCCTTTTAACCTTTGAAGGAGATATCACCCCTGGCGAGCCCTTTGCCGCTATGATTGAAAATAAAGAGCTTACTGCTGCTTTAAAAAAACGTGTAAAAGAACTGAATATCCCTTTCATCAAAACTGCACGTGTTGTTGATTTTCACCAAGAAGACCACCACACAACTGTTACCTTGAGCAATAAAGAAATTTGGCAAACACAATTGCTGATCGCAGCCGATGGAACACGTTCCAAACTACGCGAGAAAGCAAACCTTAAAAACTTTGTGCACCCTTATAAACAAACAGCAATCATATGCACTATCGAACATAAAAAACCCCATCATGGTCAAGCAATTCAACATTTTTTGCCTGCCGGGCCTTTTGCTCTTTTGCCCCTTAAAGGCAATCGATCAGCCATTGTATGGAATGAAGACCATCAAACCGCTCAATATTACCTTAAAGCTGATCCTCTTATTTTTGAAACAGAACTCGAAAAACGTATTGGTCACCGATTTGGAAAACTAACTTGGGATGGCGAACGCCAAGGATTTCCCTTAGCCCTTTCGCTAGCATATTCTTGCATTAAACCCCGTTTTGCTCTTGTGGGAGATGCTGCCCACACAATTCACCCCATTGCAGGTCAAGGTCTTAACTTAGGGCTTCGTGACAGTGCAGCTTTGGCTGAAGTTATCATTAAAACAGCACGGTTAGGTCTTGATATTGGGTCAATCATCGCTCTTGAGCGCTATCAAAATTGGCGACGTTTCGAAACCGTGCGTATGGCCTTGAGTAATGACTGGATCAACAAGCTCTTTTCTAACGATACCCTATTTTTAAGAGTACTGCGTGATATTGGTCTTGGACTTGTTAATCAGAGGCCAAAAATAAAAAAATATTTCATTCAAGAAGCTTCCGGCCTTACCCCAAATGTCCCACGCCTTTTACGTGGACTCCCGCTCTAAATGAACCACAGCACCCCCTCCTCCCCTTTTTAAAAACAGTAAAAGCCCTTATTTACACAACCACACCTATCGTATTGTTCACGAACACAAGTGCGTTTCAAGAGCACAACACATCTCAAAAACACAAGTATAATTTCAAGGTGCTAATAGATTCTAAGATGCACAATACAAAAGAAAAGCAAGTACACAGTAAAAAAATTCAATAACTCCACCTTCCAAAGCACACAAAAAAAAGACAGGGGCACATATGCCCCCGCTTCCTCCTATTGTTTTTGTTGCTAGCTAATTTCTAAGCTAACAAATTTTTTAAAGACGGCGTTCAACCATAAGTTTTTTAATCTCAGCAATCGCTTTAGCCGGATTTAAACCCTTTGGGCAAGTTTGCGTACAATTCATAATCGTATGGCATCGATAAAGCCGGAAAGGATCCTCCAAATTATCAAGACGCTCCCCACTCATTTCATCGCGCGAATCAGCAATCCAACGATAAGCCTGAAGCAAAACAGCAGGCCCTAAATAACGATCACCATTCCACCAATAACTTGGACACGATGTTTGACAACACGCACAAAGAATACACTCATAAAGACCATCAATTTTTTGACGATCAGAATAGCTTTGCAACCATTCTTTTGCAGGCTCAGGTGAAACAGTTTGCAACCAAGGCTCAATAGCACGATGCTGCGCATAAAAACGCTTCAAATCAGGAACAAGATCTTTAACAACCGGCATAGAAGGAAGAGGATACACCTTGATGGGATGTTTCACATCATCCATCCCTTTAGTACAAGCCAGCGTATTGACCCCATCAATATTCATCGCACATGAACCACAAATACCCTCACGACACGACCGACGAAGCGCCAAAGTTGGATCAATATGATTCTTAATAAACAAAAGACCATCAAGAATCATCGGACCACATGCTGAACGATCTACATAATAAGTATCAAGACGAGGATTATCCCCATCATCAGGTGACCAACGATAAATGTGAAATTCTGTCAGCTGTGTCGCACCTTCAGGTTTAGGCCAAATCTTTCCAGCCTTTACACGAGAATTTTTGGGAAGCCTAATTTGAACCATGACTCATTCTCCCCTTAGTAAACACGTTTTTTAGGCACAATGCGTTTTAAGTCTATACCGCCATCTGCCTCAGATGTTAATGGATCCACGTGAACAGGCCGATAGGATAATGTCACTTTCCCATCTTTTGACAAATGCGAAAGTGTATGGCAACGCCAATTTTTGTCGTCACGCTCTGGATAATCTTCACGTGCATGCGCCCCACGGCTTTCTAAACGCGCAGCCGCAGAATGAACTGTCGTAATCGCATTTGCCATCAAATTCTCAAGCTCTAATGTTTCAACCAAATCAGAATTCCAAATCAACGAATGATCTGTCACTTTAAGATCAGAAAGTTCATTCCAGAGTTTACTTACACGCTGACATCCTTGCTCTAAAGAATCTGCCGTACGGAACACTGCAGCATCTTCCTGCATAGTCCGCTGCATTTTTTCACGCAACACCGCCGTTGGTGTATGCCCTTGAGCAAAACGCAAACGATCAAAACGTGCCATAATTTCATCAACAGCTGTTTCATTAATCGCCGGAATCTCTGCATTGCGGTCAATTACTTTTCCTGCACGAATTGCAGCCGCACGCCCAAATACCACAAGATCAATCAATGAATTAGAACCCAAACGGTTGGCACCATGAACAGATGCACACCCTGCCTCACCCACAGCCATCAACCCAGGTTGAACACAATCAGGCGAATCACTTGTTGGGTTTAAAACTTCCCCATAGTAATTGGTAGGAATACCGCCCATATTATAATGGACTGTTGGTAAAACCGGGATAGGATCTTTTGTCACATCAACACCTGCAAAAATTCGTGCTGATTCAGAAATCCCCGGTAAACGTTCATGCAATATAGCAGGATCAATATGATTGAGAACCAAATGAATATGGTCCTTCTTGGCACCAACCCCACGCCCTTCACGAATTTCAAGCGTAATACAACGTGAAACCAAATCACGTGAAGCCAAATCTTTAAAAGAAGGCGCATAACGCTCCATAAAACGCTCACCTTCAGAATTGATCAAATAACCACCTTCTCCACGCGCCCCTTCTGTGATTAAACAGCCAGAACCATAAATACCCGTGGGGTGAAATTGAACAAACTCCATATCCTGAAGTGGCAACCCAGCACGTGCAATCATTCCACCGCCATCACCTGTACATGTATGGGCTGATGTAGCAGAAAAATAAGCACGTCCATAACCACCTGTTGCCAAAACAACCATTTTAGCAGAAAAACGGTGAATTGTACCGTCATCTAAATTCCACGCCACAACACCTGTACACACACCATCGGTCATGATCAAATCAAGCGCAAAATATTCAATAAAAAATTGCGCATTATGCTTTAAGCTTTGCCCATAAAGCGCGTGCAAAATAGCATGCCCAGTACGATCAGCCGCCGCACAAGTACGTTGAACTGGCGGACCTTCCCCAAACTGCGTCGTATGCCCACCAAAAGGCCGTTGATAAATTTTACCCTCTTGTGTACGCGAAAAAGGAACCCCGTAATGCTCTAATTCATAAACAGCAGCAGGAGCATTGCGCACCAAATATTCCATCGCATCAGTGTCGCCAAGCCAATCAGAGCCTTTCACTGTATCATACAAATGCCACTGCCAATTGTCAGGCCCCATATTTGCAAGAGACGCCGCAATACCGCCTTGTGCTGCAACTGTATGTGAACGAGTGGGAAAAACCTTTGTAATACATGCTGTCCTCAACCCCTGTTCAGCCATGCCAAGGGTTGCACGCAAACCTGAACCGCCAGCGCCAATAACAACAACATCAAATTTATGATCTACATAATGATAAGGAGCATGACCCGCTTTAGGGCCCAAAGACGATACTGTAGCCACCATGTTGGTTAAACTCCCAATACGATTTTTAAAAGAGCAAAAATAATGCAACCACCCAAAACACAACAAAATAAGGTGTTTAATACTAAAAATAATATCCGCAAATTTCCATGTGGAATATAATCTTCAATAACAACTTGCATTCCAAGTTTCATATAATAAAGGCTTGAAAAAGTCATCAACCCCATTAAAACCGCCACAATAGGATGCGAAAGTCGCGCATAAATAACATCATACCCCTCCCCCACAAGCGAAATGACAAGAACAATAAAAAATATCCAAAGCAGCACACTGGTAAAACCTGTCAGATTTTCTAACCAAAAATGCCCTGTTCCCTCATGCGCACTTCCAAAACCGCGCACTTTCCCAAACTCTGTTCGAAAATCTTTTTTCATATCTTTCTCCATCCCCTATCAAGACAACCCATATCCAATAACCCAAATTGCGCATGTCACAATAAGGGTAATAAACACAGTTGCCCAAGCAGTCGCAGTTGCTTTTTCTTTTGCTAAAAGACAAGGCTTCATATTCCAAACAAGATGGCGAATACAGCCAACCATATGATGAACCCCAGCAAGCGTAAAAAGAAATAACACACACAACCCCGGGAAAGATCCATAAATCCCATTAACCGTTTTAAACGTATCACTCCCGCAAGCGATTGCCCCCAACCAAATGGCAAAACATATCATTCCAAAATAAAGCGCTACACCAGTGATACGGTGTGCAATCGACATCGCCATAGTAATCGACCAACGATAAATACTCAAATGGGGAGAATAAGGGCGATCTTTTATCCTAGATGTCTCTATCATAAAAACTCTGACCTGACTTTCATTGCAACTTTATCGCAAACGAGAAAACTCATAATAAACGATCAAGTACATTCCAATTTTGATACCTAAAGGCGCACATTACAGGTCGGTTATCTCAAATAACGGATTAAAGGTCGCGCATAAAAAAAACCGATTAGCTTATAGCAATAAACCATAAAGCCTGCTTTGTTTAGTACAATTTTATCTTCACGTCAAAGGCTTAAACATTGTTTCTTCAACGAAAACATGTATTTTTTTCAAACCCGCTCAAATCCCACCCATTAAATAGTAACGAAATACTTCACAATATTTACAGTTTAAATCATTAACTATATTAAATCATTATGAAAAAACGAAACCGCTTTTCTTTATAGAGAACTTTCAAATCACGCTTAACATTAAAATAAACCTCCCCTTATTAAAATAAGCTTCTCTTTTAAAGACACCCCCCTCTCTTAAGAAGATCAATAGATTGAGTACCCCAATAATCCACACATACCAAATTCAACTTCAATAACAATGTTACAGCTTTTTGCTGATATTTGTTCCTTCATCAAACCCGCATTTCCTTCATAAAAATACATTGAAAGACTCATTATAACGAAAATTATTGGAATAACTTTTAATTCACACGACCAAGGAGGCGCCATCCCTACATCTCCTCCAATCTCCCCATTTTTAAATGTACCCATTTTTATAAGAGCATATCGGTTTCTTGATAGTTTTTGTGTAAGCAATTTTTGCATCAAAAAAGTAACAAACAATTCATTACAAAAAATATTGTTAAAGTTACCACTACACACATTTTGTAAGATCAATACAAAGCAAATAAAAAAGACACCTTTCATTTTTCCATGAAAAAAATGATTCTCTAAAATTTGATCACCAAGCATCTCTATAGGGATCTCTCTTATTTTGTATAAAATTCCTTGATAAAGGAGTTTTTTAATCGTAATCCTCCCTCGCAAAGCAAAAAAGCGGCATAAAAGCCGCTTTTTAAAAAACTTTAAGGAAATATTTATTCAGCAGTTTTGTCTTCAACTTTTTCTGCAACGACTGCTTTTTCTCCTCCCTCAGAAACCTTAGCATTCTTACGGTAATCTCTCTTTTCAGCGATACGTGCAGCCTTTCCTCTTAAACCACGAAGGTAATAAAGCTTTGCACGACGCACCTTACCCCGGCGGACAATCTCAACACCTTCAACCAAGGGAGAATACATTGGAAATACACGCTCAACACCTTCACCATAAGAAATTTTGCGCACTGTAAAGCTCTCATTCAAACCACCGCCCGAACGTGCAATGCAAATTCCTTCATAAGCCTGAACACGTGTGCGCGTACCTTCCGTCACACGGACCAAAATGCGCAATGTATCTCCCACCTGAAACGCTGGAAATTGGCGTTTTTCTTCAATTTTTGCGCATTGTTCAGCTTCAAGCTGCGCTATAATATTCATTTCTTTCATCCTTCATGTTCTTTTCGAACAGTCAGAGCCTTCAACTCTTACCACAAAGCTGCCTTTCACATAAAAAGGATATTCTTTGGGTTCTGCTTTAAACACCTGGGCTCTGCTTTAAACAAGAGCGAATACACTATTTTTTTTCTTTTAGAATTTATTTCTTTTAAATCCATAGAAAGCTTTTTTCAAAAAACTCTCTTAAAAGTGCGTTGTGCAATACACCATCTTTAAAAATGAATCAAGCTTTTCGAAGATTTTTGGTATAAAGAGCATAAAGGTCAGGTCGACGTTGCTGTGTTAAACATTCGGCCTGCTCTTGACGCCAATTTGCAATAGCTTTGTGATGGCCTGATGTCAATACCGGTGGAATAGTAAGTCCTTCAAAAACTGAAGGACGTGTATAATGGGGATACTCAAGCAAATTATTCTCAAAACTTTCACATTCTCCAGAAGCTTGATTGCCCATAACACCGGGTAAAAGTCGCACAATTGCATCCATAAGAACCAATGCAGCCACCTCTCCACCTGAAAGAATATAATCACCAATTGAAATTTCTTCTAATTTTCGCGCTTTTATCACGCGTTCATCAACCCCTTCAAAACGACCACACACCAATATCGCGCCTAAACCACGTGCCAAAGAACGAGCATAGTTTTGGTTAAAAGGGCGTCCCCGTGGGCTCAACAAAAACCTTGGCAAATCAGGGGGGCAACTATCAATTGCAGCAGCTAACACATCTGCCCGCATCACCATACCAGCACCACCACCAGCTGGTGTATCATCAACACTGTGGTGTTTGTCAAAAGCAAAGTCTCTAATCTGTACTGTATTGAGCGACCATATCCCTCGCGCTAAAGCCTGCCCTGCTAAAGAATAACCCAATAATCCTGGAAACATTTCAGGATAAAGTGTTAAAATATGTGCTTGAAATCCCATGCTTATTCCCTCATCCCACTCTTTTGTTCAAATCTCCCTTGTTTATTATTCTTCTTTCATGTAAGCTAAACCCGCTGCCACTGGATTGATCACAATAAAACCAGAAGCAACACAAATTTCCGGCACAGCCGCCTTGCTAAATGGAATGAGCTCTCTCTTGCCGCCATCTAAACAGATTTCAAGCAAATCACCAGCACCAAAATTAAAAAAACCGCTCACTTCACCAAGAAGCTTGTTTGCATCATCATAAACGCAAAGCCCAATCAAATCGATTTGATAAAATTCATCCTCAGCCAAATCATCAAGCAATTGATCTCGCTTAATATAAAGGTTAATTCCCTTTAAAGCTTCGGCAGCACTGCGCTCCTCCACCCCTTTAAAACGCACAATTGCATCGTTTTTTTGCACCCGAAATGTTGCAATTTCATAACAGCGCCCTCCTTCATCATAAAGGACACCATAAGCCTTTAAACGCTGAGGTTCACCTCCCAATACCTTAACCCAAACATCCCCCCTAATTCCATGGGCAGCACCAATAATGGCAAGACAAATTGCCTTTTTAAGTTTTTTTCTCTTTTGTTTCATGTATAATATCATCTCTTCTAACAAGAAAGAATCATTATATACTTAATTATTGTCCATTAGAGCTTGTTGCCATACAAAAATCTTATAAAAGCGTATTTTGTGGCATATAGTGAATGAAAAAGGAGAAATCTGATGGCGAATATTATGCTTTTTTATAAAAATGTTACTCCAATCAACAAAACTTTTCATAGAAGTCTTAAATTCAATCCCTCACAAGATATGTCCTTTGCAAAAGATACTCATTGGGTTCCCCTAGCAAGTGATGAATATTTTCAAGCTGCTCTTGACTACCCTATCTTGTTTATGAGTGCAGAAGATGAACAAAAAAAGCGCCATTACACATCCATCGCTCTTGTAGGTCTTTCTAATGATGTAAATAATTACATTACTGCTGATAAAAGTTGGCAACGTGACACTTATATCCCTGCTTTTATTCGCCGTTATCCTTTTGTTCTTGCACAAATACAAGATCAAAAAGAGCTTTCTGTTTGCTTTGATCAACAATCTGGCATGTTTAATGACGTTACAGGCATAGAGCTTTTCAATTCTGATGGGTCTATTTCTCCCTTCATGGAAGAGCGTATCAATTTCCTTGAGCACTTTAAAATCGGTATGGAAAGAACAGCTGAATTTATTGATACCCTTGTCAAGATGGACCTTCTTAGTCAAAAATCAATTAATGTCAAAAATGACAAAGGTCTTTCAGCTCAATTAGAAGATTTCTGGATTGTTGATGAAGAAAAACTGCATAAATTACCGGCTCATCAACTTGCTAAATTGCATAAAAATGGCTTTTTAGGGCGGATTTTTGCGCATCTTTTATCAATGAATAACCTTCTAAAGGTGCTCTCTCTAAAAGGTGCAAGTCAAGCCGCTGCTAATTCTGCTGCCAATTCTATAGAAAAGAAAGAAAAAACAAATGGGCAGGCTAGTCTTGAAAAACCCAAAAAGGGAAAAAATACCCTTAACTAGAAATGTCTCCCAATAATGACAACAAAAAAGGCCAAAATGCTCCTCTGATCCCAGCGGAGCAGGGCCTTTTGGTTGCAAGAAAAAAATGGCTAGAGGGTCTTGTAAAAACGCGTCGTATGGCTACACACACAGCACAAGCTTATGAACGCGATACACGACAATTTTTGATTTTTTTGTGTCATCACCTCGGGCATGAAGTAACTTGCAAAGACCTTGCTGATTTGCGTGTAGCTGATTTGCGTGCTTATTTGGCTTATCGTCGTACGTTAAAAATAAGTGCACGCTCTTTAAGCCGAAATGTGGCGAGTTTGCGCTCTTTTTTCAATTACTTATCGCGTGAGGGAATCGTTGATACCTTAGCTGCTAAACTTATTCGCACACCAAAACACCCAAAGCTTTTGCCTAAACCTTTGAACGTACAAGCAGCATTGCATATCATCAAACCAGAAAATCAACAAGAAGATGAACCATGGATTATTGCCCGTAACGTTGCTGTTTTAGCACTCCTTTACGGCTGCGGAATGCGAATATCAGAAGCTTTAGCACTTACACCAGAACAATTTTCTGATCCAGAGATAACAAGTCTGTCTGTAATAGGAAAAGGGGGCAAAACGCGCCTAGTTCCACTGATTAAAACCGTTTACGAAATGGTCGAGGCTTATCTTAAATGCTGCCCTTACCCTTTAGTGAGCACTCAACCAATGTTTCGTGGTGTTCGAGGTGGCCCGCTACAGCCGGCTATTATTCAACGCCTTGTTCAAAATTTACGTGCTCGTCTTGGTTTACCAGAAACGACTACACCGCATGCATTGCGTCATTCTTTTGCAACCCACCTTTTGTCGCGTGGAGGGGATTTGCGTACCATTCAAGAATTACTTGGGCACGCTTGTTTATCGACAACACAAGTTTACACCCACATTGATACAGACCGCTTATTAGAAGTTTATCAAAAAGCACATCCTCGTGCTTCAAAAGTTATTGAAGCGGAAAAACCATCTTAAGCAGCTTCAACTTCAAGAGCCAAAGCGTGAATATGCGTCGTTAATTCTTGCTGTAAAACTTTATAAATCGCCCGGTGTCTTTCTACCCGTGACATACCTGAAAAAGAAGAAGAAAAAATTTTCACCCGAAAATGCGTTTCCCCATGACTATCAAAAACACCACCTTTATGACGATGCCCCGCATGAAGACTGCTTTCATTAATCACTTCAAGTTTTTGTGGGCAAAAAGCGTCACGAAGCTTTGTTTCGATGACTGTTTGAATCACAGTAGACATTTTTTCTTTACTCTCCACTAAAATGGATAGTGTAATTAGCCATCTTCGACACTACATTAAGTATGAAAATAAATTTTCAAAGTCAATCCTTGTCAAACACACTGATTTTGCATAAACCAAAAACATGGCTACAACATCTAAACTATTTGATTCAATTCGTATCAGCTCCAATAAAAGAAAACAAGGTGAAGCACAAGCCCAACAGTGTCAATGGGAGGGGTGTGAAAAAACCGGGGTGCACAAAGCGCCAGCAGGACGTAATCGTGAAGGGCAGTATTTTTACTTTTGCCTTGATCATGTACGTGCTTACAATAAAGACTTTAATTATTTCTCAGGCCTTAGTGATAAAGATATCGCCAATTTTCAGAAAGATGCCCTCACAGGGCACCGCCCTACGTGGTCTGCTGGGAGCAATAGTGCATCAAAAAAAACATCCCTTCATTATGCAACAATTCGCTCTGGAACAGCGGCTTATCAAAACCGTATGCGTGATCCTTTTTCATTTTTCACCAAACGGCACTCAGCCGGTACAACCTCACGAAAATTAAAACCTTTGGAAGCCAAAGCTTTTGATACTTTAGGGTTACAAGCAAATGCCTCAGCTGAGGATATTAAAACAAAATATAAAGAACTGGTCAAAAAACATCATCCTGATGCCAATGGTGGTAACCGTTCTTCAGAAGAACGTTTCCGCGATGTTTTACACGCCTATAATTTACTCAAGAAATCCGGCCTGTGCTAAAGTGCTAAAGGAGGGGCACCGTGCTTAAAGCAATTCACTTTAGTGCAAGAGTACAAGCTGTTTTCTTGTTTAATTTACTTGTTTTAAAAGCACCATGAAATATTAATCATTATCTCCCATCCCCTCTCTTTCTACAGAGCATTGCATCAGCAATTGATGTCTTGTATTGTTTTTCAACTCAAATAATAAAGAGTGGATACCCTTCCAAAAAAACAATGACAAAACCAAATCACGCTACCGATGTTCCTGATATCACAGTCTGCGCTCGTGATATATTCCATATTGATACAGACATGAAAGTACCCGCTTTTAGTGCAAAAAGCTTACATGTTCCTGACTTAGATCCCGATTATCTTTTTGACCAGCAAACAACTTTAGCCATTTTAGCAGGCTTTGCTTTTAATCGTCGTGTTATGATTTCTGGCTATCATGGCACTGGTAAATCAACACATATTGAACAAGTCGCAGCACGTCTTAACTGGCCTTGTATTCGAATTAATCTTGACAGTCACGTTAGTCGCATTGACCTTGTTGGAAAAGATGCCATCGTTTTAAAAGATGGCCTACAAATTACTGAATTTAAAGATGGCGTTTTACCCTGGGCTTATCAAAATAACATTGCTCTTGTCTTTGATGAATATGATGCAGGAAGACCTGATGTTATGTTTGTTATTCAACGGGTACTTGAAGCCTCTGGGCGGTTGAGCTTACTTGATCAAAACCGCGTTATCGCTCCTCATCCAGCATTTCGCCTTTTTGCAACAGCAAATACCATTGGCCTTGGCGATACAACAGGGCTTTATCATGGCATACAACAAATTAACCAAGCTCAAATGGACCGGTGGTCTATTGTAGCGATATTAAACTATTTACCCCATGACCATGAAGTTGACATTGTTTGTTCAAAAGTCAAATATTTCCAAACATCTCAAAGAAAAAAAACAGTTTCACAAATGGTGCATGTAGCCAACATGGTACGCCAAGCCTTTATCAATGGTGACCTTTCAACGGTTATGAGCCCGCGCAGCGTAATCACCTGGGCAGAAAATACTGAAATTTTTCAAAATGTTGACTTGGCTTTTCAATTAACCTTTCTTAACAAATGTGATGAACTCGAACACTCAATCGTTGCAGAGTTTTACCAACGTGCTTTTGGAAAAGAGCTTACTAAATCACTCAATTTATCCAAATCACTCAATCTATAACGTCTGATCTTTAAGGAATGCGTCAATTATGACGGCAGAAGTTGGTGACAACAGCAAACATCAAATAAACCACTCTCCCAATGGTAAGTTTGACATTGCAGCTTTTAAAAAAGCCGTTTCTATCTGTACCCGCACACTTTCTAGCACATGCAATTTTGAAGTCACTTTTAACAAAAGCAAATTATCTACAAATGACAATTATGTCCACCCATCAATATTACCACCACACATAACACAAAAAGATGTTACCATTACCCGTGCATTGGGAGATTGCATAGCACTACAAAAAGCATGGCATGATCCCCATATTCATGCCAAGTTTGCTCCAACACAACCAGAAGCACGTGCTATTTTTGATGCTCTTGAGCAAACACGTGTTGAAGCAATCGGCACCTTAGCAATGGAAGGAATTGCTCAAAATCTTGATACAATGCTCGCCGATAAATATCAAAAAACCCATTACCAAATGGTGCGCCATCAAAGTGAGGTTCCCCTAGAAGATGCACTTGCACTTTTACTGCGTGAAAAGATAACAAAACGCCCCCCTCCCCAAGAAGCTGAACCCATATTGGAATTATGGCGTCAATCAATTGAACAAAAAGCTGCAACAGAACTGCGTGAGCTTACATATCATATTTATAACCAAAAAGCTTTTGCACATATTGCTCATCAAATGCTTATTGCACTGAAAATTACCGACCAATTGAATGAAAATTCCAAGGGCGCGCACAGTAGAGAACCAAACAATGATCTTGAAACAAAAAGCCCAGATAAAGAAGAAAGCCAAAGCGCAAAATACTCTCAAAATAAAGAACAAAAAACAACTGACCAAAACAATGATAGATACGATAAAGAGAACACACGAAACACCCAATTAAGCGATGATGATACAACTCAAAAAAAACAAGAGAATAAACAAAGGAAATTCAAATGCTTTTCTGATGTTTCTCAGCCAATGGAGAAACTTGCTGATTATAAAATTTTCACGCGTCAATTTGATGAAATTTCAGAAGCGACTCATTTTTGTTCAGAAAGCGAATTAGATCATTTACGCCACTGCCTTGATAAACAATTAAATCATCTCCAAAACATTGTCGGACGCTTAGCAAACCGCCTGCAACGCCGTCTTATGGCACAACAAAATCGTTCTTGGCATTTTGATCTTGAAGAAGGACATCTGGATACAGCACGACTTGCACGCCTCATTATCGATCCTATGCAATCGCTTTCTTTTAAAAGAGAACACGATACACACTTTCGTGACACAGTTGTCTCATTACTCATTGATAATTCAGGATCAATGCGAGGACGACCAATTACTGTTGCAGCAAGTTGTGCTGATATTTTAGCGCAAACACTTGAACGCTGCAAAGTCAAAGTCGAAATTTTAGGCTTTACCACTAAAGCTTGGAAAGGCGGTCAAGCCCGGGAGGAATGGAACAACCAAAATAAACCTGACAATCCAGGGCGTTTGAATGATCTGCTCCATATCATCTACAAAAGTGCCGATACACCATGGCGTCGTGCCCGACGTAATTTAGGCCTAATGATGCAAGAAGGATTGCTCAAAGAAAATATTGATGGTGAAGCACTTATTTGGGCGCATCAGCGCCTTCTATCACGACACGAATCTCGCCGTATCCTCATGGTCATTTCTGATGGTGCACCAATTGACGATTCAACACTTTCTGTTAATCCTAGTTCTTATCTTGAAAAGCATTTGCACGCTGTCATCCAAGAAATCCAAACACATTCACCTATAGAATTAATTGCCATTGGCATTGGTCATGATGTCACACGTTATTACCAACGCGCCGTGACAATCGTCAACGCTGAAGAACTAGCAGATGCCATGACAAAACAATTAGCAACACTCTTTGACCCTAAAAAACCTAATCGCTCACACAATATTTTCAAAAGATAAACATCCACGATAAATGATTTGCATGCACCAAACACGTAAATAAAAGCACATTTCAAATGCCCTTTATTTCCACAAATACACTAAAAATCTGATCATATCTATGAATTGATGATAAATCTTAAAAAAACTAACGAAAAGCTTTCTTTTTAGTTCTCTGGTAAAAGTGAAGCTCTAAAACTTCTCAAAATTGTACCATAAGGCACAAGCATAACCAGACTCATCACTATTTTGACCGAAAAATCACCACAAGCAAGTGAGAACCAAACTGGAATGTCAAACCCAAAAAATATTGTTTTATCCAAGATAGAACTATCAACATAACCTGTCATGTGATCGATAAAGCTAAAATGACTAGAAAAAGCAATAGCAAAAAACAATACCGTATCCAAAGCTGAGCCAGCCAATGCTGCTGCTAAAGGTGCCTTCCACCATGTTTTACGTCGCAAAGGTGTAAAAACAAAAATATCCAGTAATTGCGCAAATAAAAATGCCATACTAGAAGCAATGGCAAGCCGTGGCGTAACTAATACCCAAGAAACAAAAAAAGCCGTTATAAAACCAGCATACACAACACGTCGCGCCGCAGCTGGACCATAAAAACGATTCGTTAAATCATTAATCAGAAAAGCAATTGGATAGGTAAAAGCCCCATAGGTCAAGATTTCATTCAAATCAAACCAATAAATAGGATATTGAACCAAAATATTGGAAGCAGTCACCGCCAAACACATTGCAAAACTTGCAAAAACAATATGCTTTTTTCTTTGCTGCTCTGCTAAAGATTTACAGGTTGAAAACATTCCTTGTAACCTGAGGTATAAACGCGAATCAATCAATAGTATAGCTAAACAACCAAAGATTTAAAATCTCACCCTTAAAAAACAAGAGCAAACATTTTTAATTCTGCCTTGAATCAAAATCAATCAAGCAGCTTGTTCAGCTTTTTTCTTCATGATCTGGCGTTTTAATAAACGCGCACGTTGCGATAACTCTTTATCATCAGCTTTCACCAAAAAGCAATCAAGACCACCACGATGTTCAACTGAACGTAAAGCATGCGCTGAAATGCGTAAACGGTAACTTTGCTGAAGCACTTCCGAAATTAATGTCACATTGCAAAGATTTGGCAAAAAACGACGACGCGTTTTATTATTGGCATGGCTAACATTATTCCCATACTGGACAGCTTTTCCTGTTAATTCGCAGGCACGAGACATAGACTTCACCTTTAAACTTTAAGAAACTTTTAAATTCCAAATCCAGCAATACAAAACGGGTGCCAAGCACACCAAATTTAGCCTTGAACAAGCATCATTGGAAATGTCGGGTTTATAAGGTGTTAGCACTAAAAGGTCAAGCATTTTGATATTTATCAATGCTTATTGATATTTATTTTATCAATTTTGTAGTTCCATCACCAATATCAACCATATTTTTTTCGCGTGATTCCCAATATTACTGCCTTTTTGACAGATATGTTACTCATTTTTGAAAAAACACATAAAATATTTTCTTTAAACACTGAACATGCTAAAAGAGAATTGATGACTAAAATGAAACAATCTCCAATAGAATCATACAACAAAAATATAAGTTTTTTTTCTATTCTGCTTGGCATTTTATGTATAAGCTTTTTTTTGCTTTTCAGTGCACTAGGCGTCTGGCAAATGCAACGGCTAAACTGGAAAACAAATCTTATTGCCAGTGCTAATCAGCGCATTCATTTACCCCCCATCAAAGCTCCCCCCCAAGATCAATGGGAGCATGTCACTTTTGATAAAGATGAATATCGCCCCGTCACACTTACCGGAAAGCTTTTAACAGACAAAAATATTCTTATAACAGCCCTCACTCAAGATGCCACTGGTTATTGGGTTTTAACCCCCTTACAAACAGCCGATAACACTCTAACCTTTGTAAACCGTGGTTTCATTCCTATGGATGCACGCCATCACTTTGAGCAAGAAAACACCCCACTTCATCCCCATTCTTCCACGAATACAGAGCAGACTACGATCACCGGTTTTTTACGTATGAGTGAAGGAGACGGAATATTTCCACGCAAAAATAACCCTGATCAAAATCTCTGGTATACACGCCAACTCCCCGCCATGGCCCAAAAGCTAGGACTTTCCAATGTAGCACCTTATTTTATTGATGTTACACAAAAAATAGCCACACAAGGAAATCTTCCTATTGTCGGTTTAACAGTTGTGCATTTTAACAATAATCACCTTAGCTATGCTCTCACATGGTTCATTTTAGCAGCTGGTGTTTTGGGTGCATCTTTTTTTCTGCTTTCAAAATATAATAACTAAAAAAGACAAAACCCTCAAATATCCCCATCTCATAAAATAAATATTCAAATACCCCCTCTTGTAAGAAGAGCATGCATTACTTAAGATATCATCATATTGTGCTGAAAATTACAGACTTTACTCGGTTTCTTTCAAAAAAACATCATTCATAAACTTGTAAAGCTGATAAGAAAAAAAATTCTCTTTTTTGCTCTCTTCCCCTATTTCTACAATAGGGGAAAACACAAACCCCACATCAAAACACCCCCCTTAAATTTCACACTCAAGTGATCACGTGTAAGCAGCACTTATCAAAAACAAACATCAAAGAGATTTGCGCGAAAAATGCCACGCAATTGAACGAATATCACCCCGATTAATACCAAGATCATTAAGTTCATATGTTGAAAGATTATTTAATGCCTTAACTGTCCGACGATAACGGCGCCAAGAACCAAAAGACTGCAGAATGTTCATGTTTTTTACCCAAATCTTACGTTAAATTCTTGAGTTCCATAAGATAGAGCAAATTTCACAAATAAGTTGTGCTATAATCACATAACTGTCGTGCGTTTATAGCATAGGAGCATATTGCCAAATTTCCTTCATTCGACTGGTAAACAAAAACAAATAAAAAACCATACGCTTTAATGGCGAAAATGGCGCACACCTGTAAAAACCATTGCCAAGTTATGCGCATCAGCCGCTGCAATAACTTCCTTATCGCGCATTGACCCACCTGGTTGAATAACTGCACTCACACTAGCTTCAGCAGCTGACAATAAACCATCAGCAAAGGGAAAAAACGCATCTGATGCAACAACAGATCCCTTGGTTAAAGGCTCTGTTAAACCCATTCCTTTTGCGTTTTCTTCAGCTTTATGAACTGCAATTTTAGCTGAATCAAGACGGCTCATTTGGCCAGCACCAATACCCACTGTTGCACTGTTTTTTGCATAAACAATAGCGTTTGACTTAACATGTTTAACAACACGAAACGCAAACTGAAGATCACGCATCTCATCTTGGGTGGGTGCCCGTTTCGTTACCACCTGGAGTTTCAAATCCTCAACTACTGCATTATCACGCGACTGCACTAAAACCCCCCCTGCAAGTGTTTTAAAAATCAGTCCTTCAGAACGTGGATTAGGCACCCCCCCCGTTATCAATAAGCGGAGATTTTTTTTCTGTGCAATGATTTCACGTGCCCCCATTGTCGCATCAGGAGCAATAATCACTTCTGTAAAAAGCTTAACAATCTCTCCTGCACACTCTTCATCTAAAGGGCGATTTAAAGCAACAATCCCACCAAATGCTGATATGTTATCACATCTTAAAGCATTTAAATAAGCTTCTTTTAAACTCTGCCCTTCCGCAACACCACAAGGATTGGCATGTTTAATAATAGCAACAGCAGCGGTTCTGCAAGGATCAAATTCTGCCACAAGCTCAAATGCTGCATCTGCATCATTCATATTATTATAAGAAAGTTCTTTACCCTGTAAAAGCGTTGCGGTTGCGACCCCAAAACGTTTATCACGCGTATGATAAAACGCTGCCCGTTGATGCGGATTTTCCCCATAACGCATCACACTATCAAGATGACCGGAAAAACTCTGCCAAGATGGCATTTCAACTTTTAAATCTTGTGCAAACCAAGCCGCTATTACTGCATCATAGGAAGCTGTGTGCTCATAAGCACGTGCTGCTAATTGACGACGCAATAAAAAGCTTAAACACCCATTATGTTTCTTTAACTCATCCAAAACCAAATCATAATCACAAACTGATGTCACAACACCCGTATAAGCATGGTTCTTAGCTGCTGCGCGAATCATCGCTGGGCCACCAATATCAATATTTTCAAGAATCGTTTGTGAATCTGCCCCCGATTGAATTGTTGCTTCAAAAGGATATAAATTAACCACAACAAGATCAATCCCACAAATACCATGTTCTTCCATAGCAGCTGCATGATCTGGGTCTTTTCTAATGCCCAATAAAGCACCATGAATCAATGGGTGGAGTGTTTTAACACGCCCATCCATAATTTCCGGAAATCCTGTTACCTTAGCAACATCTTTTACCGGTAAACCAGCATCCTTTAATGCTTTGGATGTCCCCCCCGTTGAAATCAGCTCAATCCCATAAGCGTGAAGCGCTTGTGCAAACTCCACCAAACCAGTTTTATCAGAAACAGAAAGAAGAGCACGACGAACCTGATGAAGATCAGGCGCAGAATAATTTTTTGAAATAGCAGCCATAAAGAAGATTCTAAAAATAAAAGGATTAAAATTCAAGCAAATTTATAATGTATTACTACAATAATATATGCCTTTTCCAAAAAACTGAAAGAACATAATGCTTAAAATTCTGAAATCCATAAATAATAAAACCACCTTCATTCCAACATCAAAAGCATATTCCTACCCTGACTCAAGGCGAACAAAACGCCAATGAATTTTTTCTGTCAACGCAGGGCGGAAATATAAAACAATTTGTTGTGTGCGTTGTGGGCCCGTTAATTCAGCAAAATCAATCGAATCTTCTAAAGAAATATCCGTATCAGGTGATATAAAATGCCACATCTTCTTACCTTCCACAGCCAAATGCACACTGTCCCCATTATGAATAACCTCAACTTTGGGGTGAAGATGAAACCGAACGGCAACACAATGAGACTCATTGCAATCAGCCCTATGACCATTTGAGTGAGCAGTATGCGGCATGAAAAAGCGATCAAACCCTTCAATAATCGCCCCATTTGTCGTTAAAGTAAGACCGCGTTCATGAATAAGATTAAAAGGTCGCACATACCCATCATGGCATGCAATAAAACCAATCTTTTCTGCTTCTTCTATACGTTGTACTTTAATATCCGTCGGTCCTTCAAGCAACAGGGAAGTATTTTTGTTCTTTTTTTTGCGAAAAATGCCCACCGAACAATCATTAATTGTTGCTGTTGAATGTGCCGCTGTGACACGCCCGAAATGCCGATACTCTTCCCCCCCATAAGGGGCAATACCCGCATTGATAATAAAGCGGTTTCCTTGAGAAGACATCTCAAATGATAAACATCCCGAACAAGCATATTCTGAAGCAAAATGTGGTGGAAATTTTCCCGTATCTGCAAGTACAGTTGTTTGATTGGCCTGTAAACGCTGGAAACCAGAATAACGCGCATAACTAAAAGGATTTGCCCCTGTTTCATCAAAATCTAAAATAGCCGATAGGTGCCCCGACATAACAGGACCAACCCCATTAAAATGTGCAAGTGTTTGATCTTCATGGATAAAAAACCGCAAAGCTGGTAACATGCGTTCAACTGAATCAATTAAAACACGTGGCAGTGTTTCATTGCTATGTTTGTAAAGATCACGCAAAGATAATAAATCCAACAGTAAATTGAGCAAAATAGCAGGACTGCGTGAAATATGCCCCCCATCGACAAGAATTTGACGTGAAAGTTCACGGATAAGATAGGTTTGCATTTTCTTCCTTGTGGCAGCACAAACAGGCAAAGCCAAAGAAGCAAATACCAAAGCGATCGCCGCTTGTAAGCGTTGATCATTTTCTTCCATACTGTGAATTAATATACGCAAATAACGAAATTGAAAACCAAGCGAATGTAAAAAACGCTTTTTAAACTGTTCACTTGCACCTTCCAACAATATTTGTGAATGACAAATCCATGAAATCAAACGTCGTGCAACAACCCCCCCACTCCAAGAAAGCCCTTTTATTTTCTTACCACTATGATCAAGCCAATCTTCTAATAAAGAGCGCGCATGTGCTATAGCTAATGGGTTGCGTGCTGGCGTCATATGCCGCAGCCAATGAAAATCATGAAGTGCTGCTTCCCATTCTGGCGTTGGTGGAACTAATGAAAAAGGCGAAAGAGAACCAGACTGAACAACCCGACCAGCAAAAGCAAAACGGCCATGGTAAAATTCATGTGCTACTTTTGAATCAGCTAAGTGCAAATCAATGGGATGGGCTAAAATTCTTTGCGGATGAAAACCCAAAAATCGCCAACGAAATAAAGGCCCCACCCATAAACGCCGTAGAGATTGTAACACCTTATACACAAAAACTGATGTCTTTACCTGATGACTTCCCACCGCAATCGCCACACTTATCTCTCCAGCCATTCTTTATCAAACAAAATGCTCAACCATTTCTTCATCAAACACAATGAATGTCGGCGATTTACGTAAATGAAACGTTAATTAAGCCACCTTGCGTAAACGTGCTGCAAAAAAACCATCCATTCCAAATAACAGAGGGTTTTCAACATCACAATTATCATAGCAACAATCAGCAGGCGTTGTGCGCAAAGTACCATCAGAAGAGAGCAAATGCTTCATAGAACCCATCTCCTCTGTTAAAATGGGATCTAAAATAATATCATCACGCGTAGACAAAATCTTTTTAATAAGGTCTTCTCCCTCTTGTCTTGCCAATGAACAATTAGAAAAAATAATGCATCCACCCTTCTTTACAAAAGCAATTGCTGCCAAAAGAAGATCATACTGCAGAGCCGCTAATTTGGTGATATCGTCAGACGATTTAGTCCATAAAATATCTGGATGACGGCGTATCGTCCCCGTAGAAGAACAAGGTGCATCAAGAAGAACCGCATCAAAAAGCCGCTCAGAATAAAAATCTCTCATATCACCAGTCCAATAATGGGCTGACAAATGAAGACGTTCCATATTTTCCTTTAAACGCTCTAATCGATTAGCCGAACTCTCAACAGCTGTCACATCTGCCCCTTGCAAAGCCAATTGAGCCGTTTTCCCACCAGGGCTTGCGCAAAAATCAACAACCCGTTTGCCACGAATATCTCCTAACAAACAAGCAGGTAATGCTGCTGCAAAATCTTGAACCCACCAAGCCCCTTGCGCATATCCTGGTAAATTAACCACAGAACCATCCAAAGCGCCAAGCCGAATTGAACCATTAGGCAAAACAACACCCCCAAGCCGCTTTGCCCAACCAATACTGTCTGATTTTACAGTCAAATCAAGCGATGGTGCATTATTTTGTATCGCTAAAATCTGATGCGCCTTATCAACCCCATATGTTGACACCAAAAGCTGCCCAAACCAAGCTGGAACATCCTTAATGGTTGGCTCTTGCACACGCAAACACACCGCCTCACGTGCAAAATTGCGTAAAATAGCATTCACTAACCCTGAAAAACGGCGTGTACGTGGGTCAATTTTAGCCATTTGCACCGCCAAATCAATCGCCGCATGATCAGGAATATCAAGATAAAGAATTTGTGCTGCACTGATATGTAAAAGATGCTGAAGCGACAATGCTTGAAGTGGCAAAGGCCGTTTTAAAAAACGCGATAAAGCAGCTGTAATCTGACCTCGATGACGCAAAGCCGCCATTAAAATAGCCCGACATAACAGGCGATCACGGTGTGAAAGCTTTAAATAATGTGGATGTCCATATTCATGATCGGTCAAACCAGAAAGAGACTTATGCTTATCAAGCACCACACCTAAAAGACGAGCACAAACTTGGCGAACAACTAATCCTGGAATATTCTTTTCAGACATACATCCCGCTTTTTTATTTTGCACAATAACACCTCTACACCTCCCCCTTTAAAAACACTATGACCGAGGCTTTTTAAAATTCTGATGACGAAGCCAAGAAGGACGATCTGTTGTACGCCGAAAAGCACCCCTTTCCTGACGATTAAGAGCATCGTTTTGAGCACTGAAATTTAAATCTTCATTCTCTAAATCTAAACCGCTTGCCTTTTCACCAAACATACTCTTTTTACCCTCTTTTATATTCTTGGCTTTGAATATATTCATTTCTTCAGCTTGCTTATAAAGAGCCGCAATACGATTTGCAGTCGCTGGATGAGTAGAAAAAAGACTATCAGCTCCCTCACCTTTCAAAGGATTAACAATAAACATATGAGCCGTTGCCGGATTATGCTCTGCCTGTTCATTATGCACCATATGTCCCCCACCTGCAATTTTACTCAAAGCCGAAGCCAACCATAAGGGATTACCGCATATTTCAGCTCCACGTCGATCAGCAGCATATTCACGTGTACGGCTAATAGCCATTTGCACCAACATAGCCGCAAAAGGTGCCACAAAAAGAGCAATAAGACTACCAAGCACCCCAGCACCATTCGAATGCTCTGAAGAAGAACGCTGCCCTCCTATTAATAAAGCAAAATTACCAAGCATAGAAATTGCCCCTGCAATTGTTGCGCTAAGAGTCATAATCAACGTATCACGATGCTGAATATGCGCTAACTCATGAGCCATGACCCCAGCAATTTCTTCTGAACTTAACCGCTCTAACAGCCCTGTACTTGCAACAACAGCTGCATTGTGCGGATTGCGTCCTGTAGCAAAAGCATTGGGTTGCCCACTGTCTATGATATAGACCTTCGGCTGTGGAAGAGAAGCTTTTTGCGCCAATTCACGCACAATCTTATAATAAACGGGTGCCGAATGTTGATCCACTTCACGCGCACCATACATGCGCAAAACGATTTTATCTGAATTCCAATAAGAAAAAAAGTTTAAGCCCCCTGCCATCAAAAGCGCAATAACCATACCATTGCTTCCTGCAATAAGATAACCCACCCCCATAAAAAGTGCAGTCATAAAAGCCACAAGCATTGTTGTGCGCAGGATATTCATTGCTTTAAAACTCCATGATAATACGTAATAATATCTATATGATAAGGATTTTTTGATTCTTCAATGGAAGAAAGGCATAAAATGGACCAAAAAGACAAGGCGATAAAACAAGATGCAACAAAACAAAATGCAGCTTCCCTTAAGCAGCGCCCCCTTCCCCCAGAAGCACAACGTGCCCTCAAAGAGGCTGCACAAAGGCGTAAACAAGCACTCCATGAAAATATGCCTTTGGAAAATGGTGGGCGCGGCGGAAAAGACCCAGCACGTTATGGAGACTGGGAAATTAAAGGCCGCGCTATTGACTTTTAAAAGGCTCAAATTAATGGCTTAAAAACCAAACCACCTTTTAAAAGACAAGCAAACATCTTTCAGATAAAAACAAGCAATGATTGCCTGCTTAAAACACAAGCTTTCACAACACTTCTCTTAAGTTAAGAGATTTAAAGCGCCTATGCTTCTCCTGATACAGTAGCCTCTTGCGATACAGCTACTTCTTCTGATACAGTTTCTTCAGCAATTGAAGCTGATGCTTCTTCGGCAGCTTGCTTTGCTGCTGCAGCACGTTCTTGTGCTTTTTTACCAGGCTCACCTTTGTGTGGGTTATTACGTGCTGGGCGTTTTTTCAAACCAGCAGCATCTAAAAACCGTAAAACACGATCTGTCGGCTGAGCACCCTGACCAAGCCAATATTGAATACGTTCTTCGTTTAGCTTTACACGCTGTTGATCTTTAGGCAACATGGGGTTCCACGCACCAACACGCTCAAGAAAACGCCCATCGCGCGGACTGCGCACATCCGCAACAACAATATGGTAATAAGGACGCTTTTTTGAGCCCCCACGAGACAAACGAATTTTTAATGCCATCTTTTTCTCCGATCAACTTTAACTTTTATCTAAATTAATTTGCTTTGTTTGTTTGCCTTTCAGCAACGATTATTATGGTGAATCACTTCTAATGGTGAAATTTAAAAACTTTTCAGCAAAATCAGGTTCAAGACAATTGTCCATAACCAATTGTCGCAAACCTGCAACCTTACTTTGCTCACACGTCACATAAATTGCAGATAAATCATAACGAGCTTTTAATTCTCCAATTGCTTGTACACAGCAAAAGCATTTTGCTAAAATATGAACCAGCGCCACACAAAAATTATCAATAGATGTTTGTAAACGCATCAAACCATCTGGTACTTTCTTTTGCATCACGCTTCCTTTTTTCTTGTGCTTTACGATTTCTTCTTAGGAAGCGGAGGTAATTTCCCCCCATTCCCAGAAAGGCCACTAGGAAGACCGGGAAATGGTAATCCACTCTGAGGAAGACCAGGTAATTTCTCTCCTAAATTACCATTTTTAATCTGCTTTTGTAACGCCGATAACTGTGCCGGATCAATTCCCGATAAATTAGGCATATTACCAGGAACACCCCCAGCCCCAAATCCTAGTTTGGAACCAAGCCCTCCTAACATTTTTCCCATCAAACCGCCTTTGCCCTTTCCTCCCATAGCTTTCATCATATCAGCCATCTGACGGTGCATTTTCAAAAGCTTATTAATATCAGCAGCACTTGTACCAGATCCTTTAGCAATTCTTTGTTTACGACTATGTTTCAAAATCTCAGGATTAGCACGCTCTGCAAATGTCATTGATGAAATAATAGCCAATTGACGATTCAAAAGATGATCATTAAGACCTGCAGCCGCTATTTGCTCTTTCATCTTTCCCAAACCCGGCATCATTCCCATAATGCTGCCCATACCCCCAAGTTTTTTCATTTTTTGTAATTGCTCTGCAAGATCATTAAGGTCAAATTTTCCAGCTTGCATCTTTTTTGCAAAATTCATCGCCTTTTCATGATCAATCGCTTCAGCAGTCTTTTCAACTAAAGAAACAATATCCCCCATGCCAAGGATACGATTTGCAATACGATGAGGGTGAAACTCTTCCAAAGCATCTATTTTTTCACCAACCCCAATGGCTTTGATCGGCTTTCCTGTAACAGCACGCATTGAAAGTGCTGCACCACCGCGGCCATCACTATCCATTCGTGTTAAAATAATTCCTGTAAGGCCTACACGTTCATCAAAAGAACGCGCAAGATGAACAGCATCTTGACCGGTAAGGCTATCAGCAACCAACATAATTTCATGAGGAAGCGACAATGCCTTGATCTCAGCCAATTCAATCATCAAAGCATCATCAAGATGATTGCGTCCTGCTGTATCAAGAAGCAAAACATCATAAGCGCCCAATTTTGCTGCCTGCACTGCCCGTGCAGTAATATCAACAGCAGATTGACCAGAAATAATGGGTAAGCTTGCAAGCTGCGCTTGCTCTCCTAATTGACGAAGCTGTTCTTGTGCTGCGGGGCGGCGTGTATCCAATGACGCCATCAAAACTTTTTTATTGTGTTTGTCAGTTAAACGCTTTGCAAGCTTTGCTGTCGTAGTTGTTTTCCCCGAACCTTGCAAACCAATCAACATGATAACAACTGGTGCTGGTGCGTTTAAATCACTAAGGACAGCCTCATCACCCAACATGCTCACAAGTTCATCGTGAACAATTTTAACAACCATTTGGCCAGGCTTAATAGATTTAACAATAGCAGAGCCAACAGCTTTTTCACGAACCCTATCAGTGAAAGAACGCACCACATCCAGTGCAACGTCAGCTTCTAACAAAGCACGACGAATCTCACGCAGCGCTGTTGCCACATCCTGATCTGACAAAGCACCACGCCCTGTCAAATTGGACAGAATGGAACCAAGACGCTCCTGCAAGGATTCAAACATCATCTAACCTCATTGACCACATAACAAACAAATCAAAATGGCACCCGAGGACGCAACGCGTTATCGGATGTTGACCTCTGGGATCTTTTTATACCCTTAAAACTAAGTGGGGTCCCAGTCGGTGGCTCCAAGTTAATTCTTGTCACTGAATGTTTGTTTCTTCAAACAACAAAAACTACTCTTTGTCAAGATTGATCATACACTACCTTTACACACAAAGATTAGGCAAGAAAAAGATATTTACGATCGGGTGAGTAATTTTTCCTCAACACGCATAAAACGCCCTGTTTCTTGTTCTAAGCTCCACAATTCACCGTTTGAAATATCAAACCAAGCACCATGAACTGTCAAAAGCCCCTGATCTTTACGTTCTTTTAACCATGGAAATGTCTCTAAATTTTTCAACGAATAACGAATAGAAAAATGCTCCAACGCAGCCTGTCGCTCTGTTTCAGTCATCGATTCACGACAGCAAGCCCCTTTTCCAACCGAGACCAAAAGATCCATCCATAGCCCCATACAATTATTCGATGACAAGGGTTTATACACCTCACCAAGAACAATATTAATCCCTCCACAACGCCCATGTCCTAAAATAACAACGTGCTTAACTTTCAGTGATTGCACTGCAAACTCAATTGCTGCTGCTGTCGCATCGTATTGATCACCAGGAGAAAAAGGTGGAACAAAATTTGCCACATTGCGCACAACAAAAATTTCACCAGGACTGGCATCAAAAATTGTTTCTGGCGCTGCACGCGAATCACAACACGCAATCATCAAAATCTCAGGCCTTTGCCCTTCCTCTGCTAATTGCCGATAACGCGCCGCTTGTTGCGAAAAATGATTGGTCATAAAGGACCGATAACCGTTTAAAAGTCTTTCTGGTAAATCTGTCATCTTTATATTCATTGTTAGTGTATATTTTTAAGATATGCTACTTTTTCATAGAAAAAATATCAATAAAAATATCTTTTCACTTACGCCAACTGTTTATCCAAAATTTACAGCATTACTCTAACTTGCGAAAAAATTTTATAATTATCTGAATAAATAACTATTCATTCAAAAATAAAATGGTACAATATAAAAATGACATAATAAAGATGACATAAACGACCTGCTCTTGTGAGGAGAAAAGGTCACCAAGAGCAAAAAGGGGAGTATAATTATGTCAAAACAAGAAGCATTAGATATCAAGAACAATCAAAAGCAATTAGCAAAAATCCTTTTCGCCCATACCGATAAAGAAGATATTGCTTGTTATAAAAAAGATGAACTCGAAAAAGCTGCGGCTATTGCTACTGAAGCGCTCAGCTTACATCAAGCAGGAAAAAGCACCATTTGCTTTGAACAAAAAGAGCTAACACGTAGCAGCAAACCTATAACTGCTATCACACTTGTCAATGATAACAAACCTTTCCTGCTTGATTCTGTTTTAAACGTCTTTAATCAACACGCAAACCACATTTATTTAATTGCACATCCTGTTCTTGATTGCCCTTCTGGACAACGTATTAGCCTTATACAAATTCACATTGAAGCATTAAGCAAACAAAAGGCCATAACACTCAAAGATGAGCTTGCCTTAGTTCTTGAACAAGTCAATGCCGCTGTGCAAGACTGGAAACCTATGTTGGAGGAACTTAAAAAGCACATCCACGCCTATCAAACAAACCTCCCGCAAAATTACCAAAAAGAAGGTGAAAAAACCATTGAGTTTCTCAACTGGCTTACAGATAATAATTTTATCTTCCTTGGAATGCGCACTTATGACTTCATTAAAAACAAAGAACCCCAAAACAGTTTGAAAGCTGGCAATATTGAATTGGGTATTCTCACAGATGCATCCATTCGCATTATTGGCGATACACATGTAGAAGAACGCCCAAAAGAAGTCTTATCCTTTATGGAAAGCGATGACCTTCTTATTGTAACAAAAGCCAATAGCCGCTCAAAAATCCACCGTCCCATTTGGTTAGATTATATTGGAATTAAAATTTTTGATAAAGAAGGGCGTGTATGTGGGGAATTACGCATTGTAGGGCTATTCACATCCTCTGCTTATACCCGTTCTGTTTTGCAAATTCCTTTCTTAAAAGAAAAAGCACAAACCATTATTCAACGCCTTGGATACAATCAGGCTGACTATTCTGGAAAAGCACTTATCAACGTTTTAGAAACTTACCCAAGAGATGAAATGTTTCGCTCTGATGTTGATACTTTAACAGAAAATGCCGAACTTATTTTGCAATTAGATGAACGTCCACGTTTGCGCGTGCTTGCGCACACTGATTCTTTTGGACGCTTTGTTTCCATACTTGTTTACGTCCCGCGTGATCAATACAGCAGTAATATTCCTGAAAAAATTGGCGCATATTTTGTCGAAACTTATGAAGGTGATTTCTTTGAATCTTACCCGCTCTTCCTAGAAAGCACACTCATTCGTATTCACTATATCATTCACCGCAAAGGAAACCATAGTGCTCCTGTTATTGAACGCACCATACTTGAACAACAAGTTCGCTCAATAACAAGAAACTGGGAAGATAATGTTCAAGCTGTAGCTCTTGCCCACAAAGCAACAGAACAACAAACGCTTCTAGCAAGCCAATTTCCAAACAGCTATCGTGACTTATTTTCAGCTGAAGATGCCATTGCAGACGCAAATCATATCTTAAGCCTTAATGATGAAAAGCCTCTTTTTGTCACTTTTTATCACACCCATCATAAAGAAAAACGCAACATTTCTCTCAGACTTTTTCACCGCCACGAAGCACTTGCCCTTTCTATACGTGTACCACTTCTTGAAAATATGGGCTTTCGTGTCATCGCTGAACAAACACTTGAATTACCAGATGGGCATGGGAAATATGTGTATCTTCATGATATGCAACTGGAAAGTGCTTTCCAAACTTGTATTGATCTTAATGAAAATGGTCAAAAACACGCTGAAACCTTTGAAGCCATTTGGGCTAAAAATGCCGATGATGATGCCTTTAATGCCTTAACACAAACTGCCCAACTTAATTGGCGTGAAATCGTTATTTTGCGCCATTACGGACGCTATCTCCAACAAGCTGGAATTCCTTATTCACAAAAACGTGTCGCTCAAACTTTAAATGCTTATCCCGACATTACCAAAGATCTTTACGCTTTGTTTCATTTGAAGTTTCATCCAAGCCACCAAGAGAAAGAACGCCAAAACAACGAACAGATCATTCAACAGCGTATTGAAGAAAAATTGCAGATGGTCCCCAATTTGGATGATGACCTCATTTTACGCCGCTATCGCAATCTCATTGCCGCAAGCTTACGGACCAATGCTTTTGTTCCCCTTGCAAATGGTAACCCACGGCGTATTTTGGCAACAAAGCTAGACCCACGCCAAATTGAAGGTTTACCTGAACCACGTCCTTATCGAGAAATTTTTGTTTACGGACCAGAAGTAGAAGGGGTTCATTTGCGTTTTGGTTCTATTGCTCGTGGTGGTATTCGTTGGTCAGACCGCGCATTAGATTACCGTACTGAAGTATTAGATTTAGTCAAAGCCCAACAGGTTAAAAATGCAGTTATTGTCCCTGTGGGTGCAAAAGGTGGCTTCTATCCCCACCACCTTCCCCAAACCAACGACCGCGCTGTGGTAGCAGAAGCAGCTAGACAAGCCTATATTGACTATATCACAGCTTTGCTTTCCATTACTGATAATCTCGTTAATGGCAAAATAAGTGCCCCCAAAAATGTGATTCGCCATGATGGTGACGATCCTTATTTTGTTGTTGCTGCAGACAAAGGCACAGCAACTTTTTCCGATACTGCAAACGCAATCAGCCAAGCAGGTAACTTTTGGCTTGATGATGCTTTTGCTTCTGGAGGATCAGCAGGTTATGACCACAAAGTCATTGGAATCACGGCTAAAGGCGCATGGGAAGCTGTTAAAAGACATTTTAGGGAATTGTTTGATCATGACATTCAAACAACCCCCTTTAGTTGTGTTGGCGTTGGCGACATGTCGGGAGATGTCTTTGGTAATGGAATGTTACTGTCCAAACAAACAAAACTTATCGCTGCTTTCGATCACCGCGATATTTTCATTGATCCACAACCCAACATAGCTGAAAGTTATGCAGAGCGTATGCGTCTGTTTCAACTCCCCCGCTCAAGTTGGCAAGATTATGACAAAGCGAAATTGTCAAAAGGTGGTGGTATCTTTTCACGAGCAGCCAAAACCATTACTCTTTCCCCTGAAGCTGCACAAGCCATTGGTTTTGAAAAACAAACAGGAACACCCTTTGAAATTATTTCAGCCATTTTAAAAGCTCCTGTTGATCTTTTATGGTTTGGTGGCATCGGTACCTACATACGTGCCATAACAGAAACCGATGCTCAAGTGGGTGACCGTGCTAATGATGCACTTCGCATTACCGGCGAACAAATACGCGCCAAAGTCATTGGTGAGGGGGCCAATCTTGGTCTTACCCAACGTGGTCGTATTGAATATGTCTTAAATGGTGGGCGGTGTAATACCGATGCCATTGACAATTCCGCAGGGGTCAATTGTTCCGACCTTGAAGTGAATATCAAAATTGTTCTTGCATCAGCAATGCGTGCTCAAATGCTTACGCGTAAAGAACGTGATACACTTTTAAAACAAATGACACCACAAGTTGAACAATTAGTTCTACGCAACAATTATCTGCAAACTCTTGCCCTTTCTTTGGCTGAAAGTCGTGGCATTATTGACCTACCTTACCAAGCCCGCTTTATACATGATTTAGAACAGAAAAAGCTGCTTGATCGCAGGGTTGAAATTCTGCCTGATGATCAAACTTTGCGCCAAAGAATGGCCCAAGGTCAAAGTCTTACACGCCCAGAACTGGCTGTTATTTTGGCTTATGCTAAATTAACGTTGCAAGAAGAAATCATTAACAATTCCATTGTTGACAATCATTATTTTGATACAACCTTGTTAAACTATTTTCCAACTCAACTCCAAAAAAGCTTTAAAAACGAAATTATTAACCACCAATTGCGTCGTGATATTATTGCCACGCTCATTGCCAACGATATTGTTAATCGTGGAGGGCCTACTTTTGTTAGTCGCCTGCAAGATAAAACGGGACAAAAGGTTGAAAATATTATTCGTGTGTTCATTGCTATTCGTGATGGATTTGAAATTCCTCAGCTTTCTGACCAAATTGATAATCTTGACAATAAAATATCCGGTGTTGTTCAAAATAAATTTTATGCAGCAATTACCTCAATGCTTTTTGAAACAACCAATTGGGGATTGCTCAATATCGATTTATCTGTATCACTAGAAGAACTTGTGACAACAATTCAACAAGCGCGTAAAGCCATTGAAAAACAGCTTACGCACTCCAACAATGAAGATATACATGAAAAAATTGCAGAAAAAGTAGCATTATATAGTGAAGAAGGAATACCAAATACTTTAGCAAAACAATTAGCTCTTCTTGAGGCTGCCCCAATGATTTGTGATATTTCTTTAATCGCAAAACAAAGTCAAAGTGATCTTACAAAAGCTGCAAAAATCTATTTTTCATTGACTCAGATTATTCGCATAAACCGCATTAATGACGCCAGTCAAACAATTCCTGTTCTTGATTATTATGATGGTATGGTCTTAAGCCAAGCTAAAGAAAACATTGCTGAAAACGTGCGGCAAATTGTTATAAAAATCTTAAAAAACTACGGTGATAAAAATGATCCACTTGCAGCATGGGTCAAAACAGAAGAAGATCAAATTTGCAATGTAACAAACCGAACTGGTGCTCTCATTGAAAGTGATCTCAATATTTCTCGCTTTATCTTTGCAGCCAACATGATTGCACAACTCAAAAACACTGCTTTTCAAACTTAAAGCGGTGTGTAAAGCAGTCAAGCTGAAAATACAGTTTTACTCACTCTTACGTGACCTATAACAATGACAATAAGCTGGCTGCTTGCAACTCTTCGAGCTATTAATTAAAAAAAAGCTTAAAAAACGGGCTTTGTGTACAAGAAAACAAACTACTTGCACAGTAGAGAAAGATTTTGCATGCAAAGAAACAGAAACTTAAATTTTGCGTGTCAAATATCCTTAATTATCAAAAGAAAGAAGCCATTTACACCAGATACTCCATCTGTATGAAAATTAATCGGCTATACTACAAAAACATCTCTTCTCTACAAATACCGTTTCCAATCAATTCTATCATCTACTATCGCATCTTCTTCCAAGAAATGAGGCATATCATTGAAACTTCACTCATAAAGCCCTATCAACTTTGAGAAGATCAACAAAATAAGAATGTCGTAAAAATAGAAAATCAAAAGTAACATACCCTAATAAATTATTGCCCTCACGCTTAATTAAAATACTATTATTATACTTTTTAGACTTAATAGATGCGAAACGAAATCCTGTTATCAGCATCACTTAAAAAAATATCTAAATTTCAAAATTTCCCCCTATTGTCTTGCGTACAGATATTTCCTTAACCCTCTGATTTTCAAAAACAGTGAAACGGTAGCAATTTTCCAAGCCCTTCAACTATAAGTCTCTCTCCCTTTCCCTTCCTCATGAAAAGCCTGTTTTGAAGAGCAAAATGTGTTAATATAGCATCAAAAAGCTCTTGTTCTGATATCCATTAATAGAATACCAACAAAACGAAAATTTTCTTTTTCAAAGATCATTTTCAAAATAAACATAATTTTTAAATTTATTTAACACCAAAAATTTGTTGCAATGCATTTTTAAACCACTGGCGCAAAGCTTTGTCATACATTAAGTAGCCTTGTAAATGTGCATAGGCAGGTTGGGCACCTTTTTTAGTCAATTTCTTAGCTGAACGCACGACCCAATGCTGCATCATAGCCCGTGTCAATTCAGCATGAAATTGCAAACCCCACGCATTATTTCCATAACGAAAAGCTTGTACAGGGTATGTTTGACCACTTGCTAAAAGAACTGCCTCTTTAGGTAAATCATAAATACCTTCATCATGAAAATGATAAACCATTTCAGGCCAATCCATAATCGCTCTACCTTGAGGTGTTGCTTCTAGTGGATACCAACCAACTTCAACAATTTTGTCACTTCTCGCACAAACACGCCCACCAAGATTTTGCGCTAACATTTGTGCCCCAAGACAAATACCTAAAAAAGGTTTATTTTCTTTCATGGATAAAGAAATCCAATTAATTTCTTCACGAATATATGCTTCCCCGTCATTGACACTCATCGGGCCACCTAAAATGACAACACCTGCGTAATGTTCCAATGTATCGGGAAGCTTTTGTCCTGCAATAGGGTAATAAGTATCAAGAACAAAACCGTTTTGTTGCAGAAATTGTCCCAAGCGGCCAATGCATGGAGATTGACGATGTAAAACCACTGCAATTCTTGGCTTTTTATTTTTCTGTTCTTTACCAAGATCCATTTTTGCCAAAAAATTCTTTTCAGTTATTATTGCAGCAATATAGTTTAGTTACGCGCTTCTAAAGCACAAGAAAATAATTTTTGTCAACAAAGTTTCCTTTAAACTTTTCTCTTTAAAATAATTGAAATTTCTTTTTTGATGTAGAAACCTTTTTTTTCGTTGTTTTAACGTTTGAATCATCAACATCTAAATGGATCTGATTGAGTGTTTCTTCATCCTGCTTGTTTGTGTAAACCTCAAAGGGGCTATCACTTTCTTTAGGTGGACATTTGCTTAAGAGATTATCTTTAAAAGCTATTTCAGTAACACTTTGTTTATCTTCTTTTTTCAGTACAATGTCATCAGCTCCTAATGTTAAAGGAAACCGACGAGGAGGTGCTTTCCATTCAAAACAGCCCAATCGCCCACTTATTGGAGAAACCGCTGACCAAGAAGAAAAAAGAGTATTATCACAAATCCATGTTGGATCACGTTCTGCATTGCGTGCTAAAGAGAGCCACTGATGCACTAACCCCTGATCATTTCCTTGCACTTCTTCAATATCTGCTAGTAATAAATACACACTTTCACGGGGGTGATAATTTAGTGCTTTTTTTGCTTGTTCTCTTGCTAATGTTAACTCACCTGCATCTAAAGCAGCCTTAGCAATAAGAAAGGCTGATTCAAAAGTGTTTTTATTATAAGAAGCCAGTTTTTTAGCTTTTTTCAAACGTCCAACAGCTCTTTCTTCTCTGCCAAGATAAAGTGCTCCAAAATCAGGATGAGGATCCTTCTTCCAAGCCTCAATGATTATTTTATCAGCTTTGCGGGTTTCATTTAATTTATAAAGAATACCGGCGGTTATAACCGTTATCGGTCCAAAATCAGGTACCAACTTATGTGCTTTTAAAATAGCGCTACGTGCTTTTACAGGATGGATTTTAAAGACATGAAGCGCCTTTCCACTCAATAACAAAGCATGGGTATGATTGCGCTCTGCAGTCAAACGGGCAGAGCGTGGTAAAGCTTTTTGCACTTTTTCAAAAACATCCAGTGCTTCATCCCATTGCCCCTCAGCACTCAATCGATCAAGCACAGCCTGATGAGCCCACACAAGTGATGGTGATAAAGTAAACGCCTCTTGTGCATAGTGCTGTGCTGCTTCATAAGTTTTCGTATCCATAGCCTCACGAAACAAACCATAAAGCCCAGCAAGTTTTGTTGATTTCTTTTGTCTCATCTCCTCATAGAGGTGAATGGCGCGAATAGAATCTTTTTGCAAAACCAGAGTTTGAGCTTGTAAAAGTTTTATCAACGGTTCACAATTTTCTTCAAGATACTTTAACGCCTGTGTTTCCATTTTTTGTGCTGTTAGATGGTCACCAATAAAGGCTGCAAGAAGGCCCTGTGAAAGAGCTTCACGACCACGTCTTTGACGGCGTGTATAAAAATAATTGTAGAAAGCCCCAGGTGCAAAACAAACAACATACAAAAGTCCCCATAAAATCCCTAAAAATACAATAAATGTACTTAAAAAAGCTAACAATGAAATAGATAATCGCGTGTGCATAAATGTTATGGTCACAACACTATTATGACTAGCAACCCATCCAAAAGCTGCACCAAGAACACAAACAACAAAAATATAAATAAAAACACGTATCATTCTTGGCCCCATTTACATTTTTATAGCCTTAGAAGATCCTTGTTGCACAAAAATCAGTAATTGCTGAAAAACACGTTGAACAGTTAAATGCCGTTTTAACTGCTGCATAAAATCTACTGAAATATCCTGAGCACTTTGCGGTAATGTTTGCCACTCTGCTAAAGCCTTTTCGTAATCTCCAACTTGAATGGCCATTTCTATCCGCGCTACAATCGCACCTACCGTCACACCTTCCACGTTTCCAACTGGCCGTAAAACAAATAAACTTTTTATCCAGGCCCAAATGTGTGCAAAAAAACCAGCATCTGGTGCAACAATATTTTGTTGCCCAACAATCGTATCTGCAATACTAGAAAAATCAGCCGCAAGCTTAGCAGGGCTTGGAAGACTTGTATTTGCTGTTTCTTGCAAAAGATCAAGCCCAGAAACTGAAGGTGAAAAACGCTGTATTATTTCCAATTCATTGGCATAAGGTTCACCCCGATCGACGGCATTTTTAAAGGCATTAATCGCCATTAAAAATTCAGGATCTATTCCCCCTTTTGTATCACTCTTAGCAGCAATTTCTTCTCGTAGAGTGTCTATTTGTTGCTTTAACACAGCAAAATCATTTGTATTGCTCTGCCCAGCTAATAAAGCTTCATGAATAGCGTGTGAGATTGCAATTAAATTTTGTATATTCTCTTCAAGAGCATTGACCTTTTTCTCTAAAGCCGCAAAAATTTCCTTACTTTCTTCTTGTGATGCCTCACCCCTTTGGAAAGACTTATCACCTTGTGATGAAAAAATAGAAAAAGCCGTCTTTAATGCATCAAGTTCTTGGATAATATGATGCAATTGCCGCGTTGTTTCTTCAGCTTGGCTTTTTGCAATTTCAGCAATCTGTAAAGCTTGTTCTTCTCTAATATGCTCGCTTCTCAAAAAAGGAGAAAAAAAACCCGCCCATTGCATTCCTATCCAAAAACTTAAGGTGATAAAACTGCCAACAATTACCAAAATCAACGAATGAAACCAAGCAATACCAGATGCTTTCCTCCCTTTTGCTTTTTGTTTGCTTTGTGTTTCCTTTGTCATTGATTCTGCTGAGTTTTGTGTTTCTTGCTCTAAATCACAATCTATCACATCACATTCAATTATAGGTGTTTTACGGTTAGTACCGGTATAATGTGGTTTTGCTCTGGGTTTTGAAAATTTTGCCATAAATGTCTCTTTTCTCCCGCTCATTTTTATTATAAAATAACAAAATGAAAGAAACTTTAAAAAAGCTAAGCATTGATTGAATATCTCGCTTTTTAAGTATTTTTACTCAATTTCTCTTAACTCACAAGCCAGATATTTCAATTAAACCAAATATTTTAATAGCCTATCCTCCCTCAAATATACTTAATATTTTAGAGAAAAAGTCTTGGAAGTACATCAAAATTGATGTTTAAAAAAAATCCTTAAAAATTGTTGATTATAAACAGTAAATGCAACAACCCCAATGTGCTAGCCACTCATTGTTAAAGCAGCCACTCATTGTCAAAAAATTAAAAAACATATCAATTTTGGGATAAACAACATCAAGTGTGCTAAAAACCTAATTGTAAAAAAACTTTCTAAGGTTTAACGCTGCCAACCTCTCACACTTACATCATATGGCTTGTACATCATATGGTTTGACTACAAAATTTCCAAGAACTAGTCACCAACATGACTTACCACATTTTAAAATGCATCCTATACTAAACATTCTACTTTTTTGTTGAATTTTCAAATGGAGCAATCCATCACTGACGACACCCCATAGACTATATCCAGATGCATTGTCTCTCATACACCTTATATTTTAAGAGAACTCTTTGCATCCCTCTTGATCCGTGGTACCCACTACATGAAAAATCTTCAACATAAGGTTATCCTGCAATGCGCCTATTGGGAATAGAAACAAGCTGTGATGAAACTGCTGCTGCTATTATTGAGCACAACAGTAATGGAAAAAGTCGTATTCTTTCCAACATCGTTTGGAGCCAAATTGAACATCACGCGCCTTATGGTGGCGTTGTTCCCGAAATTGCTGCTCGTGCTCATGTTGAAATTCTTGATAGCTTGATTCTTAAAGCACTTACACAAGCTAATATAAAGTTGAAAGATATTGATGCTATTGCAGCCACAAGTGGCCCTGGTCTGATTGGGGGGCTTTTAGTGGGACTTATGAGTGCAAAAGCATTAGCTCTTGCTACCGGAAAACCTTTTATTGCTGTCAATCATCTAGAAGGGCACGCTTTAACAGCACTCATGACTCATGATATAAATTTTCCCTATTTATTGCTCCTAGTCTCAGGCGGTCATACACAAATCATTCTTGTCCACGGAATAGGAAATTACCAACGCTTAGGAACAACCATTGATGATGCCTTGGGAGAAGCCTTTGATAAAACTGCAAATCTTTTAGGTCTTCCTTACCCTGGTGGTCCAGCTCTTGAAAAAGCCGCTTTATTAGGAGATAAAAATCGCATCTCTCTCCCACGACCTTTAAAGGGTGAAAAGCGGTTAGATTTTTCTTTTTCCGGCCTAAAAACTGCTGTTCGCAAAGCCGCAACAACAATGGCTCCTTTAACACAGCGTGATATTGCTGACATCGCTGCAAGTTTTCAAGCAGCAGTCATTGATACATTGCAAGATCGTGTTAGTTTAGCTTTGCAATATTTTACCCACCACTATCCCCTTGCTCATCAGAAAGAATGTCGCCCTCCTGCCTTGGTTGTTGCAGGTGGAGTATCAGCCAATCAAGCTATTCGTTTAAGTTTGCAAGAGCTGGCTTGCCAACATGGTTTTGAATTTATTGCTCCCCCTCCTTCTTTGTGCACAGACAATGCTGCAATGATTGCTTTTGCCGGTGCAAAACGCATAGAACAGGGGCAAACAAGCCCTCTTGATATTGCCCCTCGCTCACGCTGGCCGTTGGATGAAAAAGCACCCCCCTTAATCGGTACAGGACGGCGAGGAGCAAAAGTATGAGAACATAAAATCCCTATGGCTAAAATCCTTCCAACACTTATTTTTTATAAAATTAAACGCAAAAACCAAACACAGTGCATAAAAAAGGAGGCTAAATGGCTTATTGGCTTTTTAAATCTGAACCTCAAAAATGGTCATGGGCCATGCAAAAACAAAAAGGCGCACATGGCGAACAATGGGATGGTGTACGCAACTATCAAGCGCGCAATAATATGCGTGCCATGAAATATGGTGATAAAGGATTCTTCTATCATTCCAACAAAGGGTTAGAAATAGTAGGCATTGTAGAAGTATGTGCACAAGCACATCCTGATTCGACAACTTCTGATCCACGCTGGGAATGTGTAGATATCCGTGCCCTTTATGATATGCCAAACCCTGTTTCGTTAAAACAAATCAAAGCTAATCCAAAATTAAAAAACATGGCACTGGTTAAAACCATGCGCTTATCAGTACAACCTGTCACAGAAGATGAGTGGAAAGAAATTTGCTCTATGGGTGGGCTTAAACCAGAAATGCTTTTAACCTAAAACAACAATTCTTGTCCGCCAATTAATATAGGGTAAAAGACGCTCCATATCACGGCGCGAAAGTGCAATGCATCCTTCTGTTGGGGCATAATTGTCCCGTGCTAAATGCATAAAAATAGCGCTTCCTCTTTCCATTTTGCGCTGTGTGCTATTCCAATCTAGAATAAGGCCAATCGCGTAAAGACCATCTTCACGGTGCATCTTTTCAGCACTTTTAGGGTAAGGAAGGCGTACCAAACGATTATAATTAGCATCACCACTAGCATCACACCAACCATCTTGTGCACGAATACGATGAAAAGGCAAAACTGAACGTGGAAAAGGACGATAAAAATTATCGCGAAATCCTCCTAAACAACGCATATTTGCCAAAGGCGTAGCACCATCACCTTCGCGCTTATAAGGGGAAATACCACTTCGCCCTAAAGCACAAAAAAAACGATGCTGGCCAGCACAAAGAATACCTCGTGTATGGACACCTGCTTGTCGACGGATGACCATAAAAGCAACAAAAGTTTGTTTTTTATAGCATTTCTTTTTTAATTCTACTTGCATAAGATTTTATTTTCATGAAACTACTTTCCACAAAGTATAGCGCATATAGGCTTTATAAGGAAAAAAAATGAACAGCTACACCCTTTTAATTGTTGAAGAAGAGGATGACCTGCGCTCTATTCTGCTAGAACAATTGCAAATCCATGAAGAATTTGAAGTGCTCCAAGCAAAAACAGCCAAAGAAGGACTCGCAATAGCTTATAAAGAAAAAATCGATCTTGCTATTTTTGATATTAAACTGCCTGATCTAGATGGTCGCGAAGCTGTTAAAAAATTACGCAATCAAAAATTTCGTGCTCCCATTATTATGATAACTGACCATGACACAGATTGTGATACTTTTTTAAACCTTGAAGAAGGTGCCAATGACTATGTAACAAAACCCTTTCGTTTTGCAGTATTGTTAGCGCGTATTCGAACTCAATTACATCAATATGAACACCATGAAGATGTAATTTTTCGTATTGGTTCTTACACTTTTAAACCTGGGCAAAAACTTCTGATTGATTGCCATGGCAATAAAATCCGTCTTACCGAAAAAGAAGCGGCGATTCTTAAATATCTTTATAACACGCGTAACAAAGTTGTAAGCCGCGAAACATTGCTGGAACATATTTGGGGCTATAATAAAAACATTGTCACCCACACATTAGAAACCCACATTTATCGTTTACGCAAAAAAATTGAAAAAGACCCCTCTAATGCTCAGATTCTCGTTACAGATCAAAATGGCTATCGCCTTAATCTTTAAATTTTATGAGCAATGATTACCTTTAAAATAATTCTAATATCATCAATTTTTCTCTGAAACAAAATCAGATCCAGACAAGACATATCTCTCGCGGGCCTGTGGTGATAATGTAGGAATGAACACACGTCGTGATTGGCGGCGTTGTATACTGATACCTTGATAAATACGTTTGTGTGCCTGACACATTAAAAGCCCACCAAAATAAGGAAAAAGGTGGCGTATAAATGGTCTATAGAAAAACGAAAACAACCGCGCCGTATAATTTAAAGAAGGTGTATAATATACAATTTCTTGCACAGGTCCGGATATAAAATTTGTTTCTTCAAATAAACGAACAATTTGTTGGCGACTATAAGGTTCACCATAACCAAAAGGTGTACGATCATTGCGTGCCCAAAAACCGCTGCGATTGGGAACAATAACAATCAAATGACCATTAGGTGCTAAAACACGCCATATTTCTTTAAGAGTTTCGCGTGAATTTTCTGTATATTCAAGTGCATGTACCAATAAAACACAATCAATCGAAGCATCAGGAAGAGGTAAATCTTCTTCAAAAACAAGTGCTGTAGCAACCCTATCAGCACAAGGCCAAGGTAAAGCACCCTGACTAGCGGGCATAAAAGCAAAACAGTGTTTTGCACGCGTACACAACACAGAAAGGTAAGGAACTGCATAACCAAAACCCATTACTCGCTTATCAGCAAGATTTGGCCAATAGAAATTCAATTGGTCACAAATTGTCGTTTGCACCCGAAGACCAAGTGCAGAAGCATAAAAATCTTTGAGTGTAACTATATCCAATTTACATTACCGTGTAGAAACAAATATCAAACGTTGCAGCCTTTTATAATCAACTTATATGGGTTTGCACCCCTTTCCCTCAAGAGCAAAAACTTTCACCTTCCACTTTTAACCAAAATAATTCAAAAACAAAGTAACATAAGTAAAATACACCACGGTATTATCACTTCATCAAAAGCACGGTTACTTTGCTGTGTTCTTTATTTGGAGTGCACCTTATTTTATAAAAATTTTTAATGCGCTTTTTCTAATATTGATTTAAATTTGACTAACGAAAGTGAAGCAATCTTTCAAGATAGCTTTTTTCTGCCTCAGGAATACGACCATTATTAAGGCGTTTGCGAATTTCTTCCAAAATCTGTCGTGCACGCATTTGATCATTTTTCTGTGCTCCCCCCACACCTTCTTGACCTTGACCTGTCTGCGAAGAAAGCGGACGTCCTAATGGATCTTGAGGGCCATGAGCATCATTGTGATTATCCCCTTTTTTCAATATCTCACGCATTTCTTGTAGAACACTTTGCGCGCCTTGTCGCAGGGATTCTAAAGCCTCTGACTGATTTTGCATTGACGTTTCATAGTCCCCATTATCAAGAGCGGTCTTTGCTAAGTTCATTTTCTTTTCTGCCTCTTTCAACGCATCATTTTGTTTAAGACCTTGTGCTGAGAGTCCTTTTTCTAATTCTGATAACTCAGACTGCAATTCAATCAGACGATCTTCCAAAGCTTTGTTTTGCTTTTCCTCATTGCTTGTGACATCTGTTTCATCATAACGTTGTTTCTTTTCTAAATGGTGCGTATCATTAAGAATTTCCTGCTGTCGACGCATCAAATCACCAAGTTGATCTAGCTTTTTTTTCATTTGTGTTGCTTGATGATCATTTTCCTCTTTAGCTTGATTGCTTTTTCGATTCTGCAAATGATCAAGTGTCTGCTCAATTTCAGCTAAAAGCTGTTCAGCTGCAGAAGAAGAACCCAACTTAGCCATCTCTTCAATCGAATCCAACTTTTGGGATAATGAATCTTCAGAAAGTGTAGCTCTACGCTCATTGCTATCTTTTAATTCTTTTTCAGGCAAAGCACTAATATAATCATTCACAGCTTGGCGTAAATTTGCCATCAGTCGCTCAATTTCCTCACTTGAAGTGCCATGGCGCAATGCATCACGCAAAGCAGCCTGTGCTTGTTTTAATCTTTGCTGAGCAGACTCAAACTGATCACCTTCAATACCTAAAGCAATTTGCCATAAATAATGAACTACATCACGCAATTGATCATCTGTTTTTGCAGCAGAAAGCCTTATCCATGCACTTTGCAATGCCAGAAAATGTGTCACATTTTGAAGACCATCTTCCGGGCGCACAAGCAAGGCAGAAAGCATGTCAAGTACACGTTCTTGTGCATGTGCATCAAGTGCTAACAAACGACGCTGCTCATCTACTGCACGGGCAATAGGGTTGGCAAAAATACGCTGTGGTAACATCATAATAAAAGTTTTGCTACGCCCCTGCTGACCAGCCCCATCTTCTGCTACCAAAGTGATTTTAACCTCGCTACCAGCCCATGGATGACCAGATATATCTTGGACTGTTCGCATTTTACCTTTTCCACCACGCGCTAAAAGAAGGTTTATCTCAGGCGCTTTATAAAGAGGAGAAGCATTTTTATTCTGATCAAGAAGAGGTTCTATCGCAACAAAAGCCTTTGTTACACCATAATCATCATCCATCTCATAGCGCAATTCTAATGAACCAGCCAAAATCCGCTCTGGTTTTGCAAGCCAATGAATCGTCGGCCCTTTATCCTTAATCATGTGCAAATGCCATTGTTGTTGCCTATGACGCGATGACACAAACAAACGCATTGAACGATCTAAACGTGTTTCAAAACGAGTCATTGGATCATTTAAAGTCGTTTGCTCACTTTTTTCAGTAAGTAAAATTTTGTGTCCACCGTCTTCAGGCACAGCCTTAACCTTAACACCAGCGCCATTAACAACGCGCACAACAACATCACTACCTTCAGGAACAGTAAGCTTTGTTGTCTCACCTTGTGTTAAATAAATAGGTGCAATACCTGTGTAAGCAGGTGGTGTTACCCAAGCATCAATACGTATTGATGATTCATCAACCACAGGGCGTAGATCAAACGCATCCGATAAACGCCCCCCAGATGAGCCAAAAGAAAAACTAAAAGCACACACACACAACAAAATAAATAGTGCCCTAAGAGCTATAGGGTCATAGGCAGCACTATTGGGGTAAGCAAATCCGATTTGAACATGATGCAACTGTTCTGCCATGCGGCGTTGATGTTCACGCCAAATAACCACACTAGAACCATCATCATCTTCAACACACAAACGATCTTTTTGAACACTTAAAGGCTGGTTTTTAAACCCATTTGTCTTTTCAATATAACAATCAACATCCCTTACTGTTGGAAAGCGAAAGCCAAACAGCAGAAACAAACTTCCCAAAATAGCAAAAAGTACAAGCCAAAGAAAAAATAAATGCCACCAATAACTTAAGAGATTAAAAACACCAAACCAACTAAGTGAACATAAAAGACTTAACGCTAAAAAAAATGGTAACAGTCGCGGCCATATCCGCTCAAAAAATAAGAAACACCAAGCGAGAAGGCGCGCAAATAAAAGCCTTATTTTCAGAAAACCTTTGATGTTTTCATCTTTCATAGACAATCATTTGTCCTTTTTAAAATAAGTTTAAGAATCATAAGACCTATACAAAATAATTTGTACCATATAAATCGTTCCATAAAAGTTTATTGGAAACAATGTCAAAGACATTTAAAAATTTTCAACCCAATCTGGAATATGATCAAAGCCTATCAATTGCGCATAATCAAGACGTGGGCGAACAACAGCATAACGCGTATCTTGAACTAAAACCTCCGGTACCAAAAGTCGGCTATTATAGGTATTTGCCATCACCGCACCATAAGCGCCCGCTCCAGTAATTGCCAAAAGATCACCCGCCTCTAACACTGGCAGACAACGATCCAATGCTAAATAATCACCAGTTTCACAAACAGGGCCAACAATATCTGCATTGATCATCATACCATTTAATGGTGTTTTTTTCACTGGTATCACATCATGCCAAGCATCATAAAGTGTTGGACGCATAAAATCATTCATTGCTGCATCAACAATAACAAAATTGCGCCCCTTTCCTCTTTTGAAATATACAACAGATGTTACCAACACACCAGCATTGCCTACAATACTGCGCCCAGGCTCTAAAATTACAGTAATCCCTAAAGGTGCAATATGTTTCTTTACCAGTGCTGCATAATCAAAAGGAGAAGGCACTAAACACGACTCACGACCATAAGAAACCCCAAGCCCACCTCCAATATCTACATGGGTTATGGCATAACCATCATTGCGTAAATGGCGCACAAAATCTGCAGCAATTATAAATGCCTCTTCAAATGGTTTTAAATCACAAATCTGGCTACCAATATGCATAGCCACACCACACACTTGAAGACCAGGCAATTGTGCTGCTTTTTTATAGGCATCATATGCCAACACCAACGGAATACCAAATTTATTTTCAGACTTACCAGTTGTAATTTTCTGATGGGTCTTTGCATCTACATCTGGAGTAAGACGCAACGAAATACGTGCATTTTTTGAAAGTGCAACAGCCCGTGCTGATAATTGTTCAAGCTCCTGCTCTGATTCGACATTAAAACAGCAAATATCATGTGCAAGAGCAAAATCTATCTCTCTAACCGTTTTACCAACCCCAGCATAAACAATACGATGCGCAGGAATACCAACAGCTAAAGCACGTCGTAATTCACCTTCTGACACCACATCAGCGCCCGCTCCATTGCGTGCTAAAAGCCGTAAAATAGCCTGATTGGAATTTGCTTTGACCGCATAAGCAATAAGGCTAGCTATATCATGAAATGCATTTTGATAGTCTTGAAAATGTGTAACAAGTGCATTGGCTGAATAACAATAAAAAGGTGTTCCAACCTTATCTGCAAGTGTAGAAAGTGAAAGACCTTCAGCATAGAGCATGTCTTGATGATAAGGAAAAAAACGCATAAAAACCTCTATTGTATCAATCGATCGAGAATAAAAGGTTTATCCGTCTTTCTTTCAGAAACAAAAGCTCCTTGTGAAAACTCCACCGTTGTTGAAGAAGGTAATTCTAATGCCCCTTTACGCCCGCACCCAACTATAACAGCATTAAAAAAAAGGACAATTATTAAATTCTTTAAAATAGTTCTCATACGCCCTTTTCTTCTTATATCGATATTTTGCTGCATTTTTTGTATTTACAATTAAAATCTATTCACACACTCACAAGATACCTTTTCCAATAAGCAATTTGGCGAAGTACTTCTAAAGGCGCTGTTCTACCAAAACTTTTACGACTTTTAACTGATTTTTCAACTGTTAAAACATCAAAAACCGCTGTATTTACATCAGGATAGATCGTTTGAAGTTCAGCCAATAATAAATCATTAAGACGACATTTCTTTTTTTCCGCCAATGCCACTGATATGCCTAGTAATATAATGAGTCTCACGAAAGAAAAGCCCCAATTTGCGTACAAGCCAATCAGCTAAATCTGTTGCTACTGCATAACCAAAATCTGCTGCTTGTTTTATGAGTGTTTTATTTACTTCCAAATCACCAATGATCCCCGTCATTGCTGCCAGCTGACAATTCCAAGCTCAAAGCCCCATCAAACACATAAGTTTTATCCTCCTGCATATCCTTTGAACCTCTGCATATCCTTTAAATAAGCAAGAAGTAAGCCTTTCATCATTTTAAAAATCCAATAAACGCACCACTCAACCATCCCGATTTCGCCCGTATAAACTCAGAAGCATCAAAATTTCTCTATCAAGATTTCTCTTTTGTGGCATAATAGATGCACCTGTTAAAAAGCATCTGATAAATGAATAAACTGAAATTGTGCCCTCAACCACTGGATAATCTTTTCTACTAAACGTTGAAAGATGCATTGCAAAAAGCGCACCAGCGCTTAAAAATTCCAACGCAAAATCACGATCTGAAACACTATCTATTAAATTGTGCATTAGCTCATGAAACCCCAGTAGCTTGTATTGTCATAAAGCAATCGCTTGGAAAGCTTGTTTTCGCCAATGCACCAGCCCCTAGAGGTGACTCATTCATTCGCTCAAAGCATCACGCATACGTGATAAATCTCGGCCAAATATTTCAACATAAGCCATTATATTAAGCTATCATATAATGACCAAACATTACTGGCTGAGCAGTTTGTAAATGTGTAAAACCTAGCATAAAAATATAAAAGTATCGACATGCTATTCTGCTCAAATGAGCAATTGCTTTATGAATTCTTTTATACTTGCACTATTTTTTGTTCTACTTGCACTATCTTTTGCGTTTCATCACACACTTATAAATGAAAATCAACTACAACCTGATCATTACGAGATACACGCTGTGTGCAAACGGCCTGCTACAGAACCAATCAATTGGCTCAAACCGCGCCTTAATATTCATATGAATATCTTCAAGCTTTCGTGAAAAAGTAAACGTGCCTTTCTTTAACTTCTTGGCAAATAAACTCTAAACCATGCACAATTTTTTCATAATCAGAGTGTGAAATAATTTTCGTTTGTGCTAGCATCATTACATGAGAAAATGAACCTTCAATATCTTGCCGATAAAGTTTTTGATCACAATCAATGGAAGCATTAATGTCTTCCATAACCGCAGCAGGGCCTTGTGCAAAATGGCCACCCTACATTTATCTCAATTTATTATCTGTCATACCTTAAAAGCGCCCATCCAAAGGACAAAAATCATGATTTCTCAAACTTTTATCAACTGGAAAAATAAAAAAACACAACGCTTGCTTACATCCTTTATCATTGCCTTAAGTTTATACGTAACAATAAACCATGATAATAAAGCATCTCTTTTTCCTTATTTTATTTCAGTTGCAAAAGCACAAGAAACAAACGCCAATAAAATAAAAGAAGAAAAGATAACAGCGATCAAAAAAGAAGCCAAAGGCTCTTTTAAGCACCTCCGATTTGCCGATACATTTTATAATGTAAGCCAATTTTCCTTTAAAGATATTCAGGGAAAAGAGCATAAATTCTCCGAATTTACTGGAAAGCCACTGCTTATTAATCTATGGGCCATTTGGTGTGCACCTTGCCGTGTAGAAATGCCAGAGCTAGCACAATTAAAACACGATATGAAGGGAGAGAATTTTGATGTCATAGCCATTAACATCGATAAAGTCGCTTCTCCTGAAAAAATTCAACAATTTTTACGTGAAGTGCATGCTGATAATTTGACCTACTACCGCGACGAAAAAATGAACATTTTTACCAATATCCGCAAACAAGGACTAGCTTTAGGGCTACCCATTACACTCCTTGTTGATCAAGATGGTGACCTTATTGCTTCATTTAATGGTATAGCTCCATGGGCCAATAACGATGCCAAAGCACTTATAAAAGCTATCATTAAAGAAACAAAATAACGCTTTCAATGACCACAAATAACTATGTCTTAAAACCATTCAAAAATAAAAAATGATCATTAATAATAAAAAAGGTAAAGTCCATTTGCAAATTGGCCCACCTTCACAAACCTTCTATTAAAACACCTATCACTAAAGTTTAGTTGATTGAGCTTGCTGAATAAAAATATGCACTACTCAGTATTAAGTATAAGGTAAGCTCCACTTTGCTATTCCCACCCGCATCATCCATTGCCAAGGGCTTTAACCTGTCTTCACAATACACGACATCTCACGGTTTACAATTTACATTCCAAGTCTTGTACCGTCAAACTCCTTAGAAACAGCCTTTGTTAATAAGCGTTTTACTAAATAAGTATTCTAAGTATTGAGAATAAACAAAAGCAACTTAACTTGCCATAATACATATTTGAAACTGATGACGCATAATAAAATATACAATCAATTTTAGCTTTAGGCACAAAGCATCCTTATCAATCACCAAAAAGCGATAGTAGAATGTGCACCTTTATTTCCTAAATAAAAAGTTCTTTCATGAATCTGAATGTTGTAAACGAGTGCGATAAAACATAATTGCTGCGTTTATTTCACCCCCCAAAATAAAAATCGCACTCAACATATAAAGAAAAATAATAGCAATCATAATAGATGCTAACCCAGCATAAGTGGACACATAATTAAACATTGTTAAATAATGCGCAAAAGTAATCGATGCCGAAAACCACAAAAATAGTGTCACGATAATTCCTGGTAAAATATCTCTCAATTTCCTGCGCTTTGCTGGCAACCATTTATGAACAATCAAAAGACTGATAAATAAAACAACCACCGCAATCGTGTAACGCCATAAACGAATAACACCAATATATTCAACAATAAAAGGAAAATGATTTTGTGTAATTTTTATCAGCAAAGGTGCTAAAACTAATAAAAAGCTGATAACACTAATACCAATTGTTCCAATGATCACAAAAAACAAACTTTGAAAACGACAAAAAAGCAAACTTCGCTGATCAACAACACGATAAGCCTTATTCAAAGCTGCACGTAAAGCTTCTACCCCATTTGAAGCAAAATAAGCCGCCCCAACAAAAGAAAGCGTTAATAAGCCTCTTCGTTGCGTTACCAAAACATTGACGATTTCTTTAGAAAAAGGTTCTGCAATTGCATCGGGCAACAAGTGCATAAGCGCTTCAATTTTTTGCGGTGTATACGCAAAATCCCAAAAAAAACTGGCCAGAGACGCTCCAAAAATACAAAAAGGAAAAAATGCTAAAAGCCCTGAAAGTACGATATGACTTGCAAAAGCACTGCCATTATCACGTACATAATGACTTACTGCATTAATGAGAATACGACAGCCATAGTACAATACATTTTTTATCAAATCTTCATACTCTCTGATAACTTTCCTTTAAGTCTCTTTAAGCTTTATAAAAATAATCTAAACTTCATAAATGAAAGTTGTCTCGTATAAAACAGATATCTTTTTAAGGATAACAATTATGATAGCCAAATTTAAAAAAACTATACTAAAATCAACAACGATAAATCAACAAATTTCATTGATACCTCAAATTGTTCAGATCACTGCTTAACTGCCATGTTATCATTGATAAAGGAGTACTTCTTCATATACCGTACCCTAAAATATTAAGTAACCTTGTATTTTATACTTAAATCATGTTGTACAATGATCTTTTTGATCTTGATGCAAATTTGGCAATTACTCAAAACAAACAATGCTTGCTCGTATTACGCGCAATACTACAATCTCATGATCAAAAGCTTTTATGAATTATCATTTTTTGTCTTTTGACAAAAAAATCACCATAAAGGGAAAACATATTTCATAAATTACCCAAGTCACAAAAACACTTTAATGCCGATGGAGCCAATATTTTAAGAAGAGATGCGTTTTTGTGCACTAACTGCCAATCCTAATAAAACTTGATGAACAATAGCTTCACCCAAAAATGGATTTTTACGGCTATCTAAAACAGCGCACTGAATTTTTTCCATAGCATAAGCAATTTGTTCCAACCCCCAATATTTTAGGGCTTTTTCAACTATTTTTTCTCTACGAAAAAAAATCGGTGGCCGTGCTTGAGATATAACTGCAAAAGCAGCTTTCCCTTCAACTTCCACTTGATAGCGCAACAGCTGTAATTGTTGAAAATGCCTTTGCGCTGCACTTAAAACAAAAAAAAGTGTATTTTGCACAGTCGCATATCGACTAAAATGCATCTCAAAACCCGCCACATCCCCCAGCAAAATAGCATCAATGACCTCATCTTGAGAAAGAGCGCTAGCCTCACTTACCACAGCCTTCACATCTTCAAGCGTAACCTGATCTTTCTTTAAAGCATAAAGACAAAGCTTTTCCAATTCACCACGCGAAATAAGACGGTCCGCCCCTAAACTTTCGTATAACCACTTGCGCGCTTCCAAAGAAAGAGTCATTTTAAAATTATTCAAAACCTCATCAATCACTCTATCAAGGGAACGGATATCATCCGTATAACAGGGTAAAGCCAGAGCTGTTGATGCCGTTTCAACAATATTGCGCAACCCCACACCTTTTTTTAAATCCCCTGCTTCAATCAAAATGAAACACGCTTTGGGTGGTTCTTTAATTAAAAGCTTAAGAGCAGCAAGAAAACCTTTTTGATTCGCACCATTGGATATCCATATCAAACGATCACCACCAAAAAGTGATAAAGTATGGGCTTCATCCTGCAATCGTACGGGGTCTTTATCAATCTCAGCTGCATTGAGACGAATCGTAGAAAAAGGATCATCTATCGCCACTTGTGTGAGCTTAGCAAAACGTTGCGCACGTTCACAAACAAGACCACGATCAGGACCATAAATTAAAACAATGGGAAAGGAACGCGAAAAATGCGTGAGAAAATGATCAACTTCATGTGCTTTTTTTACAGCCAAAATATTAATCCACTACCAAAATATCAAATCTATTATAGTGTATCATGAGTATATCATTTCAAAAACTTCATGGTGAACTTTTTAAAGCATGCCAATCATGCCAAAAAATCCTAACATGCAATTTACATTTTCTTGAATACATGTCCAAGATCATTGTTCCACTACGCACCTCTCCATACACTATCTGTACACCGATCCCTCACATTTAAAAACTTGATATATAGAATGCATCACCATAATTGTGATTAGTTTATTCTCTTTAATAATCTTTTCAGTTAAATGTATTACAAAATCAAATAGTTACTAGATCTCAATGCTGAAGCTATATTTATTTAACTCCAAAATATCCACTTGCATTAAAATAGCAATCATAAATAAGCTAAGCCTTATGATATTGCTTATTTAAGTAAACTATCCACACGATTACGAAAAACTTTAGCAAGCTCAAAATCTTATTGAGTAACTCTATTTGACAAAAACTGCCACTTCTTATGATTTAAAATCGAATAAAATTTTTAATGCTCCTCCCAAAGAGTCACAAACACAATTTTTCAATCGTTAAAAAAACCACCCTAACCGGCTAATCAATCTTGAAAAACGCAAACAACGTTGCCAATCTCTTTAACTTATTGATAGATAAAAGAGTGTTTTTCTTAAATTTATAATCACTTAACCCTCCCTTGATAAGGGCATATTTGCTAAAATATAAAGTCAATTATCTAGCACTATTTAAATCATCGGTTGAATAACATTTTTTTAACCTTAAAAAATAAATTTCACTAACATCAAAATAAATTTTACTGAAACGTGATTTTTTTGTTGCAATTCAGACAAGGCTAAGCCATACAAAAGGCGTTTGAGAATGTGTGAGCGGGTGTAGCTCAGGGGTAGAGCACAACCTTGCCAAGGTTGGGGTCGTGGGTTCGAATCCCATCGCCCGCTCCAATAAAATATATTTTACTTCCACCAAAATTCACTTTGTAATACAAAGCACTTCTTCAAGTGATTTCTTATTTTTTGTAAAAATCGTTTTTTGATTTAAGTATTTACAAAAACTAAGTATTTACAAAAATAATGAAGTAAATTTAATGATTAAGCAAAACCCTCTGTAATAAGCTATGTTATCTGAGCATCTTAAGCCATATTTACTTGAATTTTGTATCAAATTGAATTTAATTCGATCAGTTAAAAAGGGCATCGTTTGCGTAAAAAACATAAAGCTATCTTACGTATTTAATACAGTCATAACTAACTACCGCACTTAATATTTTAAGCTTTTATTTCTAATAAAAATTCCAAATTTCTTTGAATTTCAATCTGATAAAAAAGCTCAAGATCAACTAATAGATAAAATTTGTTGAGAAAAGTTTGCTTCTAAAAACTTGTGATATTCTTAGTTTCTTGTTTTATAGTTTTAAATACATAAAAATAAGTATATTATAATAACGATATTTTCACACATAGAGTGGAACAACTAGAGCTTCAGCAAATATTAAATAAAAATATGGTACTTATCCTTCGTTCTCTTCTCTTTACGTTTGCTTTTTATACAACCACTTTTGTGCAAATGATTCTTTATGCCCCTTTTTATTTTTTAATGCCCCGTAAAAAAGCGTGGGTTATCCCTAAAACATGGGCACGTGTTACATTATTTTTACAAAAACATATCGCTGGAACACACTATGAAATTGAAGGCATAGAAAACCTCCCAAAGGGTGCATATATCATTGCTATAAAACATCAATCTGCGTGGGAAACTTTTAGCCTTGTACCCTATTTTGATGATCCTGCTCTTATTTTAAAACGTGAACTGATGTGGATCCCTTTTTTGGGCTGGTATATGGCCAAAACACAAGTTATCCCGATTAACCGAGCAACCCCTATTCAAACTCTCAAAATCATCATACAAAAAGCAAAACAAAAAGCAAAACAAGGGCGCCAAATTCTAATCTTTCCTGAAGGAACACGCCGACAACCCGGTCAAGAACCAAATTATAAACCAGGCATTACTGCTCTTTATAACGAATTAAAACTCCAAGTTGTACCCATTGCCCACAACGCTGGTTTATATTGGCCACGTGATAATTTTCGCCGCTATCCAGGAAAAATTCGTGTGCGTATTCTTCCTCCTATCGAAATTGGCTTAAATAAACGTGATTTTTTAGACCAATTAATCGAAAAAACAGAAAAAGCCTGTGATGAATTGCTCTTATTGGCCGCTCAAGACCCCACTCCTCCACCTATGCCACCCTTTGCTGTTAAAAGGCTTCGAGCGCTTGGTCATCATTGGAAGGGACCTATACGTAATTAAACGTTCCTTTCTTTATTTTATACATTCAAATCTATTGTATTTAAAGCTAAAACAGTTCTAAGTTACTTAAACTTAAACAATAATTGGACTTAAATTATATGCGTCAACTCTTATACAGCCTTTGTTTGTCTTTCATTTTAAGCATGACAAGCACTCTAGCTCTAGCTTATCCCTTTATTTCTGTTGACGCTGCAACTGGACGAATATTACAACATAACCAAGCTTTTGAACGATGGTACCCTGCTTCTTTAACAAAATTAATGACCACTTATGTCATTTTTCGTGCCATGAGCACAGGAAAAATTTCACCACAAAAACACATCACCATCAGCAAAAATGCATCACAAGCTTCTCCCTCTCACTCAGGTTATGAAGCAGGTTCCATCCTTACACTCGAAACAGCTTTAAGCATCACATTAGTTAAATCAGCCAATGATTTGGCCATTGCTTTAAGTGAAGCTGTTTCTGGTTCACAAGAAGCTTTTGTGCAACAAATGAATGTCCAAGCCCAACGTTTAGGCATGTTTGGAACTCATTTTGCCAATGCAAGTGGTTTGCCACATCCAGACAATTACACCACAGCACGCGATATTGCTCTTCTCGCTGTTCAAATCCGTCGGGAATTTCCCCAATATGCTCACTATTTTTCTATTCCAGCTATTGATTTTGGTGATGGGCGAAAAATCAAATTCAATTCAAACAACCTCATCAACCGTTTTAATGGAACAGATGGTATGAAAACTGGCTTTACTTGCGCCTCTGGTTTCAATCTTGTTGCTTCAGCAACCCGCAATAAACGTACGATTATTGCTGTCGTTTTAGGGTTAGATACCATTAATGCAAGAGAAGGAAAAGCAGCACAATTACTTGAAACAGGCTTTTCTCTTCAAGGTTCTGCACAATCAACATTAGCCACTTTAAAACCTTATGGCACTAAAATGACGCAAATCACCGATATGGAAGAACAAATATGCGATCCTGAAGTTGTAAAAAAACGCATAGAAGACACCTTCGATAAGGAAGGAAATGTTATCCTTACCTCTCCTTTAATCACTGCTTTACCTTCTTCCATTCTTCCTTTGACAGTACAACTCATTGCCGCACCACAGACATATAAAACTAATACAAGAATACCGCGCAAAATCCCCATCCCGCATAAACGACCAGCCTAAATATAAATAAATTATTGTTGATGATTCACGTGGAACATAGGAAAATAGCCTATATTTCTATTACCTTTTTTAACCAGTTTTCTACGTTTTTCGGTAATTCTGCTCAAATTTTCTACTAGAGCACGATAATATTATCATCGTAATAAATAGTGATCATTTTTAAATAAATTTAGCAAACTGGTTTTGAAAAATTATAAAAGACACGATATCTTTCATAATAAAATCTATATCTTATGGTCTTACCGCACTTAAACCTTTTTTGGTAAAACGATCGAAAACATAGCGTTTTTCGTAAACATCAATTTTTGAAGGCGCACGCTTGGCCTCAAAGAGATCGTAACCTTCTTTGAGCATCATCCAAAATGGATAATGAGGATTGTCACGATGACGCTCCATATTAGCATCGGTCATACGAAAGGGAAAGGTATGTAACTGAAATTCTTTCTGCCCACCCTTAAAAGCATCCCGTGCAAAAGCATAAATTTGTCCCATATTACTATCAGTCATTGCATAACAGCCTACAGAAGTACAACCCCCATGCACCATAAGATAACTACCCGTACGACCATGTACTTGATCATAAAGATTAGGAAAACCAATATTAAAAGAAAGATAACGACTCGAATAAGGATTCATTTGACTTGCGTTAACAGTATAAAAACCTTCTGGTGTTTGATAATCCCCTTCCTTATATTTAGGTCCAAGTTGGCCTGACCATTTACAAATGTCATAACTTGCCACAAGCACAAAACGCCCGGTGCGATCTTGCTTCCAAACTTCAGCAGTATTTTCTTCCTTAAAAAAACGCATCATAATTGGTGCATATGGATCGACATTATGTTCAACCATTTTATGTTGAATTTCTTTTGGTAATGGTTGCTTAACCTTAGCCTGAATAGAGGCAGGCAAACGCTCCTGACACGCTGCCAACATCCCAACTGCTAACAAAAAAAATGATAAAAAATATCGACTTAATTTCATTGAAATAAAACTCTAACCTATAAAGTCTCTCACACAAACAACTTCAATTAAGCCAAAGAACGGCCAATTTGAAGATATTTTTCCCAACGCTCCCGTTTTATGGTTTCACCATCTTTACCAGCCATAGAGTGTAAAGCAACAGAAATAATATTACTTGTCGTCTCCATCACAGCTTCCTTTCCCCGATGTGCTCCCCCTAAAGGCTCAGGAATAATGCCATCAATAACCTTTAGCTTATAAAGGTCTTGAGCAGTAATATGCATATTGGTTGCTGCATCTTTCGCACGAGTCGGATCACGCCATAAAATAGAAGCCGCCCCTTCTGGTGAAATAACTGAATAAATCGAATGCTCCAACATATAAACCTTATTAGCTGCAGCAATTGCTATTGCCCCTCCAGAACCACCTTCTCCAATAATGACTGAAACAACAGGAACGCGTAGACGTAAAGTTGCCGCTGTTGATTGTGCAATTGCCTCTGCCTGTCCACGTTCTTCAGCACTCACACCAGGATAAGCACCGGCTGTGTCAACAAAAGTTAATAATGGCAAATCAAAACGATCAGCCATTTCCATAATCCGCACAGCTTTACGATACCCCTCTGGGCGAGCAGAACCAAAATTATAGCGTAAACGTGTTTGTGTATCATGGCCTTTTTCCTGACCTATATAAGCAATCGCTTCACCCTTAAAGCGTGCAAAGCCAGCTTGAATAGCTTCATCTTCAGCAAATTTGCGATCACCTGCTAAAGGTGTAACATCACTCAATAAATATGATGAATAATCCATAAAATGAGGTCGATTAGGGTGGCGTGCCACTTGTGTTTTTTGCCACGGTGACAACTTTTTATAAAGATCGCGCAAAGCCGTCTGAGAACGCATCTCAAGACGTGCAATCTCATCCTTCATGTCAAGACTACCCTTTTCTTGAGCAATCTTTTTCAATTCAAAAATTTGCACATCTAGATCAGCAACAGGTTTTTCAAAATCAAGATAATTATACATTGTTCCTAACTTATTCGTGTATAACTTATATATCTATAATCTTTTTAAGTATTTTTCAAAATATTACTTTTTCTTTACCCGGCCTTCTGCTGATCGGCAAGTGGGTGATGCTCATTAACCAAACAATACAGCCTTTCTTCCAATACATGTGTATAAATCTGGGTAGTAGAAATATCACAATGCCCCAATAAATGCTGAACCACACGCAAATCAGCACCATTTTGCAAAAGATGACTAGCAAAAGCATGGCGCAACACATGGGGAGAAAAGTTGCTGCTTTTCACCCCTGCTCTTTCAGCAAGTTCTTTTAATCCTCGTGCAACAAACTGGCGGGCGACATATCCTGTTGATGAGCGAGCAGGAAAAAGATAAAAGCTTGCCGCATCTTTGCCCTGATCACGCAAAACTAACCACTGAGAAATAACTTGGCACGCCTTATCTGATAAGAGAACCATACGTTCTTTTTCTCCCTTACCACGAACAACAATAAATTGCTCCTTTCCGCGTACTGCTTGAACCGGAAGACTTATCAACTCACTAATGCGTAATCCTGTCGCATAAAGCATTTCAATTAATACCTGAAGACGCAACGCACGCATGTGATTTTTCGATCCATAATCTGTTTGATCTACTTCTAGTTGCGCACGATCAAGTAATTTTGTCACCGTATCTTCATTCATGGTTTTTGGTAAAAGACGTCTTTGACGAGGCGTATCAATATCATGAGAAGGGTCATCTGTTCTTAATCCCTCAGCATAAAGAAATTGATAAAACTGACGCAAAGTCGATAAACGACGTGCTTGCGAAGTAGCTGCAAAACCAGCAGTATGCATAAGCGACAAAAGATTGATTAAATCCTCTCTTTGTGCCGAAAAAAGTGAAACAGAGCATGAACACAACTGGTCATGTGCCCATTGTAAATCATTTTGATAAGCAGAAAGTGTATGAGTACAAGCCCCTCGTTCAGCACTCATCATTTCAAGAAAACGATCTATCACAGCATTACTTTTCATGGATTTGCTTTCAAAAACACATTGCATAAATTAAAAGGAACATTGCTACGCATATTTTTTATTATGAAATTCAACCCAAATTATAATCACTATCTATCATAAGACTGGAAAATAGCCGATTATAATGAAAAAACTTATCAAAATCAGGTTAATATTGGCATAAGAAAATAAATTATCCCAAAAATATTCCTAACTTTATTATGTCTAACAAAGATTAACAGAAATTGATTTTAAAGCAGATAAATATCGAAATAAAATCATGGAAAATAAGCAGCTTCAAAATACTTCAATAATACAAATAAAAAACCAACTATTATCACGTCTTAACCAACAAACACTTGTATTCGTTGGCCTTATGGGTTCAGGAAAATCCGTTGTTGGAAAACATGTCGCTGCTATACTCAGTTTGCCATTTTATGATTCTGATCAAGAAATCGAAAAAGCTGCACAGATGACAATCGCCCAATTATTTGAAATGTATGGCGAATCAAAATTTCGCGCTCTTGAACAGAAAGTTATTCTAAACATCATTAAAAAAGGTCCTCTCATTTTAGCAACAGGTGGAGGTGCTTATATGAATGAAAACATCCAAAAAGCCATTCATCAAAATGGTATATCCATATGGCTTAAAGCAGATCTTCATGTCCTTATAGAGCGCGTTTCAGGGTGTTTTGCGCGACCATTGCTTCAAACAGAAAATCCTAAAGAAACGATGCAAAAACTCATGGAGCAACGCTATCCTATTTACGCACAAGCAAATTTAACAATTAACAATCATGAAGAACATTATCATGTAGTAGCACATAATGTGATACAGGCTGTACAACGCTATTTATCCATAAAATAACGATAGAGATAAAAAGCATGCAAACCAAAATCGTTACTGTCAAATTGAATAAACATTGTTATGATATCGTTATCGGCTCAGGTTTAATTGCACAAGCAGTCTCAAAGATTAAGCATTATTTGCATCAAAAGAGTTCTCATCAAAAAATACGTTTAGCTATTGTTACAGATAAAAATGTTGCTGCTTTTCATTTGAACACATTGCAGACAAAATTAGTAGAAAATGAAATCTACACGATCCCTATCATCGTAGAAGCAGGAGAGCAATCAAAGTCGTTTCCAATTTTGCAAAATGTGATCGATAAAATTCTTGTCGCCCGTTTAGAAAGAGGCGATAGCATTATTGCTTTGGGGGGCGGTGTTATTGGTGATCTTGCAGGATTTGCTGCAAGCATCATACGCCGAGGTATGCACTTCATTCAAATGCCTACAACACTTCTAGCACAAATTGATTCATCCGTCGGTGGAAAAACCGGAATCAATAGTCTCTATGGTAAGAATCTCATCGGTACTTTTTATCAACCCCAATGCGTTATTGCTGACACTGATGTTCTCAATACATTACCTTCACGCGAATTTCGCGCTGGTTATGCAGAAATGGTTAAATATGGCCTCATTAATCAACCTCATTTTTTTGAATGGCTTGAAAAAAATTGGCAAAAAGTCTTTTCCAAAGGCCCAACACAAATAGAAGCTATTGCTCGTTCATGTCAATTTAAAGCTGATATTGTAACGCACGATGAACATGAAACAGGCCAACGCGCATTGCTAAATCTTGGTCATACATTTGGACATATGCTTGAAACAGCAACTACCTATGATTCAAATCGTTTAATCCATGGTGAAGCTGTAGCTATTGGAATAATTTTAGCCCACCAGTTTTCTGAACAATTAAATTTAATCAGCCCCACAGTGACACAACGTATTAAAGCACATTTTAAAACCGTTGGTTTACCAACACAACTACAAGATATCCCCGGCAAACTTCCAGATGCCGAAACACTTATGACCTTTATTGCCCAAGATAAAAAAGTTTCGCAAAATAACTTAACTTTTATCCTAACACGCGCACTGGGCCAATCATTTATCGCTAAAAACGTTTCACCAAATACAGTCTTGACTTTCCTGAAACAAAAATTAATGAAATCTGATTAATTTCTATTTATTAATTGATTAATTTTTATACTTTAGTTAAAAGAATAGATGTGATTTGAGTCTGCGTAGCTCAGTAGGATAGAGCACAGGATTCCTAAATGAATTGGGCGCTTTGAGGAGAAATCCTTAAAGTGGATCTGCTCAAATTCGGGGAAAGCTTCACAGGAAACTGTATGCCAATCCCGAGCCAAGCCTGTTTTTAAAAAAACAAGGAAGGTGTAGAGACTGAACGGGCAGTGCCTAAAAAGTGTATACTTCACGGTGAAGAGACAGTCCAGACCACAAACAGCTTACAATAACAAAGACTGGCGATGAAAATCGAAGTGGTATGAATCCTGGGGTCGTGGGTTCGAATCCCGCCGTAGACACCATTTCATTAATTAAGGTTATCACTTATGAGTAAGAAGGAAGCGTCAATGAAAAAAATTCTACCTATTTTAGGACTTTTTGCTTTAGGAGCTTTTGTTATTTTTTATTTCTTGTTCAATAAAACCAATATTTTTTCCAGTTCTTTAGTCATTGAAGTACCAAGCAATTCAAACCCCACGAAAGAAACAATTGTCTACCAATGTGGCACTCAAACTAATAGAGAACGTATCGAAGTTACTTATCTCAACGCTGGCAATATTTCGTTAGTTGATTTCACATGGAACGGTGAACGCATTGTTGGAGCAAATGTAATTTCAGCTTCAGGTTCAAAATATGCGGGAGCTCAATATATTTGGTGGACAACTAAAAATGAAGCCATACTTTATGACCTCATTAATGACCCTAATGAAGAAAAACCCATTATGTGTGAAGAAGAAAAAAACACAAAATAAAACAGATTTTAGATTAAAAGTCATACTGGTTTCAGTGTGATGTTTTATCTTCCAATGTAGGCAGTTTTTCTTCTGTCTCATTTAACAAAAAGGTTGGCGGCTTTTGCAGCCAATCTTCTGAGTGGTCTCGATGCACGGCAGCCTGTGAAAGAAGCATAGTCGTAACAGGTATTGTCACAAGCGTAAAAATTGCTAACAAAGCTTCATGCACAACAAAATGACCATCTACAAATATCGCATAAAGGATTGCAGCAATAACAATGCTTCCAGTTCCCAAGCTTGCACCTAATGAAGGCATATGGAGACGCTCATAAAAACAAGAAAAGCGCATAAGCCCTATTGCTCCAATAAGTGTAAGACCAGATCCCAGCACTAAAAAAATAGTAATAATAATAGCAATCCAAAGCGAAACATCATCTTTCATTCAATAATTTCTCCACGCATCAAAAATTTTGCTAAAGCAACACTTGAGATAGGACCTAAAAAACAAATCATAAGAGCAACATCAAAATAAATATTTGTCCCTGAACGAATATCAAATATAAGAAATAAAAGAACAGTCGTCATATAAAGAGTATCCAACCCCACAACTCGATCTTGTGCCCTTGGACCATAAATTAATCGAAAAAACGCCAGAATCATCGCCAAACTTAAGAAAATCTGTGAAAGGAAAATTCCCCAATAAAGGATCATCATACTCATTAGAAAATCTCCAAAAGCAATTGTTCATATCGTTGTTTGATCAGCTGTTGATAATCATTTCCATCTGCTAAATTGAGAACATGAATGAGAAGTTCACTATTTTTGCTATTATACGCAATCCAAACAGTACCTGGAATTGCCGAAAAGATACATGCTAAAATAGCTAAAGCTGTACGACTCTTAAGTGTAAGAGGAACAATAATAAAACCAGAGTGTTGTTCCTGGTGCTTTTTTGTTAAAATCAACCAAGCCATCATAATATTTGCATAAATAGAATCTACCAACACCCGAAAAACCAACCGAAAAACCGCATTCCAACTTTTAACTGTGATTTTTTCCGGTTCAAGCAGCTGCATCATCCAACCACCAAACAAAGAAATTACACTTCCTAAAAGGAACTGGCCTAAACTGAAACCGTTTAAAATAAGCCACATAAAAACAATCGCACCACTTAAGAAAGGATGAGGAAAAAAGCGCTTCATTGATTCCTCTCAGTGTTTTTGAGAGAAAAATCAAATAAAACACTCTCAATATAATTTTTAGGATCATGCAAAGTCTTAGCGGTTTCAGACATATAATGACTCACAGGGCTAGCTATAATTGTCATAATAAAACATAAAGAAAAAAGAGCAGCGATGGGTGCAAATTCAATCATTTGTATACGTGGAACTTTGCCTTCAAAAGAAACCCAAAAAGTTCGAATGCCCATACGTACCATTGCAACCAAAGTTGCAAAACCAGATAAAATAACAAAAACTATAAAAAACCAATCACGTAAAACTGGTACATAAGTAGAAAAATTTCCCTCGTTTGCGTTTAAAATGGCTGTAAGCATCATAAATTTTGCAACAAAACCAGAAAAAGGAGGCAATCCAATAATCAAAATTGCACAGATACTAAAACAAGCTCCAAGAACAGCCAACGTTACTGGTAAATAAGTACCAATTTCATCTTCCTTTTCTTCTTCATCCTCACTATACAACTCCATCGTAACAGCCAAAACATTAGTAGCCATATCTCGACTACGTTCAACCAATTCAACTAAAAGAAAAAAAGCTCCGAGTGCTAAAGTCGAAGAAACAATATAAAAAAGTATACCCGTAGTCAGTGCCACATTACCTGTTCCAATCGCTGTTAATACTGTACCAGAAGACACAAGAATACTGTAAGATGCCAAACGTCTTAAAACTTGGCTGGCTAACACTCCAATAACACCAAAAGTCAGCGTAGCAAGCCCACCATAAAATAAAACCGTATGACCAAAATGAGCCAAATATTCACTTTCAGAACCAAACCATAACAGCGTTAACCGCAAAATAACATAAATGCCCACTTTGCTTAAAATCACAAAAGAAGCACCAATAGGCGCTGCTGCTGCACTATAAGCTGGCACCAACCAAAAATTAAGCGGCCACATGCCAGCTTTGAGCAAAAAAGCAACACCTAAAAATGTTGCACCTACTTTAAATAAAACAATATCTGCATCAGCTATATGTTTTATTTTGATCGCTAAATCAGCCATATTAAGCGTACCAACCACCCCATAAATGAGTGCCGCGCCAATTAAGAAAAATAATGAAGCAACAAGGTTAATGACCACATAATGCATACCTGCACGCACCCGTGATTGACCCAAACCATGTAATGCAAGCCCATAAGAGGCGGTTAACATAACTTCAAAAAATACAAATAAATTGAATAAATCACCCGTTAAGAAAGCACCATTTATCCCCACCATCAAAAACTGCATCAGCGACTGAAAATGAGGGCCCGCTTTACACCAATAAGCTTGTGAAAAAATCAAACCAGCAGCAATCAACACATTTGAAAGCAAAAGCATCATAGCACTTAAGCGATCAAGAACCAAAACAATACCAAAAGGTGAAGGCCAATTGCCAAGCCGATATACATCTGAAGCTGGAGCTATTTCAACAGTACGCATAAGCAAAACAACAGAAATAACAACCAATAAACCCGCGGAAAAAAGGCTAACGCGTGATTTAAGTTGTGAACGACGTTCATCATAAAATAAAAGAATTGCTCCAATGCTTAATGGCACAAGAACAGGTAAAATAAGTAAATGATGCAGCCAAATTTCTGTCATCTTACTTCATGTCCATCAACGTGGTCTGAATTTGTTAAACCGCGTGAAACCAAAAGGATGACTAAAAATAGCGCTGTCGTTGCAAAACCAATCACAATTGCTGTCAAAACTAAAGCCTGAGGTAAAGGATCAACATAATTTGCAGGATTAATCACAACAGAAGGGTCAACAATAGGCGCTGCATTATTGCGTGGTCTGCTCATTGAAAATATAAAAAGGTTAACCCCATAAGAGAGCAACGACAAACCAAGAATAACTTGAAAAGTTCGTGGACGCAAAAGAAGCCAAATGCCTGATCCAATAAAAACACCAATGCCTAAAGAAAGAACAACTTCCATTAACTTTCCTTTTTCTTTGTAATAGATTTCTTACTAATTCGGTAAAAGCGTATTGATTGATGTGCAAGCGCAATTAAAATAAGAACGCTCGCTCCCAAAACCACAGAAAACACTCCAAAATCAAACAACAAAGCAGATGCTATTGGAATGTTTTCAATTAAAGGGAGATGAATATATTGAAAAAACGATGTTAAAAAAGGATATCCAAAAAACCAAGAACTTGTCCCAGTTAGCACTGATAATAATAAGCCAAAACCAATCCAACGAACAGGTAAAACACGTAAATGGCTTTCCACCCAGCGAATATTAGTAGCAAGATACTGTAGAATAAATCCAACCGCTAAAGTAATACCACCAGCAAACCCACCTCCTGGAAAATCATGCCCACGCATTAATAGATAAACCGCAATAGCGATAATAACAGGAAAAAGCCAATGCATAATAACAGAAGGAATAGTTAAATAATCCGATAAAGTATCTCCAACTTCACGATCGGGTTGCGCTGTATCAAAAGCTGTTTGAATGCGTTGCTGAAAAGGCGCATCAACACTTTCAGGAGCAGGGCGAAAACGCCGCAAAAGAGCAAAAACAGTGAGCGAAACGATACCCAAAACAACAATTTCTCCCATTGTATCAAAGCCACGAAAATCAACCAATAACACATTCACAACATTGCGACCACCAGCCTCAGAATAAGCGTGAGTAAGAAAAAAATCAGAAATTGTTACCCCTTGGGGGCGTGTCATTATCGCAAATGATAACCACGCCATACCTGCTCCTCCCACAAACGCTATGATAAAATCGCTCACACGGCGCAAACGCACAACAAAACCAACAGGCAGTGGAGCAGGATCATACAAACGCTTAGGCAACCACCGCAAACCAAGAAGTAAAAGAATTGCCGTTACAACTTCAACAACCAATTGTGTCAGCGCCAAATCGGGTGCAGAAAGCCATAAAAAAGACGCACAGGTCATTAAACCAGCACCACCTAAAAGCATTAATGATGCAAAACGATGAAATTTTGCATACAAAGCAACTAAAAAAGCACAAACCCCACCAATCAGCCAAATGGCTATGAAGGGTAAATCAAGTGGAAAAAGCAATAATGGACCAGCTGAAATCAAACCATCATGCCATAATAAAAAACCAACAAACGCAAAACAAACCAAAAGTGCCCAATGCAATTGAACTTGTAAACGACGTGTTGACAAAAGAGCTTCTGCTGCACGCGCCCATTTCCAAGAAATCATCATGAGAATTCGTTTAAAAACACGCTGCCTCTTTAAATAACGAAAAAAAGGAGGACCTTCATCACAAGATAGAAAATAACGACGCCCTAAAATATAAAGTAGTACCCCTCCTGATAAAGCGACCAAACTCATGATCAAAGGGGTATTAAAGCCATGCCAAACAGATAAACTATAAGAAACTCTCGCAGGCCCTAAAACAGCTATAACCGCATTATCTAAAATGAATCCCATTGTTAAATTGGGAAAAATACCAACTGCCAAACAAATAAAAACCAAAAACTCTATCGGAAAGCGCATAAAACGTGGTGGTTCACGCGGTATTTTGGGTAAATTGACAGGTTTTGGCCCAAAAAAGACACCATGAATAAAACGTACAGAATAAGTCACGCTAAACAGGCTAGCAAGCGTTGCCACGTAAGGTGCAATCCAATCCAACCACGATTCCATATGTGTTTCAACCGCTTGCGCAAAGAACATCTCTTTTGATAAAAAACCATTCAATAAAGGAACACCAGCCATCGCCGCACCCGCGACTAAAGCAAGAGTTCCTGTAATAGGCATATAACGAAAAAGACCTGTTAATTTGCGTATGTCACGCGTTCCTGTTTCATGATCAACAATACCGGCTGCCATAAATAAAGACGCTTTAAAGGTAGCATGATTAACAATATGAAAAATTGCTGCAACACATGCAAGTGGACTGCCAAGACTTAAAAGTGTTGTAATTAAACCAAGGTGACTAATAGTTGAATAAGCAAGAAGACCTTTCAAATCTTGCTGAAATATTGAAAAATAAGCCCCAAGGAGCAATGTTGTGAGACCTGCAAAACCTACTAGAAAAAACCAAGATTCTGTTCCCGATAAAACTGGCCATAAACGAATAAACAAAAACAACCCTGCTTTTACCATTGTTGCTGAATGCAAATAAGATGATACAGGCGTTGGGGCAGCCATGGCTTTTGGCAGCCAAAAATAAAAGGGAAATTGTGCACTCTTTGTTAACCCTCCCAATAAAATGCAAATAAGCACAGGTGTATAAAGAGAATTCGACCGGATGAGATCCCCAGATTGCAACACCTCATCTAAATCAAAACTGCCAACAATATGACCAATGAGTAAAACTCCCAAAAGTAGCGCAAAGCCCCCAAAACCCGTAACGATTAAAGCCATACGGGCCCCATCACGCGCACTAGCATTATGATACCAATAACCAATCAATAAAAAGGAAAAAATGCTGGTCAATTCCCAGAAAATGACTAAAAAGACGAGATTTCCTGATAAGATTACTCCTGTCATTGATCCCATGAAAGCTAGAAAAAAAGAAAAAAACCGTGGAACCGGATCTGCCGGGTTCATATAATAACGTGCATAAACAACAACAAGCAGGCCTATCCCTGTAATTAAAAGGCAAAAAAGCCACGATAAACCATCCATGCGCAAAGTTAAATTAACACCCCACTCAGGTAACCAAGCAATATCTAAACGTACTACATGATTTCCATAAAGCGTTGGATAAAGTATCAATGTGAAAAGAAGGCAAAAAAACGCTATTGCCCCAGCAAACCACGCTTCGTTATTTTTGGCAGTTGAACCAAAAAAACCGATGATAGCGCTACCACCAAGGGGAAGCAAAACTAGCAATATCAACATTGCTTCCCGTATTGTCATTATCCAAGCTCCACCCTATCTTTAATGCTTTGGTATTGGTAAAATAAAAACTTCTTTATTTCACAATTATGATAATAAAATTTAAACAAAATTAAAAAAATGTCGCAAATTTTCAGAAAATAACTGCTTTTTGAAAGAAAACTATACACACCACACCGTCTTAGCCTCTTGTGACTTTTTAAAAAGCATTTACCTATAAAGCTGACGATACAATAAAACTGATGACACAATGAATAATTATGATTATTTGGATCATAAATGATCAAAACAAAAATCATATACATCTTAAGGGCTGTAATCTTCTTTTCTAAAATTTCTCAAAAAAAGATCATAAATCTTTCTTTGAATTAATAATGCCCTTATAGCCGCCTATTTAACATCTGAATGTGCAAACACAACGAATATCATGCCGAAATATTATCACTTATCACTACATTTATAATAACAACACTGATAATAACGATAATCTTAAAATTCTTGAGCTTCTAACATCTTGTAACTGTTAAAATCTCTAGAGGAAAATAGCTAATGAAATTTTCCCATTTCAATATCGTTTTTATGCTAAATCAGCGGCATTTTTTGTTATTATGAATAACACTTACCCTAGATATAGAAGCTTTTAAAATAGTACAAATTTTAAAAGCAATGCATGTAGCACAAATCTCAAAATAACTTAAAACAATATGAGATAATAGATCATCTTTTTATAACTAGATATAGCAGATTTTCCTTTATGATACTTTTTCCCTTGAGACATCCTATTTCTATAGGTACTAAACATCGGTAGAAATAATAAGATTCTTCATAAGATTCTTCAAAAGAGAATGGATGAGCAATGATTAAAACCCCTTATTATCTTATAGATAAATCCAAACTCATAAAGAATATGGAAATTATTGCTCGTTTACGAGAAATGTCGGGAATAAAAGTCTTGCTGGCTTTGAAATGTTTTGCAACATGGAGTGTATTTGATTTCATGTCTGAATATATGGATGGAAGTACCTCATCATCTCTTTATGAATTACGCTTAGGAAGAGAAAAATTTGGAAAAGAAACTCATGCCTATTCGGTTGCTTGGGCAGATGATGAAATTGATGAAGTATGTACTTATGCAGACAAAATTATCTTTAATTCAATTCAACAACTCCAACGTTTTGCGAGCACTACCAAAACTATTCAACGAGGATTAAGGCTAAATCCAGGTATTAGTGCATCAAATTTTGATCTTGCAAATCCCTCTCGCCCTTTTAGCCGTTTGGGTGAAACCAACCAAAGTGCAATCGAAGAAGTCTTACCCCTTATAAATGGCTTAATGATCCACAATAATTGTGAAAATGCTGATTTTAATCTCTTCAACCAAATGCTTAATCATATTGAAGAAAAATTTAAAAAACTCTTCATCGCTGTTGATTGGATTAGTCTTGGTGGTGGAATTCATTTTACTGCTGATAATTATCCTCTAGAAGCTCTTGCAGAACGTTTAAAACGTTTTTCTCAAACTTATAATGTAACCGTTTTTCTGGAACCAGGGGAAGCTGCTATCACAAAAAGTACCACATTAGAAGTTAGTGTTCTGGATACACTGTATAATGAAAAAAACCTCGCTATTGTTGATAGCTCAATTGAAGCACATATGCTCGATCTTCTCATTTATCGTGAAAATGCAAAATTAGAACCAAATCAAGGATCACATGAAATCATGGTTTGCGGAAAGTCTTGTCTTGCTGGCGATATTTTTGGAACATTCCAATTTCCTGAATTACTTAAAATAGGCGACAGACTGTCTTTTCAAGATGCCGCAGGCTATACAATGGTTAAGAAAAACTGGTTTAATGGCGTTGCGATGCCAGCCATTGTTATTAAAGAATGCAATGGAAATCTAACCATTCAACGTCAATTCAACTATAATGACTATAAAAACAGTCTTTCATAATCAAAATAACATATAAAATTATGCAGCGATATTAAAAAGGAGACCAACTACAATGAAAAAAAATGTTCTCATTATTGGTGCTGGCGGTGTTGCACAAGTTGTCGCGCATAAATGCGCTCAAAACAACGATATACTTGGAGAAATTCATATCGCTTCACGAACACTCAAAAAATGTGAGGCAATAATTGCTTCCATTAAAGATAAAAAAGCAATGAAAGTAGCAGGTGTTCTTAAAAGCCATATGCTTAATGCAATGAACATCGAAGAAACTGTAAAGCTTATTCAACAGACCAAATGTGAGATTGTTATCAATGTTGGTTCTCCTTTTTTGAATATGTCTGTTCTTTCAGCCTGTATCAAAACAAAATGCGCTTATATTGATACTGCGATTCATGAAGACCCTTTAAAAATTTGTGAAACACCACCTTGGTACAACAATTACGAATGGCCCAGACGTAAAGAATGTGAACAAGCAGGTATAACGGCTATTTTAGGCGCAGGTTTCGACCCTGGTGTTGTTAATGCTTATGCAGCGTTAGCACATGATACTTATTTTGACACAATTTCTGACATTGATATTATTGATATTAACGCTGGAAAACATGGACGTTGGTTTGCAACCAATTTTGATCCAGAAATCAATTTTCGAGAATTTACAGGGCAAGTATGGTCATGGCAAAATAAAAAGTGGGTTTCCAATCAAATGTTTGAAATCAACCATGAATGGGATCTACCAGTTGTTGGAAAACAAAAGGCTTACATGACAGGGCATGATGAAATTCATTCGTTATCCAAAAATCTCGATGTTCAAAATATTCGTTTTTGGATGGGTTTTAGTGAACTCTATATTAATGTTTTTACCGTTTTAAAAAATCTTGGACTTTTATCAGAACAGGTTATTAAAACAGCAGAAGGTCAAGAAGTTGTTCCTTTGAAAGTCGTAAAAGCTGTCTTGCCTGACCCAGCTTCTCTAGCGCCAAACTATACAGGAAAAACCTGTATTGGAGACTTCATTAAAGGCATAAAAAACGGAACTCCAAGAGAAGTTTTTATTTATAATGTAGCTGATCATAAACAAGCTTTCAATGAAACAGGCGCACAAGGGATTTCCTATACAGCCGGTGTACCTGCAGCAGCTGCTGCCATTCTTATCGCCACAGGAATATGGGATGTGAAAACCATGGTTAATGTAGAAGAACTACCACCACTCCCCTTCCTTAAACAACTTGATCATATGGGACTTCCAACCTGTATAAGAGAAAAACAAGAAGATAAACAATTACAATTTTAATCCATCAATATGCTAAAATATAAAAAAACCGCCCCTTTTTTAAAGAGGCGGTTAATAAAACCATAAGGTACAAATTAATCTGTAAAACAGATGTCTCTTTCAAGAAACATCATAAAACTTTTTTAAAAATTTTCTTAAGTATGAAGTGGCTTAGAAAATGTCGCTAAAGCTGCTTCTCGTACCGCTTCTGATAAAGTGGGGTGTGCGTGGCAACAACGGCTCAAATCTTCTGATGAGCCACCAAATTCCATCAAAACCGCAATTTCATGAATCATCTCACCTGCACCAAATCCGAGAATGTGTCCACCCAATACTCGGTCTGTCTTTTTATCAGCAAGAATCTTAACAAAACCATCACTTTTTTGCATCGCGCGTGCACGTCCATTAGCCATAAAAGGAAATTTCCCAACACTATAGTCAATGCCGGCAGCCTTAAGCTCTTCTTCTGTCTTACCTACACTGGCAATTTCTGGCTGCGTATAAACAACACCAGGAATAACATCAAAATTAACATGACCTTTTTGACCTGCCAAAATTTCAGCCACAGCGATGCCCTCTTCCTCAGCTTTGTGCGCTAACATCGGGCCTTTAATGACATCACCAATTGCATAAATTCCTGGAATATTGGTTTGCCAATGCTGATCAGTTACAACACAACCACGCCCATCTAACTGAACACCCACCTCTGCTAAACCAAGACCCTCAACATACGGATGACGCCCAGTTGCAATCAAAACAACATCTGCTTCCAAAACTTCTTCTGTACCACCTTTAACAGGCTCAAAAACCACCTTAGCAGTTGATTTAGATTTAGTAACAGCTTTAACTTTCGCACCAAGTTTATATTCAATTCCTTGTTTTTCCATCAATTTTTGGAACTGACGCGAAATTTCACCATCCATTGATCCTAAAACTTTATCAAGAAATTCAACAACAGTAACCTTTGCACCCAAACGGCTCCACACTGAACCAAGTTCTGAACCAATAACACCTGCACCCACAACAACCATACGTGTTGGAACTTTTTCAAGCGCAAGTGCTCCTGTGGAAGATACAATAACCTTTTCATCAATTTCAACATTGACACCTGGAATACTTGAGTTATCTGAACCTGTAGCAATAACAATATTTTTTGTTGCAATTGTTTGTTGGCTACCATCCTTAGCGGTAATTTCAATTTGGCCTGCATTTAAAATCTTTGCTGTACCAAAAAAAGTATCAATTTTATTTTTCTTCATCAAAAAAGAAATACCACTCGTATTAGCCGTTATAACGGTTTCTTTATGCTCCATCATCTTTTTAAGATTAAGCTTAGGTTTGGAGACAGAAACACCAAGTTCTTCAAAACCATGCTGCGTTTCAGCAAATACCTCTGAAGCATGTAACAATGCCTTAGAAGGGATACAACCAACATTGAGACAGGTACCACCCAATGTCGCACGTTTTTCAACAATCGCGACTTTAAGACCTAATTGTGCCGCTTTAATCGCTGCAACGTAACCACCTGGGCCCGCTCCAATCACAACAACATCATAAGACATTCGTTTTTCCTTTCATCCCCAAAACTGCACTTCTACAAATCAAGAACAAGACGTTCCGGATCTTCTAAACTTTCCTTGACACGTACAAGGAAAGTTACAGCCTCTTGCCCATCGACAATACGGTGATCATAAGAAAGCGCTAAATACATCATTGGGCGGATCACAACTTGCCCTCCAACAACCATTGCACGCTCTTTAATCGCATGCATTCCTAAAATACCAGACTGTGGTGCATTTAAAATTGGCGTCGACATTAATGACCCATAAACACCACCATTGGTAATAGTAAATGTCCCACCCTGCATATCAGAAACCGCCAATTTTCCCTCACGAGCAAGGCGCCCTAAACGGCCAATTTCTTTTTCAATCTCTGAAATTGACATTTGGTCTGCGTCACGAACCACCGGAACAACAAGCCCTTTATCTGTTCCAACCGCAATTCCAGCATTGACATAGTTTTTATAAACAATATCCGTCCCATCAATTTCAGCATTAACTGCAGGAAGTTCTTTTAATGCGTGGCAAACAGCTTTGGTAAAAAAACCCATAAAACCAAGCTTAACATTGTGTTTCTTTTCAAAAAGATCTTTATAACGCTTACGCAAATCCATTACTGCAGACATATCAACTTCATTAAATGTCGTTAACATAGCTGCTGTATTTTGTGCATCCTTAAGACGACGAGCAATTGTTTGACGTAATTTTGTCATACGAACGCGCTCTTCACGCATTTCATTAGATGAAGAAACCGACACAGAAGCACCTGCTCCTGTTTTTTGCGTTAACGCATCAAGAACATCTCCTTTGAGAATCTGTCCGCGTTTGCCAGAACCTGAAATTTTATCTTTTTCAATATTATTTTCAGCCATCAACTTTGCTGCCGAAGGAGCAGGAGGCATTGCACCACCACCCAAAGAAGATGAAGCCGGTCCAGATGCTGCAACCGGACTTGGTGCAGAAAGAGAAGATGCAGACGATGACGAAGCACCAGCAGCTCCCGCTTCAATCAACCCTAAAAGAGCATTCACTTCAACTGTATCACCTTCTTTTGCAAGAATTTCTGATAATTTCCCTGCAACAGGTGCAGGAACTTCAACCGTTACTTTATCAGTTTCCAATTCAACCAAAGGCTCATCTACAGCAACGGCTTCACCACACTGTTTAAACCATTTGCCAATTGTTGCTTCAGTAACCGATTCGCCCAAAGTAGGAACACGGATTTCACTAGCCATAATATTTTTCCATACGTCAGAGTAATAATTAAGTTAAGAACCCAACGCGTCTTCAAGAAACGCGGCAAGTTGTTCAAGATGTTTAGACATTAATCCAGCAGCTGGCGATGCACTCGCAGGGCGCCCAGCATAACGCGCACGTGAATATTTTGCATTAATACGGGTTAAAACCTGCTCCAAGTAAGGCTCAATAAACGACCACGCTCCCATATTTTTGGGTTCTTCCTGGCACCAAACAATTTCAGCTTGTAAAAAGCGTGACAGTACATCCGCTAAAGCTTTCGCTGGAAAAGGATAAAGCTGTTCAACGCGAAGCAAATAAACATTATCAATTCCCCTTTTTTCACGCTCCTCATAAAGATCATAATAAACCTTACCCGTACAAAGAACAACACGGCGGATCTTATCATCTTTTTGCAACTTAATCGCAGAATCTTTAAGACATTGCGCATCATCAAGCAATAAATGGTGGAAATTCGTTTTTGGCCCCATTTCGCTTAAAGAAGAGACCGCCCGTTTATGACGCAAAAGTGATTTAGGCGTCATCAAAATCAATGGTTTCCGGAAATCGCGTTTAATTTGTCTCCGTAAAATATGAAAATAATTTGCAGGAGTTGTACAATTAGCAACCTGCATATTATCCTCCGCACAAAGTTGAAGATAACGCTCCAAACGTGCCGAAGAGTGCTCTGGCCCTTGCCCCTCAAAACCATGAGGTAACAAACAGACAAGACCAGACATACGAAGCCATTTATGCTCTGCAGATGAAATAAATTGATCAAAAATGACCTGTGCACCATTAGCAAAATCACCAAATTGTGCTTCCCAAAGCGTTAAACCACGTGGCTCAGCAAGTGAATATCCATACTCAAAACCAAGAACTGCTTCCTCAGAGAGCATGGAATTTACAACTTCATAAAGTGCTTGCTCTTTTTGTAAATTATTCAAAGGAATATAACGTGTTTCATTTTCTTGGTCATAAAGAACTGAGTGACGTTGCGAAAAGGTCCCACGTTCAACATCTTCACCAGAAAGACGAATTGGTGTTCCCTCTAAACAAAGTGAACCAAAAGCCAAAGCCTCAGCTGTTGCCCAATCAATTCCCTCACCGATCTCAAACATTTTAGCACGATTGTTTAAAAAACGCTGAATAGTTTTATGGACATGAAAACTTGATGGAACCTCGACAAGCTTTTGCCCAATTTCCTTTAAAGTTTTCAACTCAACGCCTGTTGCACCACAACACTGTTCTTCAGCATCACCAGCCGCTTTCAAACCTGACCAATTTCCATCAAGCCAATCAGCTTTATCGGGATTATAAGAAGCACCTGCTTCAAATTCAATCTCAAGCTTATCGCGCCATTCTTTCTTTTGGCGCTCAATTTCTTCTAAACCAATAACTCCTTGTGCTACCAACTGGTCACTATAAAGTTGAACTGTCGTCTTGTGGTTACGAATTGCTTTATACATAAGAGGTTGCGTAAAAGAAGGTTCATCGCCTTCATTGTGTCCATAACGGCGATAACAGAACATATCAATCACCACCGGCTTATGAAAAGTTTGACGGAACTCTGTTGCTATTTTTGCTGCAAAAACAACCGCTTCAGGATCATCACCATTAACATGAAAAATTGGTGCACCAATCATCTTCGCAATATCCGATGAATAAGATGAAGAGCGTGAAAAGCGCGGATTAGTTGTAAATCCAATCTGATTATTGACAATTACATGGATAGAGCCCGCAACACTATAACCTTTTAAACCTGAAAGACCAAAAGTTTCCTGAAGAACGCCTTGCCCTGCAAAAGCTGCATCACCATGAATTAACACAGGCATTACTTTTGAACGCTCACTTAACGGAATAACGTCAGTGCGTGCAGGGCCAACAAGTTGATCTTGTTTAGCGCGCGCTTTCCCAATAACAACCGGATCAATAATTTCAAGATGAGATGGATTAGGTAAAAGCGATAAATGAACTTTTTGACCATTAATTTCACGGTCAACTGAAGCTCCTAAGTGATATTTTACATCACCCGATCCCGCCACATCATCAGGCTTATAAGAACCACCTTTAAATTCATGGAAAATAGCCCGGTGCGGTTTTGCCAGAACTTGTGAAAGAACATTTAAACGGCCACGGTGAGCCATTCCAACAAGAACCTCTTGCACACCTAAAGCATTTCCACACTTAATAATTTGTTCAAGAGCAGGAATAAGTGCCTCACCACCATCAAGACCAAAACGCTTTGCACCTTTATATTTTGTATCTAAAAACTGTTCAAAACCTTCTGCTTCTATAAGCTTGTTAAGAATAGCTTTTTTATCTTCCTGTGTGAAAGCACTCTGCTTACCTGATCCCTCAATACGCTCTTGAATCCACACTCTTTGAGCGGGATCAGAAATATGCATATATTCTGCACCAATTGTTGAACAGTAAACACGGTTAAGAATCTCAAGCATTTGTGGAATGGTTGCGTATTCTAACCCTAACACATTATCAATAAAAATCGGGCGTTCATAATCTGCAGAACTAAAACCATAAGTTTCTGGAGATAGTTCTTTATAATCCTCAGGTTTTTCTGCCAACTGGAGCGGATCAAGCCGCGCACGAAGATGCCCATGTGTCCGATAAGCACGGATCATCATAAGGGCTTGAATAGAATCTCGAGTTGCTTGAACAATATCTTGTTTGCTAGAAGCCGCCCCTTTTTGCACAGCGGCTTTTGCCTTTAACTTATCACCTAAATGCTTTTCAAGGGCAGACCAATCACCATCTAAAGCACAAACCAATTCTCCACTTGCCTTTAACGGCCAATGGTCACGCTGCCATGTTGCCCCTTCAGCATTTTTAAGAACATCTTCTTTACTGTCTTGAAAACTCTCAAAAAAATCACGCCATTGCTCATCCACATTCGTGGGATTTTTTTCGTATTCGGCATAAAGCTGATCTATATAATCTGCATTCCCACCATACAGAAACGACGTTTGCGCAAAAAGACCATTTATCTCATTCTGCCTTGTCATATATCTTCCCGGAACATCTCGTTCCGTCTCCTTAATATACCCACATTACTTTTAACTAAGAATCGGGACATTGTAAAAAAAATTTTACTTTTCGGTTTATCTGGATGGATACAAAGACCCACCCAGATAAAACTTTCTTTTATCCCTTCAAAACTGAAACCAAAGTCTTACCAATTTGTGACGGTGAAGGAGAAACACGAATTCCAGCAGATTCCATTGCAGAAATCTTATCTTCTGCACCACCTTTACCACCAGAAATCACCGCTCCAGCATGCCCCATCGTACGCCCTGGAGGGGCTGTACGACCAGCAATAAAACCAACCATCGGTTTTTTACGGCCTTTTTTGGCTTCGTCTTTGATAAATTGTGCCGCTTCTTCTTCAGCGGAACCACCAATTTCTCCGATCATAACAATAGACTCGGTTTCATCATCAGCCAAAAACATTTCCAATACATCGATAAATTCAGTCCCCTTAACAGGATCACCTCCAATACCAATAGCAGTTGTCTGCCCAAGATCTTCACGACTCGTTTGAAACACTGCTTCATAGGTTAAAGTTCCCGACCGTGAAACAATACCAACAGAACCCTTCTTAAAAATAGAACCAGGCATAATACCGATCTTACATTCATTAGGCGTGAGAATACCAGGACAATTAGGGCCAATTAAGCGTGATTGTGACTGTTCTAATTTAGCCTTAACTTCAACCATATCCATAACCGGTATGCCTTCTGTAATACAGACAATTAAACCGATCTCAGCTTCTATAGCCTCTATAATAGCTGCCGCAGCACCTGCAGGGGGCACATAAATAACAGAAGCATCAGCACCCGTTTTTTCTTTACCCTCTGCAACACTGGCAAAAATAGGGAGAGTTTCTCCTTTTGACCCTTCCCACGTTTCACCCCCTTTTTTAGGGTTAATACCACCAACCATTTGCGTACCATGATAAGCAAGTGCCTGTTCTGTGTGAAACGTTCCCGTTTTCCCTGTAAGCCCTTGAACTAAAACTTTTGTATTTTTATTGACAAGAATCGACATAACTTAAGCTTCCTTCACGGCTGTAACAATTTTCTGAGCAGCATCATCTAAATCATCAGCAGAAATAACATTCAAACCACTATTATCGATAATTTCTTTACCGCGCTCAACATTGGTGCCTTCAAGACGAACAACTAAAGGAACTTTCAAACCAACATCCTTAACAGCAGCAACGACACCTTCAGCAATAACATCACAGCGCATAATTCCACCAAAAATATTGACCAAAATGCCTTTAACATTCGGATCAGCGGTAATAATTTTAAAAGCAGAAGTAACTTTTTCTTTTGAAGCACCACCACCAACATCAAGGAAATTGGCTGGCTCAGCTCCATAAAGTTTGATAATATCCATCGTTGCCATAGCAAGACCTGCACCATTTACCATGCAGCCAATCGTACCATCAAGAGCGATATAAGCAAGGTCATGCTTTGATGCTTCGATCTCTTTTGGATCCTCTTCTGAAACATCACGTAACTCTAAAATATCTGGATGACGAAACAAAGCATTATTATCAAAAGAAACTTTCGCATCAAGAACACGCAAATGACCATCTTTCATAACAATAAGTGGATTGATTTCAAGAAGACTCATATCCTTTTCACAAAAAGCTTTATAAAGAATAGGAAAGAGTTTTTCGCCATCTTCACGCGCACTATCATGCAAATCTAATGCATCACAAAGCTTCGTGCAATCTACAGAGGTAACACCCTTTGCGCAATCAATAGGAAGAGTGAGTATCTTTTCGGGTGTTTCTTCAGCAACCGTCTCAATGTCCATGCCCCCTTCTGTTGACACGACAAAAACAACCTGACCAACCGTACGATCAACTAAAAGTGAAAGGTAAAGCTCTCTTTCAATGTCAGCACCATCTTCAATATAAAGACGGTTAACCTGCTTACCTTCTGCACCTGTTTGTTTGGTTACCAAAGTTTTACCAAGCATTTCTTTTACATTAGCAACAACCTCTTCAACCGATTGTGCAAGCCGAACACCACCCTTTGCGTCAGGACCAAGTTCTTTGAACTTCCCCTTACCACGACCTCCAGCGTGAATTTGACTTTTTACCACGTAAAGTGGTCCCGGTAATTTTTTCGCCCACTTTTCAGCTTGTTCTACAGAATAAACAGCCACACCGTTTGCAATTGGTGCACCATATTCGTGAAGTATACGTTTGGCTTGATACTCATGAATATTCATTCGTTTTCCCTTTTCTTTTATGGACCACTAAATCAACCCTCAAACACTTAAAACATATTAATTTTAAGCGTAGAATTGAGCTTTATTTTTTAAGATTAGGTGCAATAGAAACGCAAGCCTCACAGAGCTTTTGCACTGCGTCGACTGACTTTTCGAAAGCATCTTTTTCATCCCTATTAAGATCAATTTCAACCACTCTTTCAACACCACCAGCACCAATAACAACAGGAACACCAACATACATATCTTTGATGCCATATTCACCTGAAAGATAAGCAGCAACAGGAACAACACGCTTAGTATCTTTCAAATAAGCTTCAGCCATAGAAACGGCAGAAGAAGCTGGTGCATAAAAAGCAGAACCTGTTTTGAGCAAACTCACAATTTCTGCACCGCCATCACGTGTACGTTGAACAATTTGATCAAGTTTTTCTTGAGTTGTCCAACCCATCTTAACAAGATCAGGCAAAGGAATACCACCAACAGTCGAATAGCGCACCAAAGGCACCATCGAATCACCATGCCCCCCTAAAACAAACGCTGTTACATCCTTAACAGAAACGTTAAATTCTTCAGACAAGAAATAACGAAACCGCGCCGAATCAAGAACACCGGCCATACCAACAACTTTTTGCACTGGAAGACCTGAAAATTTCTGTAACGCCCAAACCATCACATCAAGAGGATTTGTAATACAGATAACAAACGCTGAAGGTGCATATTTTTTAATTCCTGCACCAACCTGTTCCATAACTTTTAGATTAATCCCTAAAAGGTCATCACGACTCATACCAGGCTTGCGCGCAACACCTGCAGTTACAATAATAACATCAGCTCCTTCAATTGCTTCATAAGCATTAGAACCTGTTAAATTGACATCAAAACCATCAACCGGTGAAGATTCAGCTATATCGAGAGCTTTACCCTGCGGCATTCCCTCCATAATATCAAACAAGACGACATCACCAAGTTCTTTAAGCCCAATCATATGTGCTAAAGTACCCCCAATCATACCGGAGCCAATAAGAGCTATTTTCTTTCGTGCCATTTTTTCTTTCTCAATTTTTATCAGATAACCAAGCGCAAAATTCCCAGCGCCAATAAGATTGAATATTTCCCCTAAATTTATCAAAAATGGGAAAGTATGAAATTAATCACATTTCTCTCTTCATTGACATAAAATCCCTCTATAAATCAAAAATTAGAAATTTACTGCATTTTACCGATAAGATGAATCTTAAAAAAATACAATAGATTATTACAATACTTTTAAATTCAAAGAACTATTATTTTTATAGTTTATCTAAAGACAAAGTAATAATCATTTTATTTTATCCAAAAACTGTTTTTTCCAAATATCTAGATAGTCTTGGCTTTGCATTTCAAAAAGACGTGATTGTATTCTTTGAAACTCAAATGTTTCTGTTGTTTGCCAGTACCCTTGATATAAATCTTCAAGCCCTGCTGCCATCGACATAAACAGTCTTATGTGGCGTTCATAAAGGGTATCAATAAGCAAAATAAACCGTTTTGTTTCATTGCGATGGGTATCATCCATCACCGGAACATTATCAATAAAAATTGTATGATAACGCTCTCCTAACGCTAAATACTCAGCTACCGCCAAAGGTTTTGCACACAGATCTTGATAATCAAAGCGCACACACCCTGCACCAGAACGTGCAATATGAACAAAGCGCCCCCTTACAGATAGAGTATCAGACACTTCTTTTTGACCCTGCAGCACAAACTCCCATGCCTGATTCATACTTGCATCTGCCGCAGGCCCTAACGGTGTTACATACACATGGTGTAGATCTGACTTTTCAAGACGATAATCTGTTTTTGCATCAAGATTAACAACGTTAACATGGGTCTTTAAAATTTGAATAAAAGGCAAAAAAAGCTCTCGATTCAAACCATTACGATAAAGATCATCAGGAGCAACATTCGAAGTGGCAACGAAAATAACCCCATGATCAAACAAAGCCGTAATAAGGCGGTAGAGTACCATAGCATCTGCAATATCTGTTACACTAAATTCATCAAAACAAAGCACGCGCGCTTCTTGTGCAAGATCTTTTGCAACAGCTAAAATAGGATCATCTTGTTTAGCTTTTGTATCTTTAAGCATCTGACGATGTATTTTGATACGTTCATGGACATCAGCCATAAAATCATTGAAATGGGCGCGTTTTTTACTGCCTTGCGGTAAACAAGAGAAAAACAAATCCATTAACATGGTTTTGCCACGCCCTACTTCACCATAAATATATAGCCCCTGAATACGACCATGATTATCATTTTGTTTAAAAACACGTAAACAGGGTTGTTTTTTTCTTTTAAAGCGACGCCAAAATGCCCAAGACTGAAAAGTATTTTGTGCCGAAATTTCTTGCAGCAAACAATCAAAATATTTTATTAAAGCTAATTGAGCTGGATCCGAATTAATTTCTCCTTTGGAAACTAAACTTTCATAGCACGTCGAAACTAAAACCATCCAAGCGTCCCCTTTGCAAATCATTTTCAGTAAAAGAAAAATCCACACACATATTTATGAACAATCTTTCTTTTTTATCAACGGCTTAAAAAAACTGGCTGGTTATCAAATGTACGCCCCTCAAAATAATTCCCATTGGTGGAGTAAAAAGCAGCTACAGCGTGCCCTGAGTCATCATAGAAATATAATCTCTTTCCCTTGATAGCCCATGATTTAACTCCAGAAAATATTTTTGGACAAAGTAAAGGACCAGCACGGTACCCTTGACCAAATTTTGTCTGTGGGGTCGCAACTCGGCAAACCTTACCGTTTACAGACAAATTCCACACACCAGCAATACTGGCAGGAAATAAATCAACAGTATTACCTGGTAGCTCAATACTCGCTTCTTGTATTTCACTACTAGGATATTCACCCTCACTCATTGAAGAAACAGACGTTTCAATTTCTGTAAGATCAGATTCTGTTACAGATTCCGACATCTGCTGAACAGGATAAATAACCTCTTGTGTGTTACCATTATTCCCAAATCGGGATGTTGAACAACCACTTAAAATAGTTATAGCTGATAGTGCAATGAAAACTGAAACTCTTGAAAAGATCATATTTTACTCCTTCCCATAATAATAGCCTTCCATAAATAATAATAAATAAACGTACTCAAAAGACGTGAAAGCATTCTTATATGTGTACTACCATTTATATGTACCATTATATTAAGATAAATTAATAAATAAAAAAAACTCGTGAAATAAAGGCAAAAAACATGGAAATGCGATGAAAATCATCAATCTCGAATAATAATGCCTCTTCTTATTTAGCTTTATCTTGAACAAATACTAGTAATCTGAAAGATTTTCAGTCATATATTGCCTTATTGTGCTTATCATTTACCACTCAAAATAGAGAAATCTTATGAAGATACCTTTCAGCAAAATGAATGGTCTTGGAAATCAAATCATTGTTGCTGATATGCGTGAAAGCACACATAATATCACACCACAAGCAATTCTTACCCTAGCTGTAGATCCCCAAACACATTTTGATCAAATTATGGCTATTCATCCACCAATTCAAAATGATACAGACTTTCGCATCGAAATATGGAATGCTGATGGTTCAATAGCAAAAGCCTGCGGTAATGGTACACGTTGTGTTATCGAATGGCTCTCAAATCACACCCTTAATAAAAGCTTTCGATTAGAAACACCTGCCGGAATTGTTGAAGGTGAACGCCAAAGTAATGGTCTTATTTGCGTTGATATGGGGTGTCCACATCTTAATGCAAAAGATATGCCTGTTTCACGCGAAATAGCCGATACTAATCATGTAAAAATAACTGCCGGCCCCCTACAGGATGCCTGCCTTGTATCCGTCGGAAATTTGCATGCTATTTTTTTCGTCGATCACAATATTCAATCTATTCCATTAGAAAAATATGGACCAAAGCTTGAACATGACCTACTTTTTCCAGAACGGTGTAATATTTCTATTGCTTTTGTAACATCACAAAAAAGTCTAACCTTACGCACGTGGGAGCGGGGGGCTGGATTAACAAAAGCATGTGGGAGCGCTGCTTGTGCTAGTGCTGTAGCCGCTTACCGACGTGGATTAACTGAACGCCATATTGATGTAAATCTACCAGGAGGAACACTTGCTATTCATTATCGAGAAGATAACCATATTATCATGACAGGCCAGGCAGAATATGAATTCAACGGTCTTTTTGATCCCCTAACAGGGGCTTATGAAAAGGATTATTCCTGATGGCTATAAAAATTGTAACATTTGGTTGTCGACTTAATAGTTATGAATCAGAAGTCATTCGTGAAAAAAGTGCTTCTGCTGGTCTTGATAAGCTCAAAGGTGATGCCATTATCTTTAACACTTGTGCTGTTACTGCTGAAGCAGTGCGACAAGCCAAACAAGCTATCCGTAAAGCTAAACGTGAAAATCCTCATGCCCGTATTGTTGTTACAGGATGCGCAGCTCAAACAGAAGCAGAAAATTTTGCTCTTATGACAGAAGTGGATCTTGTTTTAGGGAATGAAGAAAAACTCCATACCCATTCCTATCGTCAATTTCCTGATTTTGGCATAAATCACGATGAAAAATTGCGTGTTAATGACATTATGGAGGTGCGCAACATTGCCCCCCACATGGTTGGTGCAATAGAAGGCCGTACGCGTGTTTTTGTACAAGTGCAAAATGGATGCGATCATCGCTGTACATTTTGCATTATTCCTTATAGCCGTGGGCCATCACGCTCAGTTCCTATGGGTACTATCATTGAACAAATTAAAAAGTTTATAGGCAATGGTGTTCAAGAAATAGTCCTCACAGGTGTTGACCTTACAAGTTATGGTGCCGATTTGCCAGGAAAAGCCTCGTTAGGAAAATTAGTTTCAGCCATCTTGCATCATGTCCCTGATTTACCACGACTACGTCTTTCATCAATCGATTCTATTGAAATAGATCAAGAATTAATCGATCTCCTAGCTTATGAAAAAAGAATAATGCCCTACCTGCATTTATCTTTACAAGCTGGCAGTAATATGATTCTAAAACGAATGAAACGGCGACATTTGCGTGAAAACGCAATCCAGTTTTGTCAAGACTTACGCGCTAAACGCCCTACAATGGTTTATGGTGCCGATCTAATTGCTGGTTTTCCAACCGAAACAGAAGAAATGTTTCAAAACAGTTTAGCTTTGATCGATGAATGTAATTTAACGCATCTTCATGTTTTTCCCTTTAGCCCAAGAGAAGGAACACCTGCTGCCCGTATGCCTCAAGTTAACCGCGAAATAATAAAAACTCGTGCAGAAAAGCTCCGTAATGCAGGAAAAAAAGCCTATCAAAAACATCTTTCTCATTTAAAAAACACTCAACAAACAATCCTTGTTGAAAAAGATGAAATTGGACGAACTGAAGATTACACACTCACACACATCAAAGGTACTAAAGCTGGAACAATCATTAAAGCCCTTATTATTGGCCATGATGGTAATAAATTAATTGCTGAACATATTAAATGGAATGCAGCTTGAATAGGAAAGCTCTTATGACACAGTCTTTTATCAAAAAAATATTCTCTTTCCGTAAATCTAAAGAGCAAACTATCAAACAAAAACAACAAGTTCCTACTCCTCATGAAACTTCTACAGCTGATACAGCTGAACAAACCACAAAGAATAATCACGCTTCTACATCTGAAAATACCCATATTGAAAAAGAAAAACAAAGGGAAACACCAACACAGAACAGTGAATCTTCATCTTTTGAATCTCTTTCTGGAAAAGTGATTGTCACTGACACAATTAAAGAAAAGACAATTGAAGAACACCTACCTTCCTTGCCTATTGAACAAAAAGAGGCATGGTTTGAGCGTCTTAAAAAAGGATTATCTCTTTCTTCTCAGCAATTAAGTGATTCCCTTGGTGCACTTTTTATCAAAAAGAAACTTGATGAAGACACATTGCAAGAGTTAGAAAATATTCTTATCCAAGCGGATCTTGGTGTAGAGACAGCCACACGCATTAGCGACATCTTAGCATCCAGCCGTTATGAGAAAGATTTATCTCTAGATGATCTTTATACCATCATGGCTGATGAAATCAAAAAAGTTCTTGAACCTGTTGCTATCCCGCTGGAACTTGATCTTAGTCATAAACCTCATGTTATTTTGCTGGTAGGTGTCAATGGAACAGGAAAAACAACAACTATTGGAAAATTAGCTGCTAAATTAGCAGAAGGTGGGTTGAAAATCACGTTGGCTGCTGGTGATACATTTCGTGCTGCAGCCATTGAACAATTACATATTTGGGGTGAACGTACAGGAGCTAATGTTATTTCAACTAAACTTGGTGCAGATGCTGCTAGTTTAGCTTTTGATGCTTATGAAAAAGCAAAAAAGGAAGAAAGTGATGTTTTAATCATCGACACCGCTGGACGCCTACAAAATAAAAGTGAATTAATGGATGAATTAGCAAAAATTATTCGTGTTTTAAAGAAACATAATCCTCAAGCACCCCACACAGTCCTTCAAACGCTTGATGCAACAACCGGGCAAAATGCACTCAATCAAGTAGATATTTTCCATAATGTTGCTGGTGTTAATGGTTTAGTTATGACAAAACTTGATGGTACTGCACGAGGGGGAATTCTAATCGCCATTGCAAATAAATATAAATTACCCGTCTATTTTATCGGTATAGGAGAAAAGATTGAGGATCTTGAACCTTTTTCTGCTTCTGATTTTGCGAAAGCTATTGTAGGAAAATCTTCATGAAACATTCTAAATCTAATTCATCCAACAACCCCGATTTGAAAAATATAAACAACAGCCGAGAAACATCCTCACCAACACTTAAACTTCTTTTAGAAATGGGTCCATTAGTTGTTTTTTTTCTCGCCAATTATAAAGGGCAATGGCTAATTAATAATATTGGACTCTTTAAAAGCTTTAACAAACCTATTTTTCCTGCAACTGCTGTTTTTATGATAGCGATTATTATTGCTTTAAGCTTATCATGGTTCATTATGCGCAAAATTCCCATAGTGCCACTTATCTCAGGGATATTCGTCCTGGTCTTTGGGTTTTTAACTCTCTGGCTTCATAATGACACTTTTATCAAAATGAAACCCACAATCATCAATAGTTTATTTGCGCTTATTCTTTTTGGTGGCCTATTATTCAAAAAACCATTATTGCGTTATGTTTTTGATTCTACTCTTAAAATGAACGATACAGGATGGCAAAAATTGACCTATCGGTGGGCATTTTTTTTCGTTTTTCTTGCTGTTCTAAATGAAGTCATTTGGCGTAACTTCAGTGATAATTTCTGGGCTAGTTTTAAAGTATTTGGTGTTATGTCCATAACTCTCATATTTATGCTATCACAAATAACTATCATTATGAAATATTCAACAACCCCTTTGATAAAAAAGGATAAATCTAATTCTCAAGCAGAGTAATATCTATTATCATTGAATGATTTTATAAATTCTTGCCCAGTATTATTTATGAATAAAAATTTATGTTAATCGAGCAATTTATTGATAGGAAAATTTTTTGATAAGCCTATTCATGCATAAAAAATATAATTTAACTTGATTTTCTAAAGACAAAGAAATCCATAATACCAGCTTATCATTGGTATATATTCTTTCAAAAAGGCATTATTAAATATTAAAATCTAAAGAAAGATTGTTAGTTTCTTTGATGAAATACTTTTTATCACAATCATAAAGATATTAAAATTAACGCTCTTTTTGCATTAATTACTGAGCCATATTTATCATCTAAAGAATGGAAAAATCTTTTTTGTCACAATGCAACAATACTATAATTCTACTAACGATTTTAGAACAAGAAAAATTATAAATTCTTTTCATTACTGAAATGAATAATACTTTGTAGAAAAATCTTGCCAACAAAAAAGCAAATAAAGAAAGTTGTTGCTAAAAAACTGTAAAAGAAGGGAATAGTTCTAACCATGTTGAAATTGGCATTGTATGTGTTTTTTATTTTACTCTCTCCCTTTGCGACATATGCTCAAAAAACAATGGCAAATGAAACAGATTATCATTCTGTTATAACATCTACTCTTCCCTCAAATATCGTTGCGAATTATCCTTTAACAGAAGATTTTCTTGTAAAAATGGAACAAATTAAAATAGAAGTTGCGAATTTACCCGCAGAACCAGACGCACCTGGTACTGGAAATGATAATAGTATTGAAGGGCTTGTTGCTTCTGTATCTGGTCGACCAAAACTTGCTGGCGTTTTAGAAAAACACAATATTACACCAAGAGATTATGTTGTTGGTTTTATGGCACTTCAAGCAACATTGGCTGCAGTATCAGCACTTGAAGACAACGATAATTTTGATGAAAAAATTACTTTATCTCAAAGTAATCTGGAATTTGGTCAAAAACATATTAACCGAATTCGTACTCTTTTGTGGACTATTGATTAACTTTGTAAACGCCGACAAATATCATCTAATTCTTCTAATGAAGAATAATGTATTTTTAAATCACCACCATCTTTACCGTGTCGAATGGCTACTTTCATTCCGATCATATCAGTCAATAATTTTTCTAAAGATTTTGTTTCCGTATCTTTTTCCACTAAAGTTCGTTTTTTAAGTTTAGGATTTGCCTGTTCATGTGTAAGCACTTCTGCCTGACGAACAGAGAGCCCTTCATGAATAATCTTTTCAGCCAAATCTTGTGGATTGTTGACAGTAATGAGGCAACGTGCATGACCAGCGGAAAGTTGGCCATCAATCAAAAATTTCTGTACTTCTGGTGGAAGTTTTAACAAACGAAGAGTATTTGTAACATAACTTCGGCTTTTTCCAATAACTTGTGCCAAATCTGCCTGAGTATAACCATGTTCATTAAGCAACATTTCATATCCCATTGCTTCTTCAATAGGATTAAGATCAGCACGTTGAATATTCTCAATAATAGCTAATTCTAAAGCTGTCTTATCATCTACATCGCGAATAATAACGGGTAATTGATTTAAATTGGCTCGTTGTGCAGCACGCCACCGCCGCTCACCAGCGATTAATTCAAACCGACCGGGGTGATGAGGTGAAGGCCTTACAAGAACAGGTTGAACAACACCATGTTGACGAATTGACTGAGCTAAATTTTCAAGTTCTAAATCCGTAAAGTGACGTCGTGGATTATTGGGATTACGTGAAATAAGTTCAATAGATACCAACCGTTCAGAAACGATAGAATCCATATTTGACTTCATTGTGAATCTCGCAGGATTTAATAGATGTGCAGGATCATTATTTAAACTGACATCTCCGATTAATGCTGCCAATCCACGACCTAGTCTTTTTTTTGATTGATCATCATTCATGATTTTACTCTTTGAACTAACCTCACAATAAATTACTTTAAATTACTTTTCTCACACTTTTTAAGCAGCAGTTTTTGCTTGTTTTTCGCGCTGAATAACCTCTGTTGCCAGTCGTAAATAGGCCTGACTACCAGCACATTTAAGATCATAAAGTAATGCCGGTTTACCAAAAGAAGGAGCTTCAGAAACACGTACATTACGTGGAATAACAGTACGGTAAACCTTTTCTCCCATAAAAGAGCGTACATCTTCAACAACTTGATTTGAAAGGTTATTACGTCCATCGTACATCGTTAAAACAATACCTTGAATTTCTAGAGATGGATTTAAAGCATACCGTACTTGTTTTACTGTTTCAAGCAATTGGCTTAAACCCTCAAGTGCTAAAAATTCGCATTGCATTGGCACCAAAACAGAATCTGCTGCCCCCATAGCATTTAATGTTAAAAGATTAAGTGAAGGAGGACAATCAATCAAAATATAACTGAATTTTTGAGACACCATCTGATCTTCACACAGAGCTTTGCGTAACCGCTGAATACGATCTTGCGATGAAGCAATTTCCATTTCAACACCTAAAAGATCAAGTGTAGAAGGTACAATATGCAAATTAGGCACAACTGTTTTTAAAGCAGCATCGACCACAGAAATTCCAGAAATTAAAACATCGTAAGAGGATAAAGGACGACTATTACGATCAATTCCAAGTCCTGTACTTGCATTACCTTGTGGATCAATATCCATAATAAGAATATTTTCACCTATAGCTGCCAAAGCTGTTGCAAGGTTAATAGCTGTCGTTGTTTTACCCACCCCACCTTTTTGGTTTGCAATAGCGATAATTCGTGTTTCGCTCATTTTGCCTTACCCTTTACATGATTGAACATGAGAAATTTCTAAGATAACAGAACTTGTATCAATTTTACTTTGATGTTTTAGCAGATCAAAACGCCAATTGGCAGAGGCATTTTTTATTTCTGTCATATAATCCCGACCTTTTTGAAAAAGAGCTATTGTTTTTTGTGTTAACAGAGGAGATAAAAGTTGTAAAAGAACATCCAACGAAGCCAAACCTCTCGCAGTTATAATCTCTGGCTTATTTATTTTCTGATATACATCTTCAATTCTACAATGATGAACTGTTGCTGGAAGATCCAAATGAGCAATGACTGTTCGTAAAAAAGCGACTTTTTTTCCATTGCTTTCAACCAAATCAATATGTCCTCCTTTTTTATTTTTGAGAAAAATAGCAATAACAATTGCGGGAAATCCCCCTCCTGATCCAAAATCACACCAATGCAAACACTGATTATGTAAAGGATAAATCTGAGCAGAATCTAAAATATGACGTGTCCATAAAGCTGGTACTGTCGCAGTAGATATTAAATTAATACGTTTATTCCATTGAATCACAAGAGATTCGAATCTCATTAAATTTTCTACCGTTTCACGTGAAACAGAAGGAACTAGATTTAAGAGATCCTGATATTTTTGTTCTATCAAGAAAGTCATTAAGTTGATTTTGCCTTTTCACGTCTTTGACGCTGAATAGATGTAATAATTAATGATAATGCTGCTGGTGTCATGCCATCAATTTTTTGTGCATCAGCAATTGAGCGTGGTGATGCTTGTTGAATTTTTGTTTTTAATTCATTTGAAAGCCCAGAAATTGCTTGAATGTCAAGAGAAGCAGGAATTTCTAAACGTTCATCTCGTTGAAGAACAGCAATATCTTGTGCTTGTCTTTCTAAATAAACTGCATATTGTGCTTCAATTTCTAGAGTTTCAACAGTTTTAGCATCGATTGATTGTAATTGAGGCCAAAAAGATGAAAGACGTTCTATATTCATACCAGGATAAGCTAAAAGATCATAAGCTGATCGCCGAACTCCATCATGATTTATATGTAATCCATGAGCAGATGCTTCATTGGGAGTTAAAAAGAGTTTTTGACAAATTGACCGTGCTTGATCAAGATATTTTTGTTTATGTTGATATAATTTCCATCGAGTATCACTAATAATACCCCATTGTTGTGCTAAAGGAGTTAAACGAGCATCAGCATTATCAGCACGTAAAGATAAACGAAATTCTGCCCGTGATGTAAACATTCGATAAGGTTCACAAACCCCTCGTGAAACTAAATCATCAACCATAACTCCAATATAAGCCACCGAACGGCTCAAAATAATTTTCTTTAAATCACCCACCTGACGGGCAGCATTGAGCCCTGCCAAAAGTCCCTGTGCTGCAGCTTCTTCATATCCTGTTGTACCATTAATCTGACCTGCTAAGAATAATCCTGGTAAAGATTTTAATTCTAAGGTTCTTGTCAGTTGTTTAGGATCAACAAAATCATATTCAATAGCGTAGCCTGGTTGTAAAACCTTTACGTTTTCTAATCCTTCAATAGTCTTCAAGAAAGAAATTTGTATATCCTCAGGAAGAGAGGTAGAAATACCATTTGGATAAATAATATCGCTATCTAATCCTTCTGGTTCTAAGAAGATTTGATGTCCATCTCGTTCACCAAATTTAATAATTTTATCCTCAATTGAAGGACAATAACGTGGTCCAGGCCCTTCAATAGCTCCTGAATATAAAGCAGAGCGATGTATATTTTCACTAATAATTTGATGTGTTTGCGCATTTGTACGTGTAATTGCACATTCAATCTGAGGTTGTTCTATTTTCTCTGTTAAAAAAGAAAAAGGTACTGGATATTCATCAGCTTGTTGTTTTGGAAGTATTTCCCAACGAATTGTTTTTTTACTAAGGCGAGGGGGAGTTCCTGTTTTTAATCGTCCAAGCTTTATGTCATATTCTTTCAAGCGCTCAGCAAGTTGCATACTTGATTGTTCACCCATACGACCGGCATGCCATGTTTTATCACCAATATAAATAAGACCACGCAGAAATGTACCTGTTGTTAAAACCACAGCTTTAGAAAAAATATTCCCTTGTTTTTTTAAACAAACACCTGAAACATGACCATTTTCAACAATTAGATCAATAACTTCATCTTCAATGAGCTTTAAATTTTCTTGTTTTTGTAAAAACCCTTGAATTGCGTTTTTATATAATTGTCGATCAGCTTGTGTGCGTGGTCCTCTGACTGCTGGTCCTTTACGCCGGTTAAGAAGTCTAAATTGTATTCCAGCAGCATCTGCAGCTTGCCCCATTAAGCCACCCAAAGCATCTATTTCACGGACGAGATGCCCTTTTCCAAGTCCGCCAATAGCAGGATTACATGACATTGTACCAAGTTCTGATATTTGATAAGTAACAAGTGCTGTTTTTGCTCCAACACGTGCTGAAGCTGAAGCAGCTTCACAGCCGGCGTGACCCCCTCCAACAACAATAACATCATACAATTGCATTTGTTTATTCCATATCAAACTATTTTAAAGTTTCACGTGAATCATTTATTTACCAACACAAAATTGTGAAAAAATAACATCAAGTAAATCTTCAACATTAATATCACCCGTGATTCGTCCAAGTGCATCACTTGCACGACGAAGATGTTCTGCACGTAAACTTAAATCAAGAGAAATATGATTTATTGAAGCATCAATTTCTTGAACAGCTTCTTTTAATAATTGGAGTTGTCTTTTTTGTGCTGAAACAACATTACCAATTTCAGCAACACGATGCAGACAAAATGATTCTATTTCCTTTATAAAATGATCAAAATTTAAGCCACTTAATGCTGAAAACTGTATAGACCAACGTGTTTTATCTCCTTTATAAAGATCAAGTTTATTGCCAACACGCCATATTTCAGCTGATGTTTTTGGTAAATGAATTTCTTGAGGATTATTCATATCATCAACCAAAATAACTAAATCAGCATCTATAATATGTTGTTTTGCAGTTTCTATACCTAATTGTTCAATTTTACTTTCTGTTTTTCTAAAACCAGCAGTATCTGTTAAAAAAACTGGCAAACCACCAAGTATTAATCTAATTTCTAAAGCATCACGAGTTGTCCCTGCTTCTTCCGTTACAATAGCAACAGGTTTTCCAGCCAAACGATTAATAATACTTGATTTTCCAGAATTTGGAGCACCTACAATAACAACTCGTAATCCATCAGTTAAGATATTTGCACGTTCTCCTGCAGCAATATGTTCACAAAGAGAACAGCTAAGTTTTTTCATATTTTCCCAAATTTCATCAGATATAGAATCTGGAATATCGTCTTCATCGGAAAAATCAATCTCAGCTTCTATTAAAGCACGTGCTGTTATAAGCTCATTACGCCAACCACGATAAAGTTTCGTTAAATGTCCACTTGTACCTATAACAGCTAAACGTCTTTGACCTTCTGTTTCTGCCTCTATTAAATCAGCAAGAGCTTCTGCTTGAATTAAATCTATTTTTCCTTCAGTAAATGCTCGACGAGAAAATTCACCTGCCTCAGCAATACGGCACTCAGGAAATGCAGATAATTCATCTAAAAAACGATTAACAACAGCCTTACCCCCATGTAAATGGAATTCTGCACAATCTTCACCTGTAAAACTATGAGGACCAGGAAAAAAAACAGTTAGAGCAGAATCTAAAAAGCTACCATCACGCCCAATAAGATTCCCATAATGCATAAACCGCGCTTTAGGTAAACAACCACAAAGCGTTTTAACAATATTCACAACATGAGGACCAGAAAGTCGAATAACTGCAACCCCTGAAGGTAACAATCCACTTGAAAGCGCAAAGATTGTATCCACAGGACTAATCCTATTTAAAACTATGATATTTCTAAGTATTCATTGAATCAAAAAATTCACTATTATTTTTTGTCTGTTTTAATTTATCAATTAAAAATTCAATTGCATCTGTTACATTCATAGGTGCTAAAATACGACGAAGTACAAAAATCTTATGTAAATCTTGACGAGCTACTAAAAGATCTTCTTTACGTGTTCCTGACTTTAGAACATCCATGGCTGGGAAAATACGTTTATCAGCAACTTTGCGATCAAGAACAATTTCTGAATTACCTGTTCCTTTAAATTCTTCAAAAATAACTTCATCCATACGACTACCTGTATCAATCAAAGCCGTTGCGATAATAGTTAAAGACCCACCTTCTTCAATATTGCGTGCTGCACCAAAAAAACGTTTAGGACGCTGTAAAGCGTTTGCATCAACACCACCTGTTAAAACCTTACCTGATGAGGGAACAACTGTATTATACGCACGTCCAAGACGTGTAATAGAATCAAGAAGGATAACAACATCACGTCCATATTCAACTAAGCGTTTAGCTTTTTCAATAACCATTTCAGCTACTTGTACGTGACGTATTGCTGGTTCATCAAAGGTAGAAGAAATTACCTCCCCCGTTACAGAACGTTGCATATCCGTTACTTCTTCTGGACGCTCATCAATCAAAAGAACGATAAGATAACATTCAGGGTGATTAGTTGTAATAGAGTGAGCAATATTTTGTAGTAAAACCGTTTTTCCTGTTCGAGGAGGTGCTACAATTAACCCTCGCTGACCTTTTCCTAACGGAGATATTAAATCAACAACTCGTGATGACATATCCTTATTCATAGAATCTTGCATTTCCATTTGGAAACGTTCATTTGAATAAAGAGGAGTTAAATTATCAAAATGAATTTTATAACGAATTTTTTCAGGATCTTCAAAGTTAATTGTATTAATCTTAAGAAGAGCAAAGTAACGCTCCCCTTCCTTTGGCCCACGAATAGGACCTTCAACCGTATCTCCTGTTTTTAAAGAAAAAGACTGAATCTGTGCAGGAGAAAGATAAATATCGTCAGGCCCTGGAAGATAATTAGCATCAGCAGATCGCAAAAATCCAAACCCATCTTGTAAAACTTCAACAACACCTTCCCCAATAATCTCTACATCTTGTAAAGCGAGTTTTTTCAAAATAGCAAACATTAATTCTTGTTTGCGCATTAATGAAGCATTCTCAACTTCTAATGTTTCAGCAAAAGTAACAAGTTCAACGGGATTTTTACTTTTGAGCTCTTGTAGTTTCATTTCTTGCATGAAATATTCTCTTTAATTAGAATGGGGAATTGTTTCTGAATAAAAAAATCAATGAGTTTATGGGGAATTTGAAGAATAAAACATTCTTATTCAAGAAGTAAATATTATACACTTAACTCTTTTAAACTGCAAGCATTACTCTATTAATTTGGATTTGTGTTTAATATAATAATTACAGTAGAAGTAATAATTATGATTAAGTTTAGAAATTAAATTAATACTATAAAAAATAACTTATTTTAAAAAATAAAATAATTTAGAGTTTTATTTTTAATTATTATTATACATATATTTTCTATTTTAATTTTTAAAATATTTATTTGTCTTTATATTATATATGTAATAATTCTCAATTATTACATATATAGAAAATTAAATAATTTATACTTTATTTTACTGTAATTTAAGTATTCATTATTATGACTAATTTTTTTCCAAAAAAATTTTCTAAATCTAAAGATATTTAAAAAAAGGAATTCTTCTTATTAAAACCTGTGTTTAATGTGGATTATTAGTTATACTTGTTCGTCCTCAGTTTTGTCCACAAAGAAGAGAGAGAAAAAATAAATAATAAAAATACTTTAGAAGTATTATCCCCATTCTTTTTTAAAAAGAGAAATTTATGTATCATAGTTATCTAGTTTGTGTATAAAAGCAAAATATTTTTTAAAAGTTTTTATTTTATGAATAAGTGTGAAGTTCTATACACATTTGTTAACAAGAAGTTAAAATTTCTATGCAAAAAGAAAAAAAAAGCTTCCATTTGTATATGATTTCTGATGCAACAGGGGAAACATTGATTTCTGCTGCAAGAGCTGTTACATCGCAATATACAATGTATCAGGCAATAGAACATCTTTACCCGATGATTCGTAATAAAATACAGTTGCAAAAAATTCTTGATGAAATTCAAGAAGAGCCGGGTATTGTTCTTTACACAATTATTGATGAAGAAATAAAACAACTTCTCAATAAAGTATGTGCAAAAATAGGCACTCCTTGTGTTGCCATTTTAGATCCTGTTTTAAATGCTTTTCAGTCTTATCTTGGAACACCAACAAATTTACGTGCTAGTGCGCAGCATGGTCTTAATGCAGATTATTTTCGTCGTATTGAAGCGTTGAATTTTACAATAGACCACGACGATGGACAATCTCCTGATAGTATATTAGATGCAGATGTAATTCTTGTAGGAATTTCAAGAACTTCTAAAACACCAACAAGTATCTATTTAGCAAATCGTGGAATAAAAACTGCTAACATACCTCTTATTCCAGGAATTGATTTACCACAAACTCTTTTGGAAGAAAAAAATGTTTTAGTTGTTGGTTTAATTGCTTCAGCTGAAAGAATTTCACATATTCGCCAAAATCGAGATTTGGGAGAAGGTTTTGCTATTGAAAATTATACTGATCGCACTAGCATAGCTAGAGAGTTGATTTATGCAAAACGCATTTATGAACGTTTTGGTTGGCCTATTATTGATGTAACAAGACGTTCTATTGAAGAAACTGCAGCAGCGGTATTTAAACTTTTATCACAATTTCGTGAGAGAAGATGAAAAAAATCATGGATGAAAATATGTTAATATTAGCATCTCTTAGCTCTTACCGTGCACAATTGTTAGACAAAGCTGGTTTAAAATTCTCCATTGAAGGGGCTTCTTTTGATGAAAGAAAAGTGGAAGAGAAAATAAAAACTAAAACTCCTAAAGAAAAGAGTTGTTTCCTTGCGAGTGCAAAAGCAAAAGATGTTTCTAAGCGTTTTCCTCATGCATTAGTTATAGGTTGTGATCAAATACTTGATCTAGAGGGCCAGATTTTTCATAAAGTTTCAAATATTAAAGAAGCACATCAACGATTACGTGTTTTATCAGGAAAAACACACACTCTTCATAGTGCAATAGCTTTAGTCAAAAATGGTCAAGAAATTTGGGTTGAAGCTTTTAGTGCTCATATGACGGTACGTTTTCTCTCATCGGAATTTATTGAACATTATCTAACGCATGTAGAAGCGGATGTTTTAAAAAGTGTAGGGGTATATCAAATTGAAAAAGAAGGAATCCATCTTTTTGATAAAATAGAAGGAGATTTTTTTACTATCATTGGCTTACCATTATTACCTTTGCTGGCTAAATTGCGTCATTTGGGAGTTATTGATGGTTAATTTTGCAATAAATTGCAAAAAAAAAGAGTATCCGTGTGCTTTTATTGCTGGTTATCCTATTCATCATTCAAAATCACCAAAGATTCACAATTTTTGGCTCAAACAATATGGTTTACAAGGTGAGTACCTTGCAAAAGAGGTGAAAACCGAAGAATTTAAGAGTTTTCTTATATCTTCACAAAAAAGGGGTTTTTGTGGAGGCAATGTTACCTTACCCCATAAACAGGAAGCTTTTCACTTAGCAACTTATAAAGATGAGATAGCAACAGCTATTGGTGCTGTTAATACATTATGGTTTGAGGGGCAAAAACTTTGTGCCACAAACACTGATGCATATGGTTTTAGTGCTAATCTTGATGAGTTTACTCCTGATTGGGTTAAAGAAACAGCACTTGTTTTTGGTGCAGGAGGTGCAGCACGCGCTGTTTTATATATCTTGAAAAAACGTGGATTTGAACGTATTTTCTTGCTTAATCGTACAAGACAACATGCAGACGATTTGGCTGAGTATTTTGGAAAACCTGTTGAAGTCTATGACTGGAATAATATTTACAAAATACTTTATCAAGTTGATTTCATTGTTAATGCAACTTCTGTAGGTATGACAAATCTTTATAGCGAACAAAAAGGTGTTTTTTTTGATTTTCATAAAGTTAAACCAACAGCATTAGTAACAGATGTTGTTTACACTCCATTGACAACTCCTTTTTTACAACAAGCAAAAGCTCATGGTTTGAAAACAGTTGATGGACTTGGTATGCTTTTACATCAGGCTGTACCTGGTTTTGAACGGTGGTTTGGAACAAGACCGCTTGTAACAAAGGCATTGCGAACAGCAATTGTAGAGGATATGAGTGAAAATAAAATATGAAAATTATAGGATTGACCGGATCAATTGCCATGGGCAAATCAACAACTGCTCGTTTTTTTGAACAAGCAGGTGTTCCTGTTTTTAGTGCTGATGAAGTAGTACACCAACTTTACCGTAGTGAGCCAGTCTTGTCGCTTATTATACGTACTTTTCCAGGTGTTGTTGAAAATGGTCAAGTTAATCGTTTAAAACTTTCTAAAGTTTTGATAAATAATCACGAAAAACTACAAACTTTAGAAAAAATAATTCATCCCTTAGTTTGGAAAAAAGAAGAAGAATTTGTTAATAGAGCACGCCAACAGGGAAAAAAACTAATAGTCCTTGATATTCCACTTCTTTTTGAAACAAACAGTGAAAATCGAGTAGATAGTGTAATTGTTGTATCTGCACCATCAGCAATACAAAAAAAGCGTGTAATGAATCGTCCAAATATGAGTGAGGAAAAATTTGCAGCGATCAGTACCAAACAAATATCCGATGAAAAAAAGAGAGAACGTGCGGATTTTGTGATTGATACGGGAAAAAGTTTAGATAATACACGTCAACAAGTTTTTCATATAATAAAGAGTTTACTAAAGGATGTATCTTTAAAGAATTAAAGAAATGCGTGAAATTATTTTTGATACCGAAACAACGGGTTTAGATAAAGACAGCGATCGTATTATTGAAATTGGTTGTGTAGAAATGGTTGATCGTTATCTTACGAAACGTCAATTCCATGTTTATTTAAATCCGCAAGGAGTCATTATCCCTGATGAAGTTGTAGCAATTCATGGATTGACCAATGAACGTTTAAAAAATGAAAAGAAATTTGAAGATATTGCTGATGAGTTTTTAGAATTTATCGATGGTGCAACAATGGTTGCTCATAATGCAAGTTTTGACATAAGCTTTCTTAATGCAGAATTAGGGCGGATCAATAAACCGCTTATCAGTGTTGATAATGTCATTGATACACTAGCTATAGCACGGCAAAAATTCCCTATGGGGCCTAATTCTCTTGATGTTTTATGTAAACGTTTTGGGATTGATAATAGTAATCGTGTTCTTCATGGTGCTCTACTTGATGCAGAGATTCTTGCTGATGTTTATATTGAGTTAATTGGTGGAAAACAGGGTGTACTTAGTTTTGATAACAATAGTGACCTTGATGAAAATGTTCAAAATGGCAAGAATATTCCCCATACAATTAAAGCTCGTCCCCACGCTTTACCTTCAAGGTTAAGCGCACAAGAAAAAGATATGCACGCTGATTTAGTTAAAAAAATAGGCGATAAGGCTTTGTGGAATAACTTCAAAATTTTTCAATAAGAATTTAATTCTTTGAAAAAATTATTAAAAATTTGGATTGGGTAATATAATTCTTAAAAATACGGCCGTTGTGGGGAGGGGAACACCACAACGACCTTACCGCTACGTTGTACCTCAGCTATCATAGAAGGAGTAAAATGAAAGCTATCATATCCTATAATAACAAAGAAAAGCTCTCGGTACTGACTATAAAACGCAACGGCTTTATACCTTATAAAAACAAAAAAATGGCTTTTCAGAGGCAACTCTATAAATTTTGAAATGAGATCAAAAAAAATATAAAAATAAATTTATTTTGCGCTAAAATGAAATTATCATGGAAACAAAAGATCACTTATTTTTAGTTGATGGATCAGGTTACATTTTTCGTGCTTATCACGCTTTACCACCCTTAAAACGCAAAAGGGATGGGCTTCCTGTAGGGGCTGTAGCCGGTTTTTGCAACATGTTATGGAAATTACTTTGTGATGCTCGCAATACGGCTGTTGGTATTGTGCCAACCCATTTTGCTGTTATTTTTGATTATTCGTCTGATACGTTTCGTAAACAAATTTATCCTCAATATAAAGCTAATCGTGCAGCCCCTCCTGAAGATCTTATTCCTCAATTTGCTCTGATACGACAAGCTACAAAAGCTTTTAATTTGCCTTGCATCGAAAAAGAAGGATTTGAAGCAGATGACTTAATTGCGACCTATGCGCAATTGGCAACTCAAGCGGGAGCGAAAACAACGATTATTTCCTCAGATAAAGATTTAATGCAATTGGTAAATACGCATGTATCTTTATATGATGGAATGAAAGATAAACATATCGGTGTTTCTGAAGTCATAGAAAAATGGGGTGTAACGCCTGAAAAAATGATTGATTTGCAAGCTTTAGTTGGAGATTCCACAGATAATATTCCAGGTGTTCCAGGTATTGGTCCAAAAATTGCAGCACAATTATTAAATCAATTTGGTACTCTCGATCTCTTATTGCAACACGCAGAAGAAATCAAACAAGTAAAACGGCGTGAAAATATTCAAGCTTATAAAGAGCAAACAAAGATTTCTCGTGAATTAGTAAAGCTTAAAACAGATGTCCCTATAGACAATAATTTAGATAATTTCATTTTAGAACCACAAGATGGCCCGCGTTTAATTGCTTTTTTAAAAGCTATGGAATTTACAACGTTAACCCGTCGTGTAGCAGAAGCAACAGCATGTGATGCAGAGGTTATTGATGCACTTGATATAGATACTGAGTGGACTCAAACTATTCATGGGCCTGACTTGGATAGTAAGAAAGTTGGTCCATTATTAACTCATGATTTTTGTAAAGATTCACCACAGACTTTAGCACAAAAACGTAAAGATCAAGCTCTTGTACAAAAAAATGTAGGAGATTCTTATAAGACCATCCTTGATGAGGAAATCTTAAGAGAATGGTTATTGGAAGCACAAGAGCAAGGTTATTTTGCTTTTAACATAGAAACAACCTCATTAAACCCTATACAAGCGAAAATTATTGGTTTTTCGTTGGCATTACAGCCAGAAAAAGCAGCTTATATACCACTAGAACACACTGAAGGAGGATGCGACCTTTTAGGAGGTGGGCGTGTAGCCACACAAATTGAAACACAAAAGGTTTTAGCGCTTTTAAAACCAATATTAGAAGATCAAGCTGTATTAAAAATTGGCTATAATATGAAATATAATTGGTTGATTATGAAACAATACGCCATTGTGACGCAACCTTTTGATGACATAATGCTCATATCATATGCTTTAGATGCTGGAACTTCGACTCATGATAGGGATATTTTATCTGAACGATGGCTTAAGCATAAACCAATTGCTTACAAAGATTTAACGCATAACGGAAAGAAAATTACTTCTTTTGCACAAGTGGATTTAAAACAGGCAACCTTTTATGCAGCAGAAGGCGCCGATATAACGCTACGGTTATGGCAAGTTTTAAAGCCACAACTTGTTGCACAAGGCGTGACGAAAATTTATGAACGTCTTGATCGACCACTGATAGAAGTTCTCGCAAAAATGGAAGAACGAGGGATTCTGGTTGATAGGCAAATTCTTTCGCGTCTTTCATGTGAGTTAGCGCAGGCTGCTCTTTCTTTAGAAGAGGAAATTTACCAGTTGGTTGGTGAACGATTTAATATTGCTTCACCAAAACAATTGAGTGATATTCTTTTTGGTAAAATGGGTTTATCTGGGGGTGTTAAAACCAAAAATGGTCAGTGGTCAACCTCTGCACAAATTTTAGAAGAATTAGCCGCTGAAGGTCACACTTTACCACGTAAAATCGTTGATTGGCGCCAACTTACAAAATTAAAATCCACTTATACAGATGCTTTACCTTATTACATTTTGCCTGAGACAGGGCGTGTTCACACTAATTATTCTTTAGCAACGACATCAACAGGGCGGTTATCTTCATCAGAGCCCAATCTGCAAAATATTCCAATACGAACGCCAGAAGGGCGCAAAATTCGAACAGCCTTTATTGCTCCAAAGGGATGTGTACTATTATCAGCCGACTATAGTCAGATTGAATTGCGCATTCTTGCACATATCGCCAATATCACTGCATTGAAAGAAGCGTTTGCACAAGATCAAGATATTCATGCTATAACCGCATCGCAAATATTTGGAGTTGCAGTAGAAGGAATGTCCTCAGATATACGCCGACGTGCAAAGGCGATTAATTTTGGTATTATTTATGGTATTTCAGCTTTTGGATTAGCAAACCAATTAAGTATTTCACGAAATGAGGCAAGTCGCTATATTGATATTTATTTTGAAAGGTTTCCAGGAATTAAAGATTATATGGAAACGACTAAATCATTTGCGCGCCAACATGGTTATGTAAAAACAATTTTTGGACGTCGTATTCATTACCCTGAAATAAAAGCGACTAATTCACAAGTCCGCACTTTCAATGAAAGAGCTGCTATCAACGCACCAATTCAAGGATCAGCTGCAGATATCATTCGCCGTGCTATGATTCAAATGGAAGGTACTTTGAAAAAAGAAAAACTGTCAGCAAAAATGCTACTACAGGTTCACGACGAACTGATTTTTGAAGTACCAGAAACTGAAAGTGAAAAAACAAAAGTCCTTGTTACAAAGGTGATGGAAAATGCTGCAATGCCTGCATTATCTTTGTCTGTCCCTCTTAAAGTAAAAGTCACTGCTGCGCAAAACTGGAATGAGGCACATTAGTTTTTCTCGCTTATTTGATCTTTAAATGTCGTCATTACATTGGCAAGGTTAAGATGAGCTTTAATTGGTAAGTGATCTGATGCAACACGTGCTAGTGGGGAATAATGACTTTCAATTTTTGTTACCAAATGGGGAGGAAAAGCAAAAATTCTATCAAGAGCTAAAAAAGGAAAACGAGAAGGAAAACTCGGTACAGTTCCTCGTGTAATATCAAAATAAGGAAAAAAATGATTTAATGACGATTTTTTCCCTACTCGCCATTCATTAAAATCACCAATAAGTAATGTGGGCATAAAAGAACGTTTTTGCAAAAGTGCAAGAAGCATTTTTACTTGCTGATTGCGAGAATGGCGTAACAAGCCAAAATGAGCTGCGATAATGCGAATAAAACCTGTCTCCATTTCTAATTCTGCCATTATAGCACCTCGTGGTTCAATACCAGGTAGGGAGATTTGTAAAATATCATGTACCTTCCCTTGACGCACAAAAAGAGCATTACCATGCCAACCATGGCCATTGGGTGACATGGTATTCAAAGGCACAGGAATCAAATTTGTTTCAGCTTTTAACAATTTAAGATCAATCAAACCAATGCGTTCACCAAAACGTTTATCTGCCTCTTGGAGTGCGAGAATATCAGCTTGTAATTCTGCAATAACACGTACAATGCGAGTAGGGTTGAAAACTTTATCAACACCTACGCATTTATGAACATTATAAGAAGCAACAACAAGATCATAATCTTTATCATAATTAACAGTATTTGGTCGGTAACCAGAACGATTACGAATAACCCTTAAGAGGGGGTTATGAAGCTTTTGCTGAATAAATGCAGTGGGCCAGCGAAATTTTGGTTTATGAGGCTTCTTTATCATTTTATGTTTGAGTTAGTTGTTCAGTACACGTAAATATAATGCTAAAAGATCAAAAAATACGAACTTATATTAAAAACAAAAAAGCCTTGTTTCTTGTATGAAACAAGGCTTTTCAATAAAACAATAACTGTATAGTTAATTGCGATTTGAACCCAAAAATTGCAACAAGAAAACAAACATATTAATGAAATCAAGATAGAGATTTAACGCACCCATAATAATTTTACGACCACGCGTGTCATCTGCATCACCTTCATAATACATTAATTTGATAGTCTGTGTATTATAAGCCGTTAAACCCGCAAAAACGAGAACACCAATTACTGAAATAGCAAATTGTAAGGCGCTTGATCCCAGAAAAATATTAACGACCATAGCAAGTAGCAGGCCGATCAACCCCATAAATAAGAACGACCCCATCGCTGTAAGATCACGTTTTGTAGTGTAGCCGTAAAGCGAAAGAGAGCCAAAAGCTGCAGAAGTGATAACAAAAGTCTGCACAATACTTTCAGGTGTGTAACGCAAAATAATTGACGACAGTGAAAGGCCAACAAGCGCTGCATAACCAAAAAAGAGACTACGAGCAGCATTGGTACTAAGCGTATTGATTTTAAAACTGAGAAATAATACAGCAACAAGTGGCGAAAACATGATGACATAAGATAAAGGTGACGTATAAAATGTCACTCCAAATGATGTTAAGTAAACGCTACCATTAATTTGTGCAACTGCTTGATTTATATCTGCTGTTGTGGCCAATGATGCAATTATATAAGCAGCAGAAGCTGTAATAAGTAAACCAATGGCCATTGTGTTATAGACGCCCAGCATATAACTGCGCAATCCTTGGTCGATTGATGCATCGGCGTGAGAAACAGACGCCGAACGTAAATTTTTGAAATCAGCCATAATAAAAAGTCCTTTAGCATATGTTCCGTCACGAGTTAGGATTAAAAGGTAAAAATTCCTTTTAATAACGTTATATAAGCTATTATTAAGCTCATATAAACAACCCTAAACGCTGCTGGTAAAATTCCAGCATACGCTTTTTCTATTATGGAGATTTATTTAAAAATTACAAGAGACTTTTATTGAAAGGAAAACTTACAAATTCGTAATGAAAGAGCGCATTTTAACTGGAAATATTTAATTGTTTCAAGGATATTTTAAAAGATTAGGTAATCTATTTTATCAGTAGCTGAAATGAACAATTTTGTTTGAATAAATTTAAAAAAAATTAGCTATATTCAGTAATATTTATTAATGCGTATAATTTCAAAAACTTAGCTAAGCACTTTATTTTTTTATGAATACTAAAGATTTTTCTATTTTGGGTGATTAACAATAATTCATAACTAAAGTACTATCCAGGCCAAATTTTAGTTGTCAGTACTTCAATAGCCAAAAGAGGCACTATTTTTATATCGTCAATTTTATAAAAACAAATCAAAATAATCTAAAACAGTAATAAAATCTGCTTTACTAATATCTCCAATATTGTATCATTTACTTGATGGTAGTAAAGGGCGTTAAAAATAGTCTATGAGATGTTAGATTTTAATCTAAAAGCATTTTTTTCTATTAGCTTAAATCCGTAATATTAATCCAGTGTTAGTTTTTTAACAATACGGCTTATACCATAATTATACATTAAAAATACTGCACAAAGCTGGAAGAAGCTTTAATAATAGCACAACTAAAGAATGAATATTGAATTTTTCCTTTGTAAATTAGGATTACAATTTCACTAAGCTCTGTAAAGAAAAAACAGTAGCAAATAGAGTGTAAATACGTTGTGGGTTAACCTTACCAGTAGATAAAATAAGAGGTTATATTTATAGCAGAAATAACTTCATAAATAATGAAGTAGTATATTATTTCGCGGAAGTATTATTATTGAGACAGCCTTTTTTTCGAAGCAAGAATACGGAATTCATCAATTAACACGGCAATGGATCCAAGTGTTATGAAAGTATCAGCGAGATTGAAAATAGCAAAAGAAAAGATGCCATCAATGTGGAATGATATATAATCAGTAACATAATGGAAACGAACACGATCAATAAGATTTCCGATTGCTCCACCAACAATCAAGACAATACCAAAATGTGTTAAAATTTTATCACGTTCGATATTTTTCCAAAACCATAGAAGGAAAATAATAATGATGAGTGTAAAAGCAATGAGTCCCCAATGGGAAAAAGAAGAAAGAAATGAAAATGCAATACCAGAATTGCGTACGTGGTAAAGCGAAATAAAAGGAAGAAGCGGAATTTTTGTTTCTAAAGGTATGGTCTGTATAACCCAAAATTTTATCGCTTGATCAAGTAAAACTGTAATAAACAAACCAGAAAAAAGGAAGGATAATGATTTGTGTGTCATATTTTGACCTCACATGAGTTCAAGTGTTAAATCGCGGGTTCAAGTGTTAAATAAGGACGGCGAATTTCATAAAGCATAACAGCTGTAGCTATAGCCAAATTAAGTGAATCGGCACGTCCATTTTGCGGAATACGCACCAGTTGATCACAGCAATCAACAAGGACATCTGGTAGACCTTGTTGTTCATTTCCCATTAAAAGTATAATAGGACCTTTTTTAAAATCAGCACTACGATAATCAACAGATGTTTTAAGATGTGTTCCAATGATGATGCCTTTAAAGTGTGTAGACCAATTCAAAAAGGCGCTTTCACTAAAACGGTAGAGTGGTACAGAAAAAATTGATCCCATTGTTGCACGTACTGTTTCGGGTGAAAAAGGATCTGTTGTTTCGCCAATCAACATAACCCCTTTTGCTCCCACTGCATCTGCAGTGCGGATAATGGTACCAAGATTTCCAGGATCACGTACACGATCAAGTGCAATATAGACATCTTGAGTTAGTCCCTTTATCATTTCAATAGGGTGCCACTGTTGTTTGAAAATGCCAACAACTGTTTGCGGATTATCACGCCGGGTAATAGATTCCATAACTTTTTGTGAAGCTTTAATGACAAAACCACCATGAGCTACAGTACGTGCAGCTATATTTTCAATAACAGTGTTACCAACTTTATTTTTAGATAAAATAAGTGTTTGAATTGCCCAGCCAAGGTTTAAAGCATCAATCACCAGTTTAAGTCCTTCTGCCATGAAGACTCCATCTCGATTACGGTTCTTCTTTTGATTGAGTGCTTTAAGGCTTTTAATAATAGGGTTGCTAAGAGAGGTGATTTCTTTAACTTGACCCGTTTTTTGTGTATCCATGTTCAAGCAATCCAACGGCTAAAGAGAGAAGTAGAAAGAGCACGTCCTGCAGTTTCTTCACGCAAAATTAGTTCTCCTGATTCAATTATACCACCAAGATTTATCAATTCATCACGCATTAAAGTATGAAGTGCATAAAAAGAAGCACGAATAGTATAGGCTGTAAGCACGATGGATAATGGTTTATCAGATAAAAGGTTGCGACAATTTTTAATCATTTCTGGTAAATGATCAAATAATTGCCAAACCTCACCATGAGGTCCACGTCCATAAGCAGGAGGATCAAGAAGAATTATATCGTAGGTTTTTTTACGACGTAATTCGCGTTCAACGAATTTTACAGCATCGTCACATATCCAACGAATGGAACGATCTGATAGTCCTGCTTTTTCCTGATTAGCTTTTGCCCAAGTGATGGCTTTTTTAGAAGCATCAACATGGGTAACAGTTGCACCTGCACGTGCACCAATCAAAGAAGCAACACCTGTGTAACCAAAAAGATTGAGCAATTTGATAGGGCGCTTGGCTTGAATAATTTGTTCTTCCATCAAACGCCAATGAGCATCTTGTTCGGGAAAAACGCCTACATGACGAAAAGAAGTAAAACGTCCCCAAAAAGGCAAACCATTCCAAAAAAGAGGCCATGTTTCATCAAGTTGTTTTTTAGGAAAATACCAACGACCAATACCCTCCTCGTCTCGATTACCTTTAAAAATGGCATCAACATCTATCCAATTTTCTTGTGGTAGAGCGGGTTTCCATAGTGCTTGACCTTCTGGTCGGATAATGCGGTAAGAGCCGTAACGTTCTAATTTTCGTCCATTACCAGAGTCAATTAAGGCATAGTCTGCACTGGGACTTGTTTCTAAAATAAGAGGTATTTTTTCTTGCGGGTACACACCATTGAAATGTGTTTGAAAGCATTTTGCAGACATATTTGGTGTCATAGTACTTTCTTTGCAAGAAGGTTTATTATGAAAGACTATTGAATTTCTAGAATAATGTGAAAGTTTGAAATTAATTAAACATTATAAAAAAAGCAAGAATGCCTTTAAGATTCATTGTCAAACACAATAAGGGTGAAATTCATTAAGGCGTCGTTATATTAAGGTTTTTAGCAATCGACGTCTTTAATTTCTCAAGCTCTGCTTTACTTTTTTTAAGAGCTTTTCGATATTGACGTTGTATAAGCCAATGCACTGCGCTACTCAACAAAATACCAAGAGCAAGAAAAATAAAAAGCCAAACAAAAAAGGGAGCTTGATAAGTAAAATTTTCAGAATTAGTTCGAAAAGGATCAAGCGTTAAAGTAACAATTTGACGATTAGCTACAGTAAAAGCAATCAAAAAAATTGTAAGAGGCACTAAAATAATTGCCAGAAGAATACGTTTGGTTGTCATTAGTTTACTCATTTATTCAGTCGATCCCGCAAATCTTTACCTGTCTTGAAAAAAGGAACCCATTTTTTTTCAACGACAACGGTTTCACCTGTTCGTGGATTACGACCATTGCGTGCTGAACGACTTTTAACGGCAAAAGCTCCAAAACCACGAAGTTCAATACGGTCGCCATTAATGAGCGCTGTTGAAATTTCTTCAAAAACAGCATTTACAATATTTTCTACATCACGCTGAAGAAGATGTGGGTTATAACGAGCAATAATTTGTATGAGCTCTGATTTGATCAAAATAGCCTCTCTATTTACGCAAAAAAGATTATATTTTACCAATTATGCATTCCATATGCGCACGTTATGCATATAGATTAATAAAAACAGAATAAAACCAAGAGCAGTCAGATTGCAAGAAGCAAAATTTAAAAATACATATTAAGAGATGCTACAGATTGAAAAAAGTAGAGTATTTGAGAGATAAAACAAATATGACTATGCACAATTACCGTGAAGATTTTTCAATAAAATCACCTTCTGATGATATTTTTAAGAAAGCATATCATCATTCGTGTCGAATTCGTTTATTAAAAATATTTTTACCTCTCGTAGCATTGATTATAGCGTTGGTTTTTTCTTGGTTTATATTTTTTTCTTTTTCTGCTTCCTCTGGTAATGTAGTTTTAAAGAGTGAAGATGATGAGATAGTAAAACTGATAATGGTTAATCCAAGATTAGAAAGCTATACGAGTTCTCACAAGCTTTATTGGCTTGAAGCGCAAGAAGCTTTTCAAGATTCTCTACATTCTGAGGTGGTTGGATTACAAGGTATTACAGCTGAAATACCTTCAGGCAAATTGGGGACAGCTTTTCTCCAGGCACAAAGTGGGACTTATGATCATATTAATAATCATTTGAAATTAGATAAGCCATTTACAGTCAAAACACAGGACAATATGGTCGCACAGTTTATAGCTGCCGATATCAATTTATCTGAAAGCCAATTGAAGACCGATCAATGTGTACATATTAAACGTGCAGGCTTATCTCTTAAAGCAAATACTTTGCAAATTCATGAAAAAGGGCAAAAGATATATTTTCAGGGTGATGTGCATTTAGTGATCGACAAACAATAAATTAAAACCAACACAAATCTTTAAATGATGTTTATGGGAGATAAATCTGTACATAAACAATGGAAAAATTGAGGATAATTTAAGTGCAGCCAAGAACATCATATACAAAACAAATGGGGTTATATTTAGCTTTAATCTTGGGAACATTAGGATTAACAATGATTTTAGGACATGCTGAGGAAGCCCATTTCGGGATTAATTTATCAAATAGTAAAGAGCCCATAGAATTGCATGCAGATTCTTTAGAAATACGCGATAAAGAGGAGGTTGCTGTTTTTAGTGGCAATGTTTCAATTGTTCAAGGTGAGCGACTGATGCAAACATCACAATTAATCGTTTATTATGATAAAACACATAAAGCAGTTGATGAAAATAAGAAAAGCATAGAGTCAACATCGCCTGTTGGTTTTGATGTAACAGGTATTAAGAAAATGGAAGCGTTGGGAAAGGTTTATATTAAAATAGCCACGCAAATTGCTACCGGTGATAAAGGTATTTTTGATGGACAATCAAATAAGATGATCTTGACAGGTAATAAAGTTGTCTTGAAAGATAATAATAATGTTGCGACAGGGTGCAAGTTGACAGTACATATGGAAAGTGGAAGAGCTTTTCTCGAAGGTTGTCAGGCGTTTGAGAAAAAGAATCGTGCTTCAATCATTTTAAAATCAAGTCAAAAATAGCTATTAAGGTTTTATGCTTAAAATCAAAAAAACAAAACAAACAACTAGATATGGTCTTGCAAGTGAAGCTTTAAAACAACCTTTAAAAGGAACTTTAGTTGCGCGTCATTTAGTTAAAGCTTATCGAGGAAGGCAGGTTGTTAAGGATGTTTCTTTTAATGTCTGCACCGGTGAAGCTGTAGGTATTTTAGGCCCTAATGGTGCTGGTAAAACTACTTGTTTTTATATGGTTACAGGTTTAGTTGAAGCCGATGGGGGGACAATTGAAATTAATGGGTTTAATGTCACCCATATGCCGATGTATCAACGTGCGCGTTTGGGTATTGGATATTTACCACAAGAAGCATCTATTTTTCGCGATCTTTCAGTAGAAAATAACATCAAGGCTGTTTTGGAAGTGATCGAAAAAGATCGGTTTAAACGTCGTGAAGAATTGGATGCACTTTTATGTGAATTCAAAATTGATCATTTACGCAAAACACCAGCTATTTCTTTATCTGGGGGTGAACGACGGCGACTTGAAATCGCACGTGCTTTAGCTTCACGCCCCAATTTTATGTTGCTTGATGAGCCATTTGCAGGAATTGACCCTATTGCTATTTCTGATATCCAACGACTCGTTCATCATTTAACTCAACGTGGTATCGGTGTTTTGATAACCGATCATAATGTGCGTGAAACATTAAATCTTGTTGATCGCGCTTATATTATTCATGAAGGACAGGTGTTAATTGATGGTTGTCCGAACGATATTATCAATAATGCTGATGTCCGCAGAATTTATTTGGGCAATCAGTTTTCTCTTTGATTATTTTAATGTGCTATAGAAGATCAAATTAAAATTAAAAGATCATAACTATAAAGGGTAAATGCTGCTTTCTATCAATTGCATCTGATTTGCATCTTTATATACGTCAAACCAATTACAAAATGTACACATAGCTTTTAATAGAGTGGTTGAATGTATTTTATACAGCTTTGTCGTTATCATTAATTGTTTTAAACCATACCGCTAATACTCCAAATAAAAATACCACTTTAGCTCAATATGTATGTGATATTATGGAGCTTATTGTGCGAAAGAGAACAATCTTCCAAAGGTTACAAATTAACTATAACAATTGAAAAGTTAATAAAAATGGTGACAGCTATTGCTAGAGCGGGAATTAAATTTTGATTGACACGGTAGTCTTATTTTTGTTTTCCCAATATTGTTGAAAACAAGCTGAACGTGTTTATCATTAAATTAATAGTGATATTAGAAAGATTAATTCATAGCTGTTATGAAAAAATAGCGTACATAAGATATTGACAGAAATCGACAAAAATTCTTAAAAATTAAGACTATTTTGGGATTTGCAAATAAGTATTCAAACGTAAAAAAAAGGAAATAAGTTATGAATTTGAGAGAATTAATTGCACCAGAAGCAATTATTCCGGTGCTTAAAGCAAATTCGAAAAAACAAGTCCTGAAAATTTTAGCTGAGAAAGCTAATGAGTTAACAGGCCTTGATGAGCGTATGGTTTTTGATGTTATTTTGCAGCGTGAAAAATTGGGATCAACTGGTGTGGGAAATGGCATTGCAATCCCTCATGGGAAATTTCCTAATATTGATCGAAATATCTGTATCTTTGCTCGTCTTGAACATCCAGTTGATTTTGAAACTTTTGATGATGAACCTGTTGATCTTGTTTTTCTACTCTTAGCACCAGAGCATGCTGGCACGGATAATTTGAAAGCTTTGTCACAAATTACGCGCATTTTGCATTACTCTGACGTTATTGACAAATTACGCAATACACATGATGTCGACGCACTTGATACTTTATTGCTTCAACATTTAACATTAAATGCAGCCTGAGAGGCAATATTGGTACATATATATTATGGTAGAAGTAATCGAAGGCTGAATATGACATAATTTATGTTAAAGTAATTAATCTTAAAAAAAGAAAAGATTAATATCCTGCTAGTCTCTAGTGTAAATATTTCAAAATTAGAAGGCACATAATATTTGATAATTTTGCGATATTTATTTTGAATAAGCAAAATAAAGAAAAGGCGTAAAATAGCATCACACATAAATTTAAAAGTTGGCTTTAATTGATAAGGAATGTGATGCTTGAGCTTTAAGCACACTATAGTGAGTGAACATAAAGTGCTCGTATTTGTGTATAGGCAAAGAATTGATCAATATAGAGACAAAACTGCTCTTGTATTTTTATGCGTGTAGATCCAATTTTTGATATCGATTAATGATAACAACAAGATTTTAAAATTCAGAATTTCCCACAAAAATATGTTTTTTCAAAGTTGTGTAATAATTCATTTGTATACAGTATGATTCTTACAATTTGTTGCTTAACGATTTGACAATGTATTCATTTTTTGTTCTATTTTGTAATCAAATTATCAAACAGAGTAAGGTATATTTTTATTTTTAAACGGCAGAAATATACTTGTTTACGAAAACATAAGTTCTTTATGCAAAGATAAATTTGACGAAATGAAATCAGAGTCTTGTCTTTTTATCTGGTTATAAATAAAAAAATTTATATTCCATAAAAGCCAAAAGGTTACACTAGAATGAAAGGCTTATTTTAATTGGGAGCCTTATTTTATTGTTAAATAATTAACAACAATAATGCTAAATTTAGCCAGCCTTTGTTGGGCTTTATTAATAAAAGAATTTTGTTAAAGAGAATAAAGAAGTGAGCTAAATGAAGATGTTAAAAAAGACTTTTATCACTACGTCTATTATGATTCTAGCTACTGCTGGGATAACATGGGCACAAACGCCAAACCGCTTAAATCAATTTGAAGCTTGGGGGGCTTATTCTTATAAATCATCAGAAAATACAGTTTGTTATGTGTTGTCAGTACCTTTAAGTGCGCTTCCAACAACTGTTAATCATGGTGATAATTTCTTTTTAGTTACTAAACGTTCTGATTCACCTATTACATTCGAACCGCAATTTATGGCTGGTTATACACTTAAAGAAGGGTCAAAAGTTACTGTAACCGTTGGAGATAAAGATTTTGACTTTTTTACAAAGGATTCATCAGCTTGGTTAGCATCATCGGAGATGGAAAAACAGCTTGTTTCTGCTATGCGTTCGGGTAAAGATATGGTGGTAAAAGCGACCTCAAAACGGGGAACGCATACTACTTACACTTATTCCTTAAAAGGGGTGACGGCTGCGTTAAATATGGCACAAAAATGTCATTAAAGCGCTTATAATTTTAAAAATAGCTATATAAACTGGAAATCAATAGCTATTTTATATGATTTTTCAATCAGGTGGTGCATGTCAAGTGCTCAAAGTAGATGATATTGAGATAAAGGAGAGGCCTAAACTATCCTTAATTGGCTTGTCGCATGATGAAATGGTGCAAGCTTTAGAGGAAATTGGTGTACCAAAACATCAAACGCGTATGCGCGTACGTCAACTTTGGCATTGGCTTTATGTGCGTGGTGTTTCACATTTTGATGAAATGTTAAATATTGCTAAGCCAATGCGCAGAATGCTTCAAGATCATTTTTCTATTGCGCGTCCGGAAATTGTTGAAGAACAAACATCAAACGATGGTACATGTAAATGGCTTTTGCGTTTCCCAGCGCGTGGTGCTGGAAAGCCTGTTGAAATTGAGACAGTTTATATTCCTGAAGAAGGGCGGGGTACTTTATGTATTTCATCTCAAGTAGGGTGTACATTAACCTGTTCTTTTTGTCATACAGGAACACAGACACTTGTTCGTAATTTGACAGCTGAAGAAATTTTGGCGCAATTATTAGTTGCACGTGATCGTTTGGGTGATTTTCCTGAGAAAAATACACCTGATGGTGCAGCTGTTTCAATCGAAGGGCGCAAAGTCACCAATATTGTTATGATGGGTATGGGTGAACCGCTTTATAATTTTGAAGCGGTCAAAAAAGCTTTATTGATTGCATCTGATGGTGATGGACTTTCTTTATCGAAACGGCGAATCACACTTTCAACAAGTGGAGTAGTTCCTGAAATTATACGAGCCGGAAAAGAAATTGGAGTTATGTTAGCAATCTCCCTTCATGCTGTACATGATGCATTACGAGATATATTGGTACCAATCAATAAAAAATATCCACTTGCTCTGTTAATGGACGCTTGTCGTAATTATCCTGGTCTTTCTAATGCAAAACGAATTACATTTGAATATGTTATGCTGAAAGACGTGAATGATAGTTTGGATGATGCTAAACAATTAGTACAATTGCTTAAAGGTATTCCTGCTAAGATCAATTTAATTCCTTTTAATTCATGGCCGGGAAGTCATTATCAATGTTCTGATTGGGAACAAATTGAACGCTTTGCTGATGTCATTAATCAAGCAGGTTATGCTTCACCCATTCGGATGCCGCGTGGTCGTGATATTTTAGCTGCCTGTGGACAGCTAAAATCAGCTTCAGAACGCTTGCGTAAATCTGAGCGATTGCACTGCGAAAATACAACTGGGGATGAATAAGCTTAATTTAGTGCGCTTTGATGATAAGTAGGCGTAAAGCAAAAATAATGAAGATAGCGGCAATAAGCCAATTGAGCATGCGAATGTAAAAAGGGTTTTCCTTTAAACTCGTGGAAAATTTGTTGGCCATAAGAACCAATAAAATTGTAATGGGTAAAGATATAGGAATATAGGAAAGCCCCAAAATAAACAATTTTTGTTTGACCATGGGGTCATTCACGTCGATAAATTGAGGTAAGAAAGTCATATTAAAAAGAATAACTTTGGGATTTAAAAGATTAATTCCAACTCCTGCAAGATAATTACGTTTGAGACTTTGATGTTTTGGTGGAGATGTTTGTTGTAGGGAAAATGTTGAGTTTTTTAACAATGTTTGAAAAGCAAGCCATAGAAGAAAGAAAGCACCAACAATTTTCAGAAGAAAAAAAGCCCTCGGTGAGGTGACAATAAGTGCTGATAAACCAATAGCTACAGCAGTAACTTGAATGGCAAAACCTGTTGCACTACCAAAGGCACACATAATCCCAGCTTTTTTATTTTGTGCAATAGTCCGTCCCACTGAAAGCATCATATCAGGTCCTGGGATAAGCGCTAAAATCAAAGATGTTAGAGCGAATTGTACAAAAATGGGCCATTCAGGGAAAAATGACATTTAAACTTCCTTTATATAAAGAGATTGCTATACCTTCTTAAACTTTTCACATACACATTTTTTTTAAGCTTTTTCATTCTTTTTTGCATCCTTTTAATATTGTTTAAAGGGAATTTGTTTTGATTGTTTGCGTGGGGTTGATTTCTGAATAAAAGAAAAGAAGGAAAATGGTGTAGAGCTTTAAAATGAAAAAATGGCAAGATATTAAGAAAGTTGTCTTATTATTCAGGGGGATTAGATACATTAATCATTCTTAAATGGTTACAAGGCGAACTCGGTGTTAAAGTTGTAACTTTTACAGCTTGATTTAGGGTAAGGGGAAGAATTAAAGCCTGCACGTTTAAAACCAAAATGCTTGGTATTAAGGAAATCTATATTGAAGATTTATGTGAAGAATTTGTACGTGATTTTGTGTTTCCAATATTTCGAACAAATGCAGTTTATGAAGGGGTTTATCTTTTAGGGATATCAATTGCTCGCTCACTTATTTCAAAACATCTTATTGAAATTACTAAAGAAACAGGTGCAGATGCAATTGCTCATGGCGCAACAGGAAAAAGGAATGATCAAGTACGTTTTGAACTTTTTGCCTATGCTCTTGGCCCCAATATTAAAGTTAAAGATGTTGCTGGCTTTATTAAATTAAATGCTTTACGCTTACGCACATTAGCAATGCGTTCATCAAAATTATGAAAATAATAAAAAACTACGTCAATATTTTTTCTGGAAAAATAACTTTTAGACAAAATATTTAACAAAGTTTTTTATTACTCATTTTCACCAACAACAGGTACGTTATTTGTCTATGTTGTCTTCAATATGAGAGGATTTGTTTTCTTTTGGAGTAAGTGTAGTAGGGTAAAGTTTAAAATGACAACACTTAAAAAAGCCAATTAAAGTATAAAAGCAAGGTTATTGTAAAATAATAAAATGAGATAAAAGAATTTTGCTACTTTTAACTTTGCTATTATTGACGAATAAATTCAATGACCATACACCATGGTATTAAACAGTTTAATTTAAGGATAAAAATTATAAATGCGTGATCAATGTGCTGCCCTTAGTCTTACACCCGAATTAATTGATGCAGCTGCCCAGTCGAAAGCTTGGCCGTTTGAAGAAGCACGCAAAATTATCAAGCGTTATGAAAAAACAGGTTATCCAGAGAGCGTTTTATTTGAAACAGGTTATGGGCCTTCTGGTTTGCCGCATATTGGTACCTTTGGAGAAGTAGCCCGCACGACCATGGTACGTCATGCGTTTCACATTTTAACTGAGAACCAAGTTAAAACAAAACTTTTGTGTTTTTCTGATGATATGGATGGTTTGCGCAAAGTTCCTGATAATGTACCTAACCGTGAAAAGATGGAGCGTTATCTTGGTCAGCCACTTAGTCGTGTGCCAGATCCTTTTGGGGATGTTTATCCTTCTTTTGGAGCAGCTAACAACGCGCGTTTGTGCACTTTTCTTGATCATTTTGGTTTTGATTATGAATTTGTCAGTTCTACCGATTATTATAACTCTGGTCGTTTTGATGAAGCACTTTTAAAAATACTTGCTTGTTATGACCAGGTTATGGACATTATTCTACCAACATTGGGTGAAGAGCGGCGGGCAACATATTCACTCTTTTTACCTATCTCTCCTGTTTCTGGAAAAGTCTTACAAGTACCAATGATTGATCGTAATGTTGAGAAAGGCACTGTCACTTATATAGAACCTGAAACAGGTGAAACAATTGAAACAGAAATCACACGTGGAAAGGTTAAATGCCAGTGGAAGGTGGATTGGGCAATGCGCTGGAAAGCGCTTGGGGTTGATTATGAAATGGCAGGAAAAGATCTTATCGATTCTGTCACTCTTTCTTCTAAAATTTGCAAAGTACTTGGTAGTAATCCGCCTGAAGGGTTCAATTATGAGCTTTTTTTAGATGATAAAGGACAAAAAATTTCCAAATCTAAAGGGAATGGTTTGACTATTGATGAATGGTTGACCTATGCACCAACAGAAAGCTTAGCACTTTATATGTTTTTAAAGCCTAAAACGGCAAAACGACTTTATTTTGATGTTATTCCAAAAGCTGTTGATGAATATTATGCACATCTTTCAGCTTATAATCGCCAGTTATGGAAAGAACGGTTAAATAACCCCGTATGGCATATCCATAATGGTTGCCCTCCACAGATTAGTTTGCCTGTATCTTTTGCTATGTTATTGAATTTAGTAAGTGCTTCAAATGCTGAAAATAAAGAAGTGCTTTGGGGATTTATTTCTCGCTATGCTAAAGGAGCAAATCCACAAACATACCCAATGCTTGACCAGTTAGTGGAATTTGCCATTAAATATTTTGGTATTTTTGTAAAACCAAACAAGAAATTTCGCATACCTGATGAAGATGAACGTTTAACATTGGCTAAAATTGATGAAAAATTAGCCAGCCTTCCAGAAACTGTTGATGAAAATACAATTCAAAGTGCGCTTCTTGATGTTGCACGTTTAACCGAGCGTTATCAAGATCATAACAAAAAAAGTCCTGAAGGGGGCCCTGGTGTTTCGAATGTTTTTTTTCAAATGCTCTATGAAGTCCTTTTAGGGCAAGAACGGGGACCAAGGTTTGGATCGTTTATTGCACTTTATGGAATTGATAAAATGCGTGCGCTCATTGCTGACGTGCTTTCACGATTTTAAGGGGGAAATAATGGAAAATAGAGCGCAAGAGGTAAAGCGGCGGCGTACATTTGCGATTATTGCTCACCCTGATGCAGGAAAGACGACGTTAACAGAAAAATTGTTACTGTTTGGTGGAGCTATTCAACTTGCTGGTGAGGTGAGAGCAAAAAAAGACCGTATTCAAACTCGTTCTGATTGGATGAAAATTGAACGTGACCGCGGTATTTCGGTTGTAACATCTGTGATGACATTTGAATATGAGGGGCATATTTTTAATTTATTAGATACTCCAGGCCATGCTGATTTTGCCGATGATACATATCGCACTCTCACGGCGGTTGATAGTGCTATCATGGTATTGGATGGTGCACGCGGAATTGAGCCTAGGACATTAAAGCTATTTGAAGTTTGCCGAATGAGGGACATTCCTATTGTTACTTTTGTTAACAAAATGGATCGTGAGGCGCGTGACCCCCTAGAAATTTTAGATGAAATTGAAGAAAAACTTGCTCTTGATACTGCTCCAATCACGTGGCCTGTAGGTATAGGTAAAGATTTTAAAGGTACTTTTGATCTTCATCATAATTATTTTCGTCAACATGATGATGAAGTAACTCCACAAGTAGTTTCTGGGCCTGTTGAGGTTTCTAATTTACTTCCTGAAAATCAACGTGCATCTTTTGTTGAAGGCGTAGAATTTGCCCGTGATGCATGCAAAAATTTTGATTTTCAAGCTTTCTGTGAAGGTCATATGACACCTGTTTATTTTGGTTCAGCTTTACGTAATTTTGGTGTTCGTGATTTGATAAATGCGTTAGTTGATTTTGGTCCAAGTCCTCGTGATCAGGTGGCTGATCAGCGCACCGTAATGGCTGTAGAATCCAAGATGACAGGGTTCGTTTTTAAAATTCAAGCCAATATGGACCCTAATCATCGTGATCGGATTGCGTTTTTACGGGTATGTTCGGGGACGCTTAAGCGTGGTATGAAGGCAAAATTAGTTCGGACGGGAAAACCAATGACACTTTCGACACCGCAATTTTTCTTTGCTCGTTCACGCCAAATTGCTGATCAAGCCTATGCTGGTGATGTAGTCGGGATTCCTAATCATGGAACTTTGCGAATTGGTGATACTTTGACTGAAGGGGAGGATATTCTCTTTAAAGGTTTACCAAATTTTGCACCAGAAATTTTGCGTCGCGTATGTTTGAACGATCCCATGAAAGCAAAAAAGCTTAAAGAAGCTTTGCGGCAAATGGCTGAAGAGGGAGTTGTTCAACTCTTTATTCCTGACGATGGATCACCTGCTCTTATTGGTGTTATTGGTGCTTTGCAAATTGATGTTTTAATAGAAAGACTGAAAGTGGAGTATTCTTTACCCGTAAGCTTTGAACCAGCGCGTTTTAATATTTGTCGTTGGATTTTTACAGACAATAAAGATGAACTTCAAAATTTTATCACAAACCACCGCTCTGCTATTGCTCATGATTTGGATGGTGATCCGGTTTTTTTAGCAGAAAATCATTTTTCATTAAATTATGAAGCAGAACGAGCCCCAAAAATAAAATTTTCACCTTTTAAGGATTATCAAATCCGTTCTAAATAATAATTTGTTTTAGCAAAGAAAATCGTTTTAAGAAGGTAAAGAACTCTTTAGAACTTCTCTCTTTATATAAAAGTTTATTATAAGAAGATTTAACCAAGCCCCTCTTTAATCCATTCGCAGAGGCGTCCTTTAGAAACGGCGCCAACCATATGAGATGAGATATTTCCATTTTTAAACATCAAAAGAGTGGGGATCGAGCGCACTCCATATTGTGTAGCCAGTTCTGGATTTTCATCAATATTGACTTTGGCAATTTTCACCTGGTCTTGCATTTCTATTGAAATTTCATCAAGGATTGGTGCAATCATTTTGCAAGGGCCACACCACTCTGCCCAAAAATCAACTACAACAGGGGTGGAAGAGGTAAGAACTTCGTTTTCGAAATTGCTATTATCAGTTTTTATACATGTCATTGATTGAGCCTTTATATATTCTTTTACATATTAAGATGACTTTGATTAATGTCAAGTAATGATAAAATAAAGGAGGGCAAGACCTTTTATAAAGTTTTTTTTCTTTATCAGGTAAATTCATTTAAACATGCATCGAGTTTTTTAGGAGTAAGTGTAAAAATTTTTGCTTCTTTACAATAAATAAGAAAGGCATCAATATTTTTATCTGGGTAAATAGTTTGCAGCAATTTTCGATAAAGAGCCATTTGTAATAAATAATTTGGTGCGATAGTCGTTTCATCTTCTGGTGGAATTCCTGTTTTAAAATCAGCAAAAAGAACGCTGTCTTGGGTGACACATAAACGGTCAATTTGGCCGGAAATTATCTGTTCTTTACCATGAATTTTGAAGGTACCCATAAGCGAAACTTCAGCGCGGGAATTATCAGAGAAAAGAGACTTGAGATGTGGATTTTCTAGCAATTTACAAACTTGTTGAAGTGCTTTTTCTCTTTGAATTTCAGGCCAATGGGAAGCCTTGATGTTAAGATAGCGCTGAGCATAATCAAAACGCTGTTGGGGAGGGCACTCAGGTAAATATTGTAGTAAGCGGTGAACCAAATTACCATATTCAATAGTGAAAATTTTGTTTGTATTTTTTTCTCCTAAAACAGGTGAAATGCTAAGGTGTGTTTGATTAGGGAAAGATTCAGCGTCAACATCAATGAAAGGACTAGCAACAGAAGGTCTTAAGGGTTTTGGTAAAGCTGGTTCTGAAGGCATTTTATGATGAAAAAAATCAGGTAAAGGTGGCAATGTTTGGTTGCCTTCATCAAGTATTTCTTTGTTTATTGGGGTAGAAGAAGGTGTAATAGAATAGCGCCAAACTGCTACATCTTCTGTCGGGTCTTTTATAGCAACGGTGTGGGGCTGAAGGGCTTTTTTTACTAATTTTAGCCATGTATTAGGGTTTTCTTGTTGACCGCTATAACCGCAAACAATTAATCGATCTTCAGCACGCGTCATTCCTACATAAAGAAGGCGCTTATACTCTTCTTCTGCACGCTCTTTTAAATATGAAAGTGCTTTTTCAAAAGGTTTTGCATTAAATTGTGTATTTGGGCGCCAAATAAGAGCTTTTCTTCCATTCAAAGGCAATGTGAAAAAGTGTGGTGTATAACGTGAATTCCAGATTGCACTACCTGGGTCAACCAGAAAAACAACAGGGCTTTCCAATCCTTTAGCAGCGTGGACAGTCATAATGCGAATTTCTTCATGGTTTTGATCAAGTTCACGCTTGATTTCTGGTTTATTGGCACTCAATGTTTCTAAAAAGGCTTGTAGTCCTGGCAAACCGGTTTTTTGAATCGTGAGTGTATAATCCATGAAAGCATCAAGAATTTCATTTGCTTCAGATCCTAGACGAGCGAGGATTTTTTGTCGTCCTTTGTCATTGTTGAGAATATGGCTATAAAATTCAAAAACGGGCATTTTATCAACAAAGGTACGGTATTTGCTTAAATTTTCAAAAGCATCTTTATAAGATACATGTGATGAAGCGTGGGTACAAAGGCTTTGCCAAAGCGATCCTGTACGTTTTGCTGCAAGGTGATAGAGTGCATCTTCGCTAAGCGCAAAAAGTGGACTTTTTAAAACACAGGCAAGAGAGAGGTCATCTTGTGGTTGCAAAACAAACTGTGCAAGCGCCATTAAATCGCGCACGCTAATATGGCTGGTTAATTGTAAACGGTCAGCGCCAGCCACAGGAACATTGTGTAATTTAAGTGCGCGAGAAAGAGCTGGTACAAATTGATCATGTCGCTTACGAACTAAAACCAGAATGTCGCTGGCACGCAGCAGACGCCCCTTTGCTGGAAGCATTTCACCTGAGTGCAACCAGTTAGCAATGGTTGCGGCAATTTTATTGGCTAAGCGTATTTCAGGTGTATCCAAATGATCAACAGTTAAATGCCAATCATCAGGAAGTTTGTTTGTTTCTTTGGAAATGGTGTCCCATAAAATAATTTCCCCTGGGCTGTTAATACGAACAGGTTCATGCACTGTTTTTACATTGTCTGCTGAAAGTCCTTTATAATTTTCTGGCGTTTCAAATACAAGATCAACACCTTTGAGGATATCAGCTGTAGAACGAAAAGAATAGTGCAGTTGTATTTTTTCAAATTTTTGATTAATGCGTTGCACTTGTTTTTGAAATGTGCGGCCGTTTTTAGCAAAATTTTCTGGCTGAGCACCTTGAAAAGAATAGATAGATTGCTTTTCATCACCAACAGCAAAAATAGTGCGGATGTTTGTGTGTTGACTATAGTCTGCAAAAAATTCCTGCGCTAAAAGCTGAATAATTTGCCATTGCTCAGGGTTGGTATCTTGTGCTTCATCGATAAGGATATGATCAATGCCACGATCAAGTTTATATTGCACCCACTGACTTGCACCTTTACGCTGCAATAAATAGAGTGTGCGTTCAATAAGGTCATCAAAATCTAACAGGCCATTGGCCTTTTTTAAATCCGCATAGATTTTAAGATAAGTAGCACAAATCTGAAAAGCAGCCATATTGAGTGTGACAAGTTTTACACCTTGATATTTCTCTAATAAAGTAGAAACCTTGTCTTGTTTTTCTTCAATCTCTTTTTGAATAAAAGACGAAGTTTCGTCTGATTTTTTGGAAAGAAGACGTGAAAAATCACGTGGTATGCCGTCAGCTGTAAAGTAAATGCTTGATACAACGTCTATAATATCTTCTTCATCTGAGACGGTCGCTAACTGAGAAAATTTCGCTATAATGTCTGTTGCTTTTTTATTACTGTAGGTTTGAAAATATTTGAAGGTATATGGAGACAATGAAGCGGTTTGTTGAATTTCTTTAAGTATTTGTGAATGTGTTTCATTGGGTGCTAAATTAAAAAATGCACGTAATTGCTGTTCTCCACTTTCAGATAAAATGAACGGTAAGAAATCAGAAAATTCATGCTGTTTTTGAGCAGCTTCATGTAGCAATTGATCAAATGTACTTTCGCTAATAGTTTTAAATAGCTCTTTTAAAGCTGATTGTATATGGTTATGTGCTAAAAGTTGGCAACGGGCTTGGTGCAATAACTGTGTTCGATTTGTATCATCAAGCAGTTCAAAATGACCAGCAATATTAGATTCTAGCGGAAATTGATGCAATAAAGCTTCACAAAATGCATGAATGGTTTGGATTTTTAAGCCACCTGGTGTTTCAAGGGCACGAGCAAAGAGTTTACGTGCATGAGCCAGTTTTTGTGCACTTGTGGGCTTATTTTCAAGTTGCGATAAAACTGTTTGAAGTTGCTCATCATTAAGTTCATTCCAACTAGAGAGTGTGCGAAAAATACGCGATTGCATCACAGAAGCGGCTGCGTTGGTATAAGTTAGACATAAAATACGCGCTGGAGGTGTGCCATTTAAAAGCAAGCGGATGACGCGTTCACTTAAAACGTGAGTTTTTCCAGATCCTGCATTTGCAGAAACCCACACATTTGTTTTCGGATGTGTCGCTTTTTTTTGTGCATCAAGGGCTGCTTCAGGAATAAAAAAAGTAGTCATGATGAACCTGCTTTATAAAAATTACTGGACCATTCCGATAATCGAGCCAAATGATCATAATCACCTTCATAACGATGAGGTGAAGGGAGTGCGTGTGAAAGATAACCTTGTTGTGGATTTTGATAGTACTCAATCAATGTAATAAGACGTTTCCATGCTTCTTGACCAAGTAAGACTGCACTTGTCTGATCTTTTGCTTTTTTTTGGTATGAAATAATCGATTGAGATTTGATTGGACCTTTTCCTTTAAGGGGGACGTAAAATAAGTTTGAAGGAGTAAGATCTTGGAAGTCTGTAAAAGCTCCTTGCATTAACAAAGCTGCTTCCAATGCCAATTGTGGATGTAATAAAGCACGAACCTGTTTAGATGAAGGAGGAGTATTGGTTTTAAAATCAAGAATTTCAACCATTTTATCAGGTAAAATATCAATACGATCAGCACGCCCTGAAAGAGTAATGCCTGTTGTGCCTATAGGCGTTTTTTGAGCAGCAACTTCAATATGTCGTTTACGAGGTCCAAGATTTTGTTCCCATTTAATAAAGCAAGGAGCAAAATTTTCAAAAATTGACCACCAAATTGCTTTAATGTCAGGAGGCAAATTTAATTTGTCAAATTCTTTGCGCCCAATGGCCATAAATGTCGCTAATGCATGAGCAACGTTTGGGTCTTTTATTTGTGTGCAAAAAGCGGCAAGAATAGCATGATATAAAATTCCACGGTCAGCTGCATAGGGGCTATAAATGAGAGCCTTAAGTGGTTTGAGGCGCAAGATTTTTTTAGCATAGATAGCATAAGGATTATAGCGCAATGTTTCTATTTCAGTCACTGAAAAATGACGTGGGCGCATATCGAGTGGCGGTACAGGGCAAGGTCGTGGTGTAAAACCAATCGTATCTGTTTTGTCGAGCATTTTTACCCAATGAAGAAATGTCTCTCCCCGTGAGCAGATTTGTTTCCAAACTTGTTTGCCCACTACTGTTTCTAAACGTTGCAACCAGCGTGAGGGAACAGAAGGAATATGGTTGACCCGCGTAGCTCGGCTCATCACCACTTTATTCATTCCCATGGCCCATTGAAAATCATGTGCTGCAAGGCCAATACGCTTTTCAGGTGGTTCAAGAGTTAGTGTCATTTTCATTGGCCGCGATAAAAAAGCATCATTGCGGGTTGTTGAGGGCCAAAACCCTTCATTAAGGCTGCCAAGAACAACTGTATCGACTGTTTGCAAGCGTGATTCTAAGGTCCCCCAAATAAATAAACGCGGATGCCCACCGGGAGAGGGGCTTACACAACGGGTTGCTATAAGAGCTGAAAACATAGCAGGCCATTCATAAAGATGAAACTTTAATCCTGATTGATCATTCACCAATTCATGCAAAAAAATTGATAGAGCTTTTCCTGCTTCATTTTGATAAAGGTGCACAAAAGAGTTATTATCGTCTCGCCCAAAATTTTCAAATGCCTCAACAGTTGCTATTGCAACTTCATTGATGGTACATTCTTTATCCTGTTTTATCAAAGACGCTAATGGTTCAACTGCTTTAACCAAAAGGTGACAAAGTGATCGTGCCTCTTCGGTTTTTTGTGGATCAAGGGGGCAGGTGTCAGACATGTTATAGGAATATCTTTGCACCCATGTTTCAAGAAATTGATCACATTTGCAAAGGTTGATACGATTAGGATTGCCTCGAAGAACAAATAATTCAAAATTTTCTACTATTTCACGTAAACGTTGACGATTTTGTCCTAGAATTGTGAGTGGGTGTTTAAGAAGAGATAGAAAGGCGATAGGATCACCAGGCTTAAATACATTCTCTAACAGCAGTCGTAATAGGGTTGCAGGTAATGTATGTGCAAGTGGTATTCCACCTGAATCATTTGCTTCAATCCCAAATCGCTGTAATTCAGCGACAACACGGCGTGCTAAGTTGCGGTCATTAGTAATAAGAGCTGCAATTTTTTGAGGCTCTTCAATGGCATTACGTAAAGCAATAGAAATGGCTAAAGCTTCTTCGCGTTCATTACTGGCTTCAATCAGTGACCAATCTGCGCAAACATTTTCATAATCATCACGCACGATTTGTGCCCATTGATCTGTAGTAGAAACGGGTCGTAGCGCTTCTGATACAATGGCAGCGCGTTTTGTTTGCATTATACTTCTTTGGCCAATTTCACTCACATGAATGCGTTGACATTTCATAAGAGATAAAAATTTCTTTAAATGATATTGAGGGTGACTAAAAGCACCAAGAGCATGATCAAAACAATCAAGAGTTGTTGTATCTTTATTCATTGTGCCTAATGCATCCCATTGCGCTTCATCCATATAAAGATCAAGTCCTGGGAGAACAACGGCTCCTTTGGGCAGATAGGCAACTACTTTTGAAAGATGGGCAACTGCAGGAATAGAACCTGTTGCACCAGCAACGATAATAGGTTTATTAGGTTGTGTGCGGTGTAAAATATCTGCTTGTATTTTGAGTGCTTGGTTGCGCCATTCAACCGGATTGCTTCGTTGTTTTTCCTTTAAAATTTGAGGCCAATTTTGTGTAATAATAGTTAAAAAATCTAAAGTAATTTGCCACCATTCAGCAACCATATCAGGGCAAATATCTTTAAGTTTTGACCAATCTGCAGATTCTGTTTCAACTTCATCCATCAAGCTTGCTAAATCTTGCGCAAGCCAAATTGCATCAGCGGTATTAGCAGGAATGAGCACATCTTCTGTACCAAATATAGCACGCAAATGGGCTGGTAGATTTTCACGCCAGGGACGAATAAGGCGTGCTAGAAGGAGAAGACGTTCACTTTCTTTAATAGGGGGATTGAGTGTTAAAATACTATCATGATTTTCAACAAAAAAAGAACTTTCTTCATCCATATCTCCTAAAGGGCGGATAGTGGGCAAAAAGCTCGATCGTGTATGACTTCTTTCAGCAAAGGCTGCACGTAAAGCGCGGGCAGCACGCCGTGTTGGTACATAAATAAGGGTATCAACAAGCGCAGCTTGGATATCTCCATTTGGTGCAAAGTCATCAATAAAGGTACCTGAGAGAAGTGCATCAACAAAATGAGGCAAAAAAGAAGTTCCAGGAGAAATAGAAAATACACGCGGTTTACGAGTCATTGAGCTTTGTTTTTGGAGCATAAAGATTCCATCTTAGTTATCTTTTGATTATTTCCATTGTATATTAATTTTCAATTAGCAAAAGCTTGAAAAACTGCGTTTATACAGTGGTTTTTCCAAAACAGAAGGAGGAGTGAAGTGTTGCGGTTGCATATAATACAACCATTACGCTTTGTTTTATAGTTTTGTGGCACATAGTGATTAAAGCAATAGATTTGTAAGGGCTAAAGATAATAATATCCCAATTTGTATGGAGCAAAAAGATTATGATTAATCAGGAGAAAATCTGCATTTTAAGAATAAGAGAAGACGATTTTGCGTTAAAAAAGTGGTTTAATGATACCAAATTAAATCTCATGAATTGTTTCCTACTCATGAGAAAATATGTATAAGACGCATAATAATATGCTCAATGATTAGATGCTTATAGTGTGTCTGCAAGTATACCCATTTCTTGATAAAGGCTTTGTAAATCAGCAAGAATTGGGTGTGAAAGATTACGGGCAAGATAATCTTGTAGATGGGGTAAATGTTTAAGGTAAGATGATTTTCCATCTTGTTGATGAAGCCGTATAAAAATTCCTAAAATTTTTGAAATTCGTTGAGCACCTGCAAACGCATAAAGTTTACGCAATTCGTTTTTATCAAAAGATTGTGATGCTTGACGGCGTGCATTGCAATAAGCATCGAGAATTTTTTCTTCCAATGTTGGTGAAATATAGCAACGTGCATCTTGCGCTAAAGAAACAAGGTCATAAACTGTTGGACCTTTCAAACCATCTTGAAAATCAATAAGACCAATACGATCGATACCTTTTTTATGAGCGCGCCAAAGAATGTTAGGCGAATGATAATCGCGCATAACAAAGGTATTTTCTCCTTGGATTAACATGTCAAGATAAGGGTGCCAACAGGTAAAAAAAGCTTCACGTTGTTTTTCATCTAAGGGTTTTTGTTTTTGAAAGGGTATATACCAGTCTAGCAGTAAGGAAAGTTCTGCTTGCATAGTTTGGTAATCATAACAGGGAATTTGAAGTAAAAATGTTGCAAATTGTTTTTTTGAAGGCCATGATTTTTGATGAAAAGTCGCCAATAGTTCACTACAAGCAAGATAACGCTCTTCTATAGGATTGCCTGTTTGATCTAAAAGTCCTTCACGCCCTAGATCTTCTAAAATTAAAAGGCCTTTTTCAAAATCTTCAACAAAAATACGAGGAGCAGAAAATCCATTATCCGAAATAAGCCGACTTATCCCTACAAATTGACGGATATCTTTTGCAAGATGTGTTATTTCTGAATAAGCCGAATTGGCATCATGTGTTGTTTGCATAATTGCTGCATCCATGAGAACTTCTTGATGGTGACCATCATCTAAAAGTTCATAGGAACGTGCTGAAGCATCACTTGCTAAAAAATAACGGTGAACATGACCACGGCCATGAGCTGTTAAGAAAGAGCGAATGGCAAAGGACCGTTGCAAGCGCTGGGCAGAATGTGCTGCTGATGTTACGCTAATGTAGCGTCCACAGTTTTCATGTTGTAAGGTGATGGCAAAGGTAGCAGGCCCTAAGAGATCTGCTCCTTTTTCTGGCCATTCTATCAATAAAACACTTTGTTCACGCGCTTCATGAAGCCCTAATTCATCAATTTCTTCCACCATAGAAAGGCGGTAAAAATCAGCATGGATGACTTCAAATTGCGGAAGCTGATAATTTTGAACAAGAGTAAAAGTAGGACTAGGAACATCCAATGTGTTATCGTTAGCAAGTGCACGGATAAGTGCGCGGGCAAGTGTTGATTTTCCTGCCCCAAGATTACCTTGGAGTGTTACAAGGTCACCTGGTTTTAAGGCAAGGGCTAAATCTTGCGCAAAAAGTTTAGTTGCTTCTTCATTTTCGAGAAAAAAACTAAAATTCATAAAGAATTCCATGAAATTTGTAGAAAAAAATTGTTATAATAACTAAAAGTAAGATTAAAAAATTATATCCTCTTTTTGCACTGGAAAAAAGCACTTAACTGTTGTCCCTTGGCCCGTACCGGTTAAAATTTTAACGTGTCCACCGTGGAGTTCAACGAAACTTTTGACAAGAGAGAGGCCAAGACCTGCTCCTGCACGTCCACCATGGTGCGGACGAGAAGAAAAACGTTTAAAGATACGATCCATAATATCAGTTGGGATATCAGACCCTTCATTATGGACGCTGAAAACAATGTTGTCTCCTTGTTTATTTGCACAAAATTCAATCGTGCTTTCTTCCGTTGCAAAATTGACAGCATTACTAAGTATATTAACAAAAATTTGGTGCAAACGTGTTGCATCAGCCAAAATGAAATTTAAAGAAGGAGAAATCTGTTGTGAAAATGTGATATAGCGCCCGTTAAGATGTTCTTCTACTCGGGCAACTGCTTGCGCCATAGCATCGGCAATGTTAACTGGTTTAATATCCAATTCCATAATGCCTGCATCAAGAGTTGCAAGGTCAAGAATATCATTAACAATATTCAAAAGAGCATTTGACTCTGATTGGATATGGCCAAGATATTCATGTTGGCGTTCATTGATAGAGCCAAAAATTTGGTCGCGTAAAATGTCAGAAAATCCAATAATATTGGTAAGGGGTGTACGTAATTCATAAGAAACATGTTGGACAAATTCGTTGCGTAAACGATCAGCACTTTCTAGAGCTTCATTCCTTTCTTGTAGCGCGCGCGCAATGTGAACACTATCGGTAACATTAACAAATGTTAGCATTGTTTGTCCGTTGGGCAATGGCACCAATGTATAATCAATAATCGTTCCATTTTTTAAGTCTATGCGACCTGAATATGCATCACGTTTATCAGCAAAACCAGTGATAAATTTGGTAAATTGTTCCCATTCTTGCCCCACTGTTAAAGTTGAACAATGGGTTTGTAATTGTGTAATATGGGTCCCTTCTACTAATAAATTATAAGGTAAAGACCACAATTTTGATAAAGCTGGATTTGATAAACGAAGGCGACCATCAGTCCCAAAAACCACTACACCTTCTGAAAGTTTATCAAGTGTTTCACCTTGTATTTTAATTAATGTGTTATAGCGTCGCTCAAGATCAATTTTTTCAGTAAGATTTTCGTAAAACCAAGTAACACCTCCTTGCGGATGAGGGCTAGCAATAACCCGCACTGTACGTCCATCGGGAAGATTCCAAATTTGTTGGTCCGATTCTATTTGCTGGTAAGCTTTAAAAAGCTCTTCTTTCCATGCACGCCAATCAGGATGTTCACCAAGCAATCCTTTTTCACGCAATTGTTCCAGAAGCAATGAATGACTTGGTTCACTTTCTAAAAAAGAATTTTCCAGTGGCCATAAAACCTTAAAGGCATGATTGCAGAATTTTAACTTTTGATGAGTATCAAAAATTGCCACAGCTGTTGAAATTTGGTCGAGTGTCTCACAATTATTTTGAAGAATTCGTCTCATTTCTTTGGTAAGATTTTCATGCGCGCTATCATCGCGGGCGAAAGCTGCCATCCCTTCTCTTGTTGTGACACGGGTGAGATGAAAGTGGCGCCGTTCTCCATCAACAACCGTATGCACATGTTCTTGAAAAACTGTTTCTGCTTCATCTGTTTTGCACTGTGTGGCTTCATTGAAAAGGTCAGTTATATAATTGCTGCCTTCTTTAAAGTCTGTTATTTCTCGGAAAGCGCGATTAATAAAGCAGATTTTCCCTTTACAGTCTTGGATCCACACAGGCTCTTGAATATGGTCAAGAAGGTTACGTTGTAGGTTCAGTTCCTTAAGTAACTCGGCGATATTTTTCTGTAAGCGAATATTTTCACTTTGTTGTGTTGAAATATCTTGAAAACGCGCAATGGCCGCTGTTCCTGAAATGACGCCTGTAACTTGCAACAATATTTTATTTGTCGTAGTAATAAAAAGCTCAAAAGGACAACCATTGCAACGCAATTGAATCAACGCTTGATCAAGTTGTCTTAGAGATGATTCTTCTAACCAACGTCCAAAACATTGAAAATTTTTCTGGTTAATTTCCATTTTTTGTAATGCAGAAATATTACCAACTATATGCGGTAAAGCTGTTGGATTTTCCCAAATGAGAAGGCACTGCTCTGTTTCTTCAAAAAGCCACTCATAATATTTAAGCTTTTCAAAAAAATCTGCTTGAATCATTTTCAACGGTTTCCATGAAGCTTTTTTTATAGCCATAATAACCGCTATACATATGAGCAGTGAGGCACAAGAAACACCCCCAAAGAGAGCTAAAATAAGCCATGAACCATCTGGCCAAGTGAAGTTAGAAAGAGAGGGGAATGCTAACGATTGAGCAACAGCTGGCAATGGAGAAAAAAAGAATAAGAAACAAAAAATACTGGTATAAATTTGAATGATTTTTTGAGTTTTTTCTTTGGAGGTATACTCACCAAAGTTGCGCACGATGCATCTCCTTTTTTTACCAGGGACACGTTCTAATAACGGTTATGATTTGGCTTATAAGATTTTTGTAGGTAACTCCAATATAGGTGGCTTATATCTTCCAATAGAACGTTTGATTTTATTTTTAACCGATCAAGATAAAGGTATGCAACTTTTTCATTAAAATATTTGGACAAAACGATTACTTTATTTTTGTAGTTTTCTGTACAAAAAATATATGCTTCACTTAAAGATTGATTAGAAGAAAATTCTTTACGACAAATCATCAGATTGAATATTTCTATTTTTGGCGAGGAATACCAGATTTCTTGCTAGCTATAAACAGAAAGTTCGGTATCTTTGATAACATTTATCATTTTTGTTTCTTTAAAATTACTTTGTTCAAAGTGATTAAAGAAGCTTAAAAAATGCACGCACATATAAAAATTTCTTTATATGTTTATATGATTTTAGATTTTCATGAGCCTATGCGACAATATATTGATATATTGGATGATTATACCCTCAACAAGCAATAAAATATTATAAATTCTATTGATAAAGCAAAACACTAATAGTTTGCAGTGATTTTGACATTGCAAAAAGAGGGACCAAAGAATTTATTCATAAGATTATATTGTCTGAAAAATAACACAATGAATAAGATTTGAGCGTCAGTACATCTGTACTTTTTCTTTTAGATTTTAAAAGTGTAGACATTATCAATTTAATCACAAAAAATGTGTATTAAGCTGATAAACTTTTAGAAAACTGCCCTTGAGGACGAAACCGCCATAGATAACTGGGTAAAATAGCGCTCATTGTTTTAGGGGTAATCCCGACCCCTTCTAAAGTTCGTCCATTTTTAATAGCTTCTTGAGAGACAATATTGTCTATTTGTAGAAAGCGTATTTGATCAGCTGTCATAAGTTCCGGCAATAAGGGTATTTTACCAATATTTCCTAAAATATTTCCCATGAAGAGACCGATGGAAAGAGGCATAGATAAAACTATTTTCTTGCGGTGAATGATTTTTAGTACATTTTCAATGGCATTCTGGAATGTCATAACTACAGGTCCACCAAGATCATAACTTTTTCCAGAAGCAACTTTTCCTTCCAAAGCGCGTGCAACAAATTCAGCGATATCACCAACATAAACAGGTTGCAATTTGCTTTGTCCACCACCAAAAAGTGGTATAATAGGCAAAAAGCGAGATAGATTTGCCAAGGTATTAAAAAAGCAATCTTCCGGTCCAAAAATAACCGATGGGCGCATAATAATTGCTTGAGGATGACTATGACGCACAATTTGCTCACTTGTAGATTTGACATGCGCATAAGAGCACGAGGTATTTTCATCATTGGCGATGAGTGTGGACATGTGAATGAGCGGAATATTCGCTTGAGCTGATAATTCTGCAACATTTTTTGTGCCATCAATTTGTGCATTTTGAAAATTTGACTGGCTTGCTTGTGTTAAGCTTCCAGGAAGAAAGATTGCACCGTCTGCTCCAAGCAATGCGCGGGCAACACAAGCACGGTTCTTAACATCAGTTGCAAGCATTTGGGTTTGGCCCACTTCGCCTACTTGTAACATGTAGTAAGCTTTTTGCGGATAACGAACAGCAATGCGAACGCGATAACCCTGTTTGGTTAAAGTTTCAACGATATGTCGTCCTACAAAACCTGATCCACCGAAAACAGTGATAAGTTTAGGATGTTGATAAAGAGTGTAATCAAGTTTCATGGTAAAAAATTCTATTTATTAAAGCTCTATGAAAGGAAATTTTTTAGCATGGTGGTGTTTCATTGTCACGTAAAATATCACCTGCAAAGTAAAGAGAGCCACCAATAAAGATGATTGCATCTTTATGTTCTAAACTAATTTTATAAAAAACAGTTTGTAGATTAGCTTGTGGGCTAGCAATAAGTCCTACTTTTTGAGCTGATTGAGCTAAGATTGTTGGGCATACACTCGCATCATTGGAATTTAATGGGATCGTGTAAACTTTATCTACGAGATTAGCCAGGGGGCGAAAATAACCAATAGCGTCTTTAGTTTTAAGCATACTAGCAATCATAATAATAGGACGGTTTGATTTTTTTTTCCATTGTGTAAGTTCTGCTGCAACAACTTTTCCAGCAGCGGGATTATGTCCGCCATCTAGCCATAAATCAGTACTGAGAGGAAGTTGATCAACCAGTCGTCCATGGGTGAGGTGCTGCATTCGTGCTGGCCAATAAAGATTGCGCAAAGCTTTGCTTATTGTTTGTTGTGAAAGTTGAAACCCTGCTTGATAGATTGCTTCGATAGAAGCACCAGCATTAGCGATTTGATGAGCGCCGATAAGGTTAGGAAGTGGTAAATCCATTAAGCCTTGATTATTTTGGAATACCATACGTCCATATTCTTCATAACTTTGATAATCCTGGTTAAAAATAAAATAAGGTGCTTTATTTTTATCGGCAAGAGTGCTTAAAACACAATGAGTTATATCATAATTTTGCTTGCCAATGACCACAGGGACAGTCTGTTTGATAATTCCTCCCTTTTCAAAAGCGATTTGTTCAATAGTGTTGCCAAGAAAGGTTTCATGATCATAGTCAATAGGCATAATAAGGGATACAGCTGGCTTGTTAATTACATTGGTAGCGTCAAAACGCCCTCCTAGTCCAACTTCTATAATTATTGCATCAGCTGGATTTGTGCTAAACAACATAAAAGTAGCTGCTGTGAGAATTTCAAAAACAGCGATTGGTTCGTTACGGTTTACTTCTATAATTTGGTGAATTGTTTTAATCAGTTGGCTATCTGTGACAAATTGACTGCTTAGTCGCCAGCGTTCATTCCAACGCACCAAATGAGGAGAGCTGTATACATGAACGCGGTAGCCTGCACTTTCCAACAAAGCCCGACAAATGGCTGAAGCAGATCCTTTACCATTTGTTCCAGCAATGTGAATAATGGGTGCAAGTTTTAAATGTGGGTTGCCAAGACACTCTAAAAGACGAGAAATACGTTCTAAAGAAGGAGCAAATTTTTTTGGATAGCTTTCCAGTAAATCATCAATTACTTTTTGTGTGCGGCTTTTTTTCATAATTTAAGCAGCATTTGTTTCAGAAAATACTGTTTGAAAATTTTGAGATGATGGGTAAGAAGGTTTTTGGGGTGCAGAATGTTTCATCATCAAGCGTAAAAGCCGTGCAATAGTGGCTTTCATTTCCAAGCGTGATACAACCATATCAATCATACCATGATTAAGCAGATATTCACTACTTTGGAAGCCTTCTGGTAAAGTTTCACGAATGGTTTGTTGAATGACACGTGGCCCCGCAAAACCAATCATGGCTCCAGGTTCGGCAATGTGGATATCTCCTAACATCGCGTAAGAAGCAGTTACACCACCAGTGGTAGGATTGGTTAGAACCACAATATAGGGAAGTTTTGCTTCTTTCATCATTTCAATTGCTACTGTTGTACGGGGCATTTGCATTAGTGACAATATTCCTTCTTGCATTCGTGCTCCACCAGAAGCAGCAAAAAGGACTAAAGGACATTTATCTTCAATGGCAGTGTGAAAAGCTTTGATAATAGCTTCCCCTGAAGCCATGCCAAGTGATCCACCCATAAAGGAAAAGTCTTGAACAGTGGCAATAATTGGTAAGCCTTCAATAGTTCCTCGTGCATTTAAAATATTATCATCAATACCGAGTTTAGAGCGATATTCTTTTAACCGATCAGTATAGCGTTTTGTATCACGAAATTTTAATGGGTCTGTGACGACTTTTGGATTTTCAAGTAATGTATAAACACCATCATCAAAAAAATGCATGAGACGATTTTTGGCACTAATGCGCATGTGATGACCAGAAGAAGGACTCACATATTGATTAGCTTCTAAATCTTTATGAAATACCATTTCACCATTAGTAGGATCTTTGATCCATAGATTGTCTGGAATTTCGCGGCGACCTAATATAGAATTAATTTTAGGACGAACATAATTTGTAATCCAATTCATTTGGTAACCTCCCTTTAGATGTTATACACTTTATATGGCTTAAGGGCATATTGGGATTGAATAGTCGGATTCTTTTAACTGATTAATCAACTATTTGTTTTATTTTTACCAGTGTTGGCTTTCAATATATCATTTTAGCTTCCCTTGTTTATTAATAGAGCAACAATGGCATAAGTTGAGAGTATTTCCTTTAATAAATCTGTTAACAATTTTAGCAATATAGTTTGCTTGTTTATTTGAATATTAAATCCTATTGTAGCAGGTAAGGATGTATTGTTTGGTCACTTTAACTATGGAGTTACTCTGGTTAATCAAAGATATTTCCTTTAACATTTGATTAGTGACATTTATTACAAAAACATAATAGACAAAATTTAAACTATTTTGCAAAATTTTTGATATCTGTTTGTTACTAACTGTTAAGATATTAATAGCTAAAATAAAATTTCATTATTCATTTTAACAGGAAAAATTTTTCATCTGTTTTTTCTGATAAGTCAACAATGATTCAATTATCAACCAAATAATGTAAATTTTCAGCCAAAAGAACTTTAATACTACAACATTATAATAACTTATAAAATAATGAGAGCAAAAGTTTATATGGGAAAATGCTGTCCATAAAAATGGATTTTTAAAAAATCTACTTCAATTTATGAATACATGATGTAGGTTTTGAATCATTAATTTATAAGTATATGACTTTAAAAGTGGCATGATAATCTCAATTACAAGTATTACTAGCTTAAGCTGTACCTTTATGAGAAAAATAAAACCAATAAAACAAACACGTTTTATTAATAAAATTAATTCTGGAATGAAATGCCTCTTTCGTAGATCAATTATTTGACTTGATTGAGTATAAATTATTTTTTGGATGTAAGTTATTTTAGTGTAATAAGTGTAGAGTGATTATGGGGGAGCATTTTATATAAATATGTCATAAAGGCAGCCGCAAAAAGTGGTGTTACTAAATTAACAATGGGAATAGAAACGAAAAACGCAATCACCAAACCAGCCCAAAATACTGTCATATGATGGATGCGTAAAAAACTATGAGCTTCTTTCTGAGATTGAAAACGATAAGCAGAGAGTAAAAAATATTCACGACCTAGCATATAACCATTAATAACATAAAAAGCGATCAAATTAACACCTGGTATGAAAAATAAAATAAAGGCAATTGCGTTACCTAAAAGGCTTATGACGGCAAATTTAAAAGAGAGAATAAGCGAAGACGTAAACGACATAGTTTGCCCAACAGGTTCATTGGGATAATCTTCCTTTTCAATAATTTCAGCGGCAGCATCAACGAAAAAACTACCAATTATAGCAGTAGTTGGAGCAATCAGAAAAGGCGCCAAGAAAGCTAGACCAAAGTTAAGAATGATTAATGTGCTAAGTTTTAATAATCCTGTCCAATCTGTTAATATGGGAAAAAAATGCGTAACCCAAAGCCAAAGATAAGGCATAAAAAGCTTGTGTATGAGTAGCCATATAATGATGAAGACAACACAAGTAAGCCCCAAAATTTTCAACATCATGATGCAGTATTGCGGGGTAAAAAGGCGTTTTAGAGCCAAATAAGTAGCGGTAAAAATCATAAACGATAGATAAGAAGAGAAGAATAGAAAACAAGAGATAGATTAAATAAATTAACATCATCATAGCTCGTATTAATGGTGTTTTATATAAGCTTTGTTTGGTAAATTATATGGTCCTTACGTAAATTGTATTAATTAAAATTTATCTCTTATTTTATGTTGTGTTTTTAAAACATCATCAACTTTTAAAAATTTTTATTTTATTGAAACAAGAAGCTTTTTCTTCTTCTAATCAGTAGTAGAAAGAGAATGAAAAAATGACACAATAATCTTTGCTAATTTTTCAGCTACTTGTTGTTTACTCATACATGGCCATTGTTCAACAGTTTTTCTACTGACCAGACAAATTCTGTTTGTATCTCCACCCATTATGCTTGTTCCATCAGTGTGGAGAGAAACATCGTTTGCAAGAATGAAATCTACTCCTTTTTGAACACATTTTTTTTGTGCGTTCACAATAATGTCACATGTTTCAGCAGCAAAACCAACAACGAGTGAGGGGCGGTTTGAAGCATGACCGATAGTTGCCAAAATATCAGGATTTTCAACCATATGCAAAGATGGTGGGATTTTATTATTTTCCTTTTTGATTTTTTGTAAAGATTGCGTTTGGCTACGCCAATCACAAACAGCAGCAACAAAAATAGCACCATCAGCAGGTAGTGCAGCTTGAACAGCTTCTAACATCTGACAAGCCGTTTCCACGTGAATAGTTTTTACATTTTGTGGATCAGGAAGGTCAACAGGTCCACAAATAAGTGTTACTGTAGCTCCCAAGTTGGCTAAAGCTGTTGCAATTGCATGGCCTTGTTTGCCTGAAGAGCGATTGGCAAGATAACGTATCGGGTCAATTGGTTCGTATGTGGGGCCAGAAGTAACAATGAAATGACGACCAGAAAGCGGTTTTTCTTGCTTTCTCAAAAGAATTTCTACTGAGGCTACAATGGTTAAGGGGTCACTCATACGTCCATAACCTATTTCATCTCGTTCAGCCATTTTACCATTTTCTGGCCCTACTATATGAACCCCATCAGCATGCAATTGTGCGACATTACGTACAGTTGTAGGATGAGCCCACATAGCCGGATTCATAGCTGGCGCAATCAAAAGTGGACAACGTGCTGCTAAAAGCACACAACCAGCCAGATCATCTGCTATACCGACGGCCATTTTTGCAATACGGTCAGCAGTAGCTGGTGCTAAAATAATTAAATCAGCATTGCGTGCTAGCCGAATATGGCTAATATCATGGTCTTTTTCGCGTGAAAATAAATCACTATAGACATCACCTCCATTCAGAGCTTCAGCTGCTAAAGGGGTAACAAATTTTTGAGCCGCTTTTGTCATAATAATGTTCAAATGCGCTCCACGTTCTTGTAAACGACGAATCAAATCAAGTGCTTTATAGGCAGCAATTCCACCACCGATAATGAGAAGTACAGATTTTGATTGCAATGATTGCATTTCGACAGTACTTGCTTGTAATGGTGGTGTGGGTAATGCGGTGGGATTACTCAACAAACGACGGGCTTCTTCTTCCATAGAAATACCATTTTGCGCTGCTCGTGTACGCAACATTGCTTTGGTTTCAGGTGAAAGATTACGGATAGTGATACTGGCCATAAAATGCTTCCAAAGGAATAAAGTGATTTCAATGATTTCATAAACTTTATTCTTTTTAGCATATTAAGCAAATTAGAAAAAATGAAAAAGAAAAAAGCCTAGAATAATGAAGCAAAGGGTCGTAATAAATAAATTATAACGGCTATAACGGTGATTACGATTTTGTTCGAAAACAAAGTGCTTAAAGGTGGAGGGGGAAAGATACAGTCCTGTTTTTGTCATTTGGCTGAGATTTTCTTCTATACGTTGAAAGTTTTGCACTAATTTTGGTGTTTGACGTGCCAGTGAAAACAGTGCTTGTGCTCCCTCATTAAAATCTTGGATAAGCCCCATAGGTCCTAAATTTTTGCCAATCCATTCTTTAACAACGGGTTCAGAGGCTTTCCACATATTAAAAGCTGGGTCCAATGTGCGAGCTACACCTTCTACAACAATCATAGTTTTTTGCAGCAACAAAAGTTCAGGTCGAGTTTTCATGTCAAATAATTCAGTAACTTCAAACAAAAGTGTGAGTAATTTAGCCATGGAAATGCTTTGTGCGGATTGTCCGTGAATGGGCTCACCAATAGCTCGGTTGGCTTGAGCAAAACTTTCAATACTGTGATGAGGTGGTACATATCCTGCTTCAAAGTGGGCGCGTGCCACTCGATAGTAATCACGAGTAATAAAACCATAAAGAATTTCAGCGAGGAAATATTTTTCTTTTTTACTAAGCCGCCCTGTAATTCCTAAATCAACTGCAACAATACACCCTTGTTGATCTACAAATAAATTACCAGGATGCATGTCAGCATGAAAAAAACCATCCCGTAGTGTGTGGCGAAGGAAAGATTGAATAAGCGTGGTTGCTAGATTTTTTAAATCAAAACCTGCTTCTTTAAGTGCTGGAATATTAGACATTTTTATGCCATCAATCCATTCCATCGTTAAAACATCGCGCCCTGTTCTTTCCCAATCAACAAGAGGCACTCGAAAACCTACATCATTTTGAATATTTTCAGCCATTTCTGATAGAGCAGCTGCTTCTAAGCGTAAATCCATTTCAATACGGGTAGTTTGTGCCAAAGTTTCAACAACACGAACAGGGCGTAAACGTCGAGAAGCGGGAATATAACGCTCTTGCAAACGAGCAATAAGGTAGAAACTTTTAAGATCTTTGGCAAAACGAGTTCTGATATTGGGGCGGATAACTTTAACAGCACATTTTTTTTTGTGACCTGTTTCATCATAATATTCAGCTGGATGAACTTGGGCAACAGAAGCAGCAGCAATAGGTGGGCAAAAGTCTATAAATAAATCATCCATAGGGCGACCTAGCGAACTTTCAATTTGGGCAATAGCTGCAGTACAAGGAAATGTTTGAACACAGTCTTGTAGCTGTGCCAGATCTTTAGCAATATCACGCCCTACAATATCAGGTCGGGTGGCAAGGAATTGACCAAGCTTAATATAAGAGGGGCCAAGCTTATTAATGGCGTGTGACATATTTTCAGATCGGTGCTTCTTTTTTGTTTTACGCCGTGCTAAAATTCTTGCTATATGGTGACATGTCGCTAAAGGACCATGAAGACCTTCTCTTGGAAGAGCACTAAGGACACCCTCGCGCGCTAAAATCCATCCTGCGCGCATAAGTTGGAAATAAGCGGAAATTTGTACCATTTTTCAGATCTTCCAGCCTGAATGTAATGCTGCAATAGCACCGGTGAGATTGCGATATGACACTCGCGAGAAACCTGCACGACTAATCATATGGGCAAAATCATCTTGTTTGGGAAATTTACGAATGGATTCAACCAAATAGCGATAAGCATCGCCATCACCAGTAATGAGTTGACCAAGTTGGGGAATGGCATGAAAAGACCAAAGATCATAAATTTTATCAAGAAAAGGCATTTCGACATTTGAAAATTCTAAACATAAAAAACGCCCGCCCGGTTTTAAAACACGCAAAGCCTCTTTAAGAGCTTTATCAATATGTGGCACATTGCGAATTCCAAAAGCAATTGTATAAGCATCAAAGCTTTGATCTTCAAAAGGAAGATCTTCTGCATTGGCTTCAACAAAATCAATAAAAGGAGCAAGACCATTTTTATGCGCACGCTCTTTGCCAATGTTGAGCATCGAATTATTAATATCAAGTACTGTAGCGTGAACTTGTTTGCGTGAAGCATTGAGAATACGAAAAGCAATATCACCCGTGCCACCAGCTACATCAAGAATTTTCCAGCCAGAAATCGCTGGTGGAGAGAGCCATGCAACCATGGAATTTTTCCACATACGGTGCAGCCCAAGAGACATAATGTCATTCATTTTGTCATAGTTTGTCGCAACAGAATGAAATACATCATCAACCATAGATTGCTTTTGCATTTCATCAACTTTTGTGAAACCAAAAGAATATTCCATGCCACCGTCAGCCCCTACGCGTTTCATTTCAGTTGGCATATGTGACGACCTTTCTTATTTTTCTTTTATGTAAATGAAGAATAGAGAAAATTCTCACATACAAAAAAGTAATACGCAAAACCCATGGTGCTTAAGCTTAAAACAAAAAAGTACTTTTAGATATCAAGATTGGCAACGCTTAAAGCATTATTTTGAATAAAAACTCGCCGTGGCTCAACTTCATCACCCATTAAACGGGAAAAGAGAGAATCTGCGTCAGTTGCATCATTGATTTTAACTTGTAAAAGAGAGCGCGCATCAGGATCAAGGGTTGTTTCCCAAAGCTGTTCAGCATTCATTTCTCCAAGACCTTTATAACGCTGTAGAGTGATGCCTTTTTTACCGTTTACAAAGATACTTTCTAATAAGCTCATTGGTCCAAAAATATGCTCTGATTTATCTTTGCGACGCAGAAGAGTAGGAGGGTTATATATTTCTGTGAGATTTTGACAAACACGATCAATTTGACGTGCATCTGCTGAATTTATAAGCCCTATATCGAGCACAACAGCCTCTTTAACGCCACGTAAAATGCGCTCAAAACACAAACCTCCATCTGGTGTACTATACCCACTCCAACCACGTTCCATATCATCAGCAATTAAGTCAAGGCGATGCACGACATTATCTATTGTTTTTTGGGTTTTCTCTGGTGTTGCAAAAGCTTCAGAATTAAAAACACCAGCAATTGCTGCTTGTTCAACAATATTGCGGTCATAACGGGTATGAAGACCATTTAAAAGTTGGCGCAACAAACAAGCATCTTGAACAAGTTGGCGTAAATCAGCGCCTGTACGAATCTCACCTGTTGATAATTCTAATGCTGTATCTTCCAATCCTGCATCGATCAAAAATTCTTCAAATGCTGTTTCATTTTTAATATATTGAAAAGACTTACCACGTGATACTTTATAAAGAGGTGGCTGAGCAATATAAAGGTGACCACGCTCAATCAATTCAGGCATTTGTCTAAAGAAGAAAGTGAGAAGCAAAGTACGAATATGGGCCCCATCGACATCCGCATCTGTCATAATGATGATTTTATGATAACGTAATTTATCAGGCGAGAATTCATCTTTACCGATAGAAGTGCCAAGAGCGGTGATAAGTGTACCAATCATTTCAGATGAGAGCATTCGGTCAAAACGCGCCCGTTCGACATTAAGAATTTTACCACGCAAAGGTAAAATCGCTTGATTTTGACGTGAACGCCCACTTTTAGCTGAACCACCAGCTGAATCTCCCTCAACGATAAAAATTTCTGATTTTGTGGGATCACGTTCTTGACAATCAGCAAGCTTTCCTGGAAGTGAAGTAATGTCAAGAGCTCCCTTTCGCCGTGTGAGTTCACGTGCTTTACGTGCTGCTTCACGGGCTGCTGCAGCTTCTACTACTTTACTGATGAGAATTTTCGCTTCATTAGGGTGTTCTTCTAGCCATGCTGAAAGACCCTCATTTACTAAATTTTCAACAATAGGACGTACTTCAGAAGAAACCAATTTATCCTTTGTTTGTGAGGAAAATTTTGGATCAGGAACTTTGACTGAAAGAATAGCTGTTAATCCTTCACGACAATCATCACCAGTTAAGTTGACCTTTTCTTTTTTTGTAATACCTGAAGATTCAGCATAACCATTGATTTGGCGTGTTAAGGCACTGCGAAAGCCTGCTAGATGAGTTCCTCCATCACGTTGCGGAATATTATTGGTAAAACATAATACTTTTTCATGGTAGGAATCATTCCACCATAAAGCAACCTCTACACTCATCCCATCCTTTTCACTTGTAATGTAAATAGGATTATCAATGAGCACTTTTTTAGACTGGTCAATATATTTTACAAATTCAATTAACCCACCGTCATAGTGTAATTTTACTGATTGAACATCAGCATGACGTTGGTCTGTGAGAAGAATATGTACACCAGAATTTAAAAAAGCTAACTCTCGCAAACGACGTTCTAGAGTTTCGAAATCAAATTTAGTTTTAGTGAAGATTTCAGAGCTTGGTAAAAAGCTAATTTCTGTTCCACTTTCTGCATCGCAATCACCAACAATTTTAAGTGGAGAATCGGCCACTCCACGGGTAAACGACATTTCATGGATTTTGCCATTACGTTTAATTTGTAGTCGCAACCAAACGGAGAGCGCATTGACAACAGAGACACCAACGCCGTGTAATCCTCCTGACACTTTATAAGAATTTTGATCAAATTTTCCACCAGCATGAAGTTGTGTCATAATGACTTCAGCTGCTGAAACACCTTCCGTTGGGTGAATATCAGTTGGAATTCCACGCCCATTATCACGAACAGAACAAGATCCATCGGCATGAAGCGTGACATTTACAAGGGTAGCATGACCAGCTAAAGCTTCATCAATAGCGTTGTCTACAACTTCGTAAACCATGTGGTGCAAACCGGAACCATCATCAGTATCACCGATATACATGCCGGGGCGTTTACGTACAGCATCAAGACCTTTGAGAACTTTGATGGAAGCGGCACCATACTCACTACTTGATGATGAGGTTGTTTCATCACTCATAAGTCAATCCATTTCTGTTTTGATATCAATATTTATTGGCTCTGTTCAGGTTTAGTATTCTAATGTGTTATTTACAATATGATTGCGTTAAAACATTTACCGTATATCAAGTATATATTCAACATTTGTTACTCTATAATTAGGTGGATTAATTTTTCCATACGTAAATGGTGTCAAATCTTTATTTTTTGCATTTATTTGATTAAAAGAAGAGCAGGAAAGTTTGATGATATTTTCTATACTCAAAGATCGCTTTTCTTTGTGTTTATGCTTCAAAAACATTTACAATGAGATTTACATTCTTACCTCTCATGTGTTCTGGATAAATGTATGAATTAATTATGTTTTTCTGACAATTTAAAAAAACATCAGACATTTTAGCTTATAAAACGCTCACTATTTTGATCAAGTTATGGCTAGAAGAAAACAATATTTTTGATGATTATGAACCTTAATCTTAATGGCTGAATGACCTAATAAGTTGATTGTTTTATTTTTTTAGGCGCTACTTGTATAGTTTTACAGTTGTCAGAGAGAAAAATGCGGAATGTTTTTGCAAAAAATGCAAAATTAATTAATGCACTTAAGTTATGTTCTTAAAATATTTGGAAATGATGATAAACTAATGAAGTTTTGTTTATATTATTTGCCGATTCATTTTTATTGACGAATAATTTCTTTAACCAATAGTTGTTAATTTTTCATTGTTTAATCGATAGGAAATGGCTTCTGCAAGATGATGGCGTGAAAGTTGATCTGCTTCATCAAGATCAGCGATAGTGCGTGCAACTTTGAGGATACGGTGATAAGCGCGTGCAGAAAAGCGCATTTTTTCACTAATATTTTGTAGCAATGTGGTTGCACTTTGATCTGGAATAGCAATTTGTTCAATAATTTTGCCAGGGCAATCACCGTTGGTGCGAATATGACCAAGGCCCAATTTTGCAAAACGTTTGGCTTGAATAACACGGGTTCGTGCAACGCGTTTTGCAACGTCACAGCTTTTTTCAGACTGTTCTGGTTGCATGAGATCCATAGCTGTTAGGGCAGGTACACAAATGCGTAAATCAATTCGATCGAGCAAAGGGTTAGAAATACGAGCTTGATAATCGCTCTGACAGCGTGGACCTTTAGCACAAACATGGCCTTCTTCGCCTGCCATGCCACATCGACAAGGATTCATTGCAGCAATGAGCTGGATGCGAGCGGGATAACTAATATGGTGATTAGCGCGGGCAACAATGCATTCTCCACTTTCTAAGGGTTGACGAAGAGAATCAAGGACTTGTGGAGAAAATTCAGGCAATTCATCGAGAAATAAAACGCCATTATGCGCAAGTGTTACTTCTCCTGGTTTTCCTTTGAGTCCACCACCAATTATTGCTGCCATGGAAGCAGAATGATGAGGAGAGCGAAAGGGACGATGGCGTGAAATGGTATTGTGTACTGTTTCTCCAGTAATGGAGGCAATCAGACAAACATCTAAAAGCTCACGGCTATCAAGAGGCGGTAAAATAGAAGGTAAGCATTGAGCTAACATAGATTTTCCTGCGCCAGGAGGACCTACAAATAAAAGATTATGCCGTCCAGCTGCACATACTTCTAAAGCACGTTTGGCGGCTTTTTGTCCTTTAATTTCACAAAGGTCTGGTAACTCAGTTTGGATTGTGTATTGGCGTGGTTGTGGACGCTTTAGGATTTGTGTTCCTTTAAAGTGGTTGACAATAGCAAGAAGTGTATCAGGTGCGAGAATATCCATATCTGCATTTGCCCATGCAGCTTCAGGTCCGCATTGGTGGGGACAAATTAACCCTTTATTAAGTGATAAAGCTGTCATTGCGGTTGGTAAAACCCCGTTGACAGCAGTAATAGAGCCATCCAGTGATAATTCTCCTAAAATGATATAATTTTGTGCTATTTTTGGAGGAAGAAGTCCCATAGCGAGCATTAAGCCTATTGCAATAGGAAGATCATAATGTGAGCCTTCTTTAGGTAAATCAGCTGGTGCAAGATTAATCGTAACTCGTTTGTTAGGCATGGAAAGTCCACAAGCATGTAGGGCTGCTTGCACACGTTCACGGCTTTCTGCGATAGCTTTATCTGCCAATCCAACAATAGCCATTCCTATCCTACCAGGAGCAATCATAACCTGCACATCAACAGGGATTGCTTCTAAACCACGAAAAGCAATTGTTGTAACACGCGCGACCATAAGTCTCCCCCTTTTTTTGATTGCGAAAAAACAACCATATCTGCTTATAAAAATCAAGCAGGGTCTGTGTGTGATGCTTTTGATGGAGCAATTTATTTGTACATATAAATAAATATATACAAGTTTTATGGCGTAGTTACAGATGGGGATTTACATAAATTTAACTATGGTAACATTACGGCTCGAGATATTGTAGAATGAGCTAATAAGGATGTTTAAAAAAAGAAAAAAGAGACTATTTGTTTTTATAATATCAGAGGCTTATAAACACGGGAAAATGATATGATATCACTATAAAAATATTGTTTGATGTAATCAAATGTGAAGAATTTAAAAAACAGACATATTTATTTTCTTTTTAGATGTTATGTATAAAAAACATACTATAGAATATTTATTTTAAGAGTATCTGATTTGGTAATATGTCAGAAAAAAGTTTTATCAAAATCAAAAACTATACCCAGCGTATTTGTGGGCTTATCTTTAGTTTTTGCTTTTCCGCAATCGCTTGCAGCGTTTGAGCTTTTTGGCATTCATTTGTGGGGTAAAAAAAAGCCAAATCTTTCTTCAGGTGATATGAGTGGTACGGAAAAATTTTATCAAGTTGAAGTTGTTGTACCACAAGGTGCGCCGCAAATAGGGGCTCAAATAGTTAAAGATGTGTCTTCTCTTGTTGCTGATCAAGATAAAGCAGTTTCCAGCTCTTCTGGTTTGTTGGCTAAAGCTCGTTCAAATTATCAAGCCATTCTTTCTGCTCTTTATGCTGATGGACGTTACGGGGGTGTTATTAGTATTAAGATTAATGGTTTGGAAGTTGCTGATTTGTCTCCTATGACTCAATTGCCAGTTCAATCTACCATTGTTATTACAGTTGATGCTGGGCCACAGTATGTTTTTAGTGCCGCAAGTATTACAGAGGCTGCTCCACTTATAAAAAAAACAAATTTAATGCCTTCAGTTGAAGAGCTGGGTTATAAGATTGGGGCTGTTGCAAAATCTGAAACTATTTTTAAGGCAGAACGATGGGTAATTGAAGGGTGGCGTCGACATGGACATGCTAAAGTTAACATTGTGAGCCGTGATGTGGTTGCTGATCACACTACACACCTTATTGATGCGCAGATTATAACTGACCCTGGGCAAAAAGCTTATTATGGTTCTTTAAGTGTGCGCAATGTGAGTGAACAACCACGCATAGATTCAAATTATGTTAAATGGATAACAGCATTAAAGCCAGGTCAGCAATATAATTCTGATGCATTAGCTAAAGCTAATAAACGGCTTGCACGGCTTGATGTTTTTCGTGCTGTCAATATACAAGAAGCTGATGCAATTAACCCTGATGGAAGTTTACCTCTGACGCTCGTTTTAGAGGAACGTAAACCACGACGTTTTGGTGTTGGTGGTAGCTATTCAACATTAGATGGCGCTGGTTTTGAAGCTTATTGGATGCATAACAATCTTTTTGGCCGTGCAGAGCGCCTTAAAATTGAAACTAAAATAAGTGGTATTGGCGATTATAAAACAAAATCCTATAATCCAAAGAATTTTAATTATCTTTTTGGAACGACATTAACAAAGCCTGGTATAATTACTCCTGACACAGACTTTGAAACAGAATTAAAAATGCAACGAGATAGCTTAGATAATTACACAACACAAGCTATCAAAGGAAAGTTTGGTCTTACCCATATTTTTAATGATAATTTATCCGGGCAGTTTGCTGTAGTAGCTTCTAATGGTCAGTCGCATGATGATTATCTTGGGAGCCGTGATTTTACGATGGTTGGGTTACAGAATGGTTTGATTTATGATAGCCGTGATAATAAGTTTAATGCGACAAAAGGTTTGTATGGTGAAACGATAATTGAGCCATTATATGAAGCGCATGCTAATGATTTTGTGACGAAAATAACAATAGAAGGTCGTTCTTATTGGGTGCTTGATGAACAAGATCGTTTTGTTTTTGCAATACGAACAAAACTTGGTACAATTATTGGGAGCGATAAAGCGAAGTTGCCTTCAGATATGCTTTTTTTTGCTGGGGGTGGAGGGTCTGTTCGTGGTTATGCTTATCACAATATTGGCATAAAGGCGAAAAATGATACTATTATTGGTGGACATGCACTTGTTGAAAGTTCAGCTGAATTACGTCTTTCTGTCAATGATACAATAGGATTGGTCAGTTTTATAGATGGTGGTCTTGTGAGGGCGAAGGCGCATTTTGATTTTTCGCAAGATATTAAATGGGGGGTAGGCATTGGGGGACGTTACATGACAGGTCTTGGTCCTTTACGGTTTGATTTGGCTTGGCCTCTTAAGCGAGAGAAAGGTGATCCACGTGTAGGTTTTTATGTGGGTATAGGGCAAGCATTCTAATGAAAAAAATATTGCGTTTCTTTGCCTTCTTATTTGGATTTTCTTTTCTTGTAATAAGCTTTTTTGTTTTTGTACAGAAAGGTGATTCACCTTTTAAAAACATAATAGGAGGTGAGCGTTCATGGTTTGTTTCTTTTATTGAACACAAACTTTCAACACCTAATCGTCAAATTCATTTGCATAATATACAAGGAATATTATCGTCTGAACCATCGATTGATGCCATTACAATAAGTGATCATAAAGGTGTTTGGCTTACCATTACCAATGCGAAAATAAATTGGAATCGTTTAGCGTTGTTAAGGGGGCGTATTGAGGTTAACGAGCTTTTGGTGGGGCATGTTACGTTTTTACGCAAACCATACAGTAGTTCTACATCTGTTTCTTTTTTGGAAGCTGATCAGTTTTCCATTCCCAAATTACCTATGTCTATTTCTGTCAATATGTTTAAGGCTGAACAGGTAACCTTTGGCCAAAATCTTTTTGGTCTTTCTTCTAATGTATCATTAGAAGGACGTTTAGCTTTAACCAATGCAACTATTGATGCTGCTGTAAAGGCTCATCGTTTAGATGCATCAGGTTATTTTTCTATTTTAACAAAAATATCCAAGAAAAGCCGTATAGCTCAAATTGATATTACCGTTAACGAACCGCAAAATGGTATATTAGCTAATATCTTTAATATTGAGAAACGCCCTGCATTAAATCTTGTCATTAAAGGTGATGGCACCTTTGATGACTTAGTTGTTGCGCTTCAGGCAGAGGTTGATCGCCAACCTATTTTAAATGGCAATATTGTTCTTGCAAGGGTTTTAGATGGTCATAGCCTTTCTGCGCAGTTGGCAGGTACAATTGGCCTTTTGATACCTTCTCAATATCGCAACCTTTTTGAATCTAATGTAACATTGGGAATAGAGGTGGTGATAACAAAAGAGGGTATCACACGCCTTGATCGTATGATTGTTCAAGGTAAAGCAATTAATGTTGTAGCGAATGCTGAGATAACAGCCGATGGATTTTTGCGGCGCCTTTTTGTTGATGGCAATATAGGTTTTGATCAAGCAAATGAATCTGCTCGTTTATTACCGTTAGAAGGTCAAACACATGTGAATAATCTGACTTTAACCATTGATTATGGTCGCCAAGATCAACAAGCTTGGAAAGGTCGGCTTATTGTACATCATTTGAGCAATGAAAATATTCGTATTCGTGATGCAGTTTTTGATATGGGGGGTGTGAGCGAAAATCTAGATGATCCAGCTTCCCGTCATGTTGGCATTCAGGTTAATGGTACTCTTCAGGGGGTTGCAAATACTAAGAATGCATTTGAAAATGGTCTAGATCAAGCGATTCATCTCCATATAGATACAGATGTTGTCTCTGGGAAACCGATATTAGTTCATGATTTTAGCATTGTGGCTCAAAGTTTTTCTGCTTGGTTAAAGGGAGAAGTAAATCGTTTTGTTTTTAAAGGGGATCTTGGTTTAAAAGCACAAACATTAACCCCTCTGGGTATGTTGATTGGGCGACCAATATCTGGCAACACAGATGTTAAAGCCAAAGGGAGTATGAGTTTACTTGGTAGCGCTTTTGATCTTGAGTTGTCAGGAGATGCTGATAACGTGATGATAGGTACTAAGGCTGTTGATTCTTTATTAAAAGGGAGGCTTGCCCTTTCAGGTAATGTTGCTCGAAACACGAAGGGTTTAATTTTACGTCATTTGCGGTTGAAAAGTGACTATGTCAATGTAACAGCTAATGGACATCTTTCAAGTGTGAGTGCTGAGATGGATGTTTATGCTCAAATATCTAGCCTTACCATGTTAGACCCAAGGATGGAGGGTGCGATCACTATACAGGGTGCTGCTAGAGGACATAATAGTCTTATAATGGTCAGTACGCACGCTGATATTACTGAAGCACTTTTTATGGGTAAAAAGCTTCAAAATACAATATTAAATGTCAATGCATTGGTGGATAATACATCGGTTTCTTCTAATGTAACTGGCTTTGTAGAAGGTAAAGGAATTTTTGCTCAACAACCGTTACAATTGTCTGCTTCTTTTGAAAATTTCAACCGTATTTGGAAGCTTCAGAATATCAATATTGAAGGAGCGTCTACAAAAATAACAGGTGATCTTTTTCAAACTTTTGAAGGTTTTATAAAGGGAACTTTGGATATTGACGTTGACGATATCTCAACGTTTGCTGCGTTATTTTCGCAGAAAGGTAGCGGAAAAGTAAGAGGGGAATTTGTTTTTGATGAACACAATGGTAAGCAAAAAACTAATCTGAAAATCAAGAGTGATCATTTAATATTTGCAAAAAATGAAATCAAAAAATTAGCAATGCAGGCTGATATATTCAATCCTTTCAATGCAATACAATTTAAAGGTTTTGTCAATGCAGAGCGTGTTCAAACATCATTTATGGTGGCCGATCGTTTAAAATTTCACGCTAATGGTAACAGTGAGCGAACAGTTTTTAGTGTTCAAGCGGTATTACCTAACAATACAAATACACAGTTTTCTGGTCGCATGATTACAGCAGGACTATCGACTGATGAGCAAAAAATCCAGTTCGATGCTATGGATATAAAATACTCCAATTTTCATGCAAAATTATTCACTCCAGCAACAATCATTTTTGGTGGGAACGGGGTAACAATAAGTGAATTAGGATTTATTGTCGATCAAGGTAAGATTGTGCTTAATGGTACTTTTCAGGATGTTTTAAATTTGCATCTTACTATGAATGCTATTCCTGTAGCTTTAGCTAACCTATGGAAACCGGATCTTGGTGCGGTTGGTACTTTGTCAGGGCAAGTTATGATTCATGGTCGTTTTGAAAATCCTGATATGACCTATGATATAAAAGGTTATGAGCTAACAATTGCAGCTCTCCAAGAGAGAAATATAAAACCTTTTATGTTTTCTGCTAGTGGTAAGGTGATAGATAAAACTTTTACTTTAGGGGCGAATTTAGCTGGAGAAGGGTTGCAAGCGCAAACACAAGGAACTGTATCTTTAGATAAAGGCGAACTTGATCTTCATATTGATTTGAAAAATTTATCTGCGCTTTTGTTTAACAGTTTTATTAAAGGGCAAGCTTTGAGAGGAGAGATAACTGGTAAGGTCGATATTGGGGGGACATTGAAGGATCCATCTGCGCATTTTGAATTTTCTAGTCAAAATTTAACAATCAATTCTATGCTTCATAAGAATGCATCATTAATTAATATAAATGCTCGTGGTTTTTATGAAAAATCAACACTTCATATTCAGCATATAACAGCGACTGGATCTAAAAATTTAGATCTTTTTGTAAATGGGCGTCTTTCTTTGGATAATTCACCAACTGACCTGAGTGTTAAAGGTATAATGCCTCTTGCTTTTGTTGATCAATTTTTAGCAAAACGTGGTGCGCATATAACAGGAATAGCAAAAATTGATGCTGTTTTAAATGGAACACTGTCTCAGCCACAGTTGATAGGATCTTTTTCGATAATAAATGGTGGTTTTTTTGATTCGCAAACAAATTTGGAGCTAAGCAATATAATGCTTAAAGCCAAATTGAATGGTGATCACATAATTTTAGAGCATGCTTCTGCTCGTTCATCTGGTGAGGGATCTGTTTCTGTTTCGGGCCGTATTTCTACAGATCTACAAACAGATTTATCTATTCACCTCGACCATATCAATTATAATGATAGATCTATGATTTTTGCGACGCTAACAGGCAAAACAACAATGACTGGTCATTTATTGAGCAATCTTGTTATTGATGGTGAAGTTACAGTTGAAAAGGCTGAAATTCTTATTCCTGATCATTTTCGAAATGCAACATTTCTTGATATTAGACATCATAATTTAACTAAATTAATTCTAAAAACGCTTGAACGTGCTGATGCTAAAGCTTACAGAAGCAATCATAATATTTCTAAAGAACCTTCTTCTGTTGTGCAATTAAATATGCGAATTAATGCTCACAACCAAATTTTTGTTCGTGGTCGAGGTTTAGATGCTGAGTTGGGGGGACGTATTAGTTTAACAGGTCCGTTACATGATGTACATCCAGTTGGAGAGCTTCAGATGATTCGTGGACGGTTTGATATTCTATCACAACGTCTCAATTTTGATAAAGGGCAGGCAAGTTTTAGTGGCAATCTCAATCCAACTGTTTATTTTGTTACTAACAGTAATAATGGCGACATTCATGTTACTGTAACAGTGAGCGGCACTATTGATAACCTTGATATTCAATTTGAGTCACAACCTATTTTACCACAAGATGAGGTATTAGCACGTTTGATTTTTAAGCGCTCTCTTAATGAATTATCGCCATTTCAAATTGCTCAACTTGCAGCAGCTGTAGCTGAGCTTGCTGGTGCTTCTAATACATCTTTATTGAATACTTTACGTGCTAAGGTTGGTCTTGATGATCTTGACGTTATTGTTGATGAAAATGGCAATACTGGTTTACGTGTTGGGCGTTATGTTCGCGATAATATTTATTTGGGTTTTGAGGCAGGGTTAGATGGCACAACAAAAGGAACAATTGATTTAGATATTTCACGCCATCTCAAGGCAAAAGGTGCTATAGGGAATGAAAACAATTCCAGTTTTGGTTTGTTTTATGAAAGAGAGTATTAAATACAAAGTTTTTAAAAGCTAATCGCCTAAAACTCTTGCTTTTTAAATTGAGTATTATGAAGCTTTTTATAAAGGCCTTTTTTCTTTGCTAACAATTCTATCTGAGTACCTTGTTCAACTAATTGCCCATTTTGTATTACAATAATTTTATCAGCATGCGCAATTGTTGAAAGACGGTGAGCAATCACAAGAATTGTACACTTTTTAGTAAGGTTTTGAATTGTCTCATTAATTTGAGCTTCAGCGTGTGAATCTAAAGCACTTGTAGCTTCATCAAAAATCAGGATTTTACTGTCATGAAGTATTGCACGGGCAATAGCGATACGCTGTTTTTGACCTCCTGAAAGATTATTCCCATTCTCGCCCACTTGTGTATCATAACCTTGGGGCAAATCCATAATAAAGTCATGAGCATTGGCTGCTTTTGCTGCTTTTATAATATCATTGTTGCTGGCACCTTTTTTTCCAAGCCCGATATTATATTTAATAGTTCCTTGAAACAAAAAAGTGTCCTGCCCTACATAAGCTATGAGGTTTCGAAGGGAATGAAAAGTGATGAAGCGAATGTCTTGATCATTAATGAATATAGATCCTTGTGTAGGGTCATAAAGGCGCATAATAAGATTGATAAGGGTTGATTTGCCTGAACCAGATGGCCCCACCAATGCTGTCATTTTTCCTGCTTCTATTTCCAGATTGATGTCGTTTAAGACTGTTTGATTATCCATATAAGCAAAAGAAACATTTTCAAAACGAATAGAACAGTGTGTTTTATTAAAGTCTTTAGCTTCTTTATGTTCTATAACAGTAAGTGGATGATCAAGTATTTCGAACATTGTACGAATGCTGACCAAACCAGATTCAATTTTGACACGCACATTTGCCAATCGTTTAGCAGGTTCATAAATGAGGAGCAAAGCTACAAGAAACGACATTAATTCACCTTGAACACCGGCACGCTGGGTTGCAAGATAGCCGGAAAAACAAATAATAACTGCAATTGCGATGCCGGCAAGCGTTTCCATGATTGGATGTGTAGCAGCTTCAAGCATTGCAATGCTGTTTGCTTGTTTTTCAACATCACAAATAGCTTTATTCATGCGTTTTTTCATCAACTCTTCTAATGAAAAAGCTTTAATTACGTGAATACCAACAGCAGTTTCTTGCATAACTTTGATAATTTCACCTAATGAGAGAAGTTCTTTTTCCATAAGGCCACGAATACGTTTTAAAGCCATTCGAACTCCTAAAAATGCAAGAGGTCCTACTGTTAAGGTAATGGCGATTAACGTAAAATTTTGAATAAACATAACAACCAAAAGGCCAATGACAGAGAGTAAATCACGCACAAAGGTTGTAATAATTATATCGATGATATTACGAGCTGCTGTTGCATTATGGGTTACACGAACAAGAAGACCAGATGAAGAATTATTTTGATAAAAAGAAACGCCTTGTTTCATAAGACGTGCGTAAATTTTACGCTGTTGTTCGGCAATGATACTATTGCCTGCTTTACTCAGACAATAGGTTTGAGCAAAAGTTGCAACCCCTTTGAGAATAAAAATAAATGCAAAAATACTAGAGATGAAAACAATCATATTAAAACTGTGTCCATCAATAATATGATTGACAATATCACGCATCATCCATGCACTAATTGCAGTGGCCAATGCAATGATGATCATTGCAACAATGGCTGCACTATACCAGTACACATGTTTACGAAAATTTTCTCGTAAAAGACGGGTGATAAGGTATTTACCAGAAAGGGATGTTTGTATTTTTGCCATGAAATACTTTTATTTTCTCTCATTATTTCACGCAAGATTAAAGTACTCCTTATAGAAAAGCAAACCCTCTTCTATAAGGAATACTCTCTAGAGAGATTTAGTGTGCCAATTTTTGTTTTCAAAAATATTACATCAGCACTCTACAATATTTTAAGATCATATTCACAACTTAACCAAAACGAGTTGTATTAAAGCACGTTTTCTCAATTAAAATTATTTAGGTGCTATAACCATCATCATCTGGCGACCTTCAAGTTTAGGCTCAGATTCAATTTTAGCAATTTCACTTGTATCTTCTTTAACTCGCTGAAGAAGCTTCATTCCAAGATCTTGGTGCGCCATTTCACGGCCACGGAAACGCAAAGTAATTTTTACTTTATTACCATGATCAATAAAGCGATGAACGGCCTTAAGTTTTACCTCATAATCATGAACGTCAACATTTGGTCGCATCTTGATTTCTTTGACTTCGATAGTCTTTTGTTTTTTACGCGTCTCAGCTGCTTTTTTTTGATTTTGATATTTCAGTTTGCCTAGATCAATAATTTTACAAACAGGCGGTTCTGCATTTGGCACAATCTCAACCAAATCAAGCCCAACATCTGCAGCCATAGCAAGCGCTTCTTGCGTTGCAATAATTCCCTGATTTTGTCCTTCATCATTAATGAGTTGAACGCAAGGAACACGAATATCTTGATTTGAACGTGGCCCATCTTTTTGGCTAGGCGTCATTTTAAATGATCGGCGAATGGTCTATGCTCCTTAATTTTGATTTATTTGTAGAATGCCTTAATATACAATATCTATACAGAAAAACAATAAGAATTCATGTTTTTTTCACTATCGTTAATACAAGCTTATTTATTCGTTGTTTTAAGTTTAGTTTTGAAAAAAGAGGTTTTTCTTTTATAGTAAAAAGTATTTCATTAAGGAAGAATGATGATAGATCAAAATATTCCTTGTCAGTTTTTTTCGTTTGAAGATACAGCTCTTGCTGTACGTCATCGTAAAGGTAGTCGTTTTCCGGGATTGGTTTGGTTATCTGGTTATCGATCTGATATGCTGGGAAGCAAGGCAATGGTGGTTGATGCTTTTGCTCAAAAAAATAATTTGTCTTGCTTGCGTTTTGATTATTCTGGTCATGGGGAATCAGAAGGAGATTTTTTTGAAGGTACGATTTCACGTTGGGTGAAAGAAAGCTTAGCGATTTTTGAAGCTTATTGTGAAGGACCACAAATTTTAATTGGTTCCTCTATGGGTGGGTGGATTGCTTTAAGGCTTGCTATGATGCTCGCGCAGCAAAATAGACCACTTGCCGGGATGATATTGATTGCACCTGCTCCGGATTTTACACAAGCTTTGATTGAACCAACTTTGACCACGGTAGAATGGAAAGCTTTGGAAGAAAAAGGTTATTTTGAGCGTTCTTCAGGTCATGATTTAGAGCCAACACCTTTTACAAAGGCATTACTTGAAGATGGGCGAAATAACTGTGTTATGAAAGGATGCATTGATATTGGGTGCTCAGTTCATATTCTACAAGGGATGGAAGATGAAATAGTTCCCTATCAACATGCATTAGCTTTACTTGATCATTTGCCTTTGCATGATGTAACATTAACACTTGTTCGTGATGCAAACCACCGGTTTTCACGTCCCCAAGATTTGGATTGTTTTGAAAAGGTGTTGATGTCATTAATTGATCGAATCAATGAATCATCAAGATCTAGTTGATTAGATTATAGAGACATGATGCATGGCTATTTATGAGCAAGATTTTATTCTCTCTGATCGTGTTGTGCCTTTACGGGTACGAGAACATAAACATGCACGCCGTTTTACGTTACGCATTGATGCGGATGGACAGGGGATTTGTTTAACAATACCACCAGCGATGAATCTTGATGCGGTTCAGTCTTTCCTTGAAAAACATCGTTGTTGGATAGAAACACATCTTACTCATGTTCTCATTTCACGTGAAAATTCTGATCTCAAGGAGGGTGCAACAATTCCTTTATTGGGTGTTGCGCACATTATAAAACATAAAGAAGGACGTGGGGTGGATGAAATCATTGCAGGTGGTATGGAACAAAAACCGCAAATTATTATCTATAGTCGGTTAGAATATTTGCCAAGGCGAATTGCTGATGTTTTAAAAAAACAAGCTAAAATCATTATAACACCGCTAGTAGAACAGTATGCACATAAAGTGGAACGTAAAGTTAAATCAATCCGTTATAAAGATATCAAAAGCCGCTGGGGATCATGTTCGGCAGATGGGCGTTTATCTTTTTCATGGCGTCTTGTTATGGCGCCAAGAGAAATTGTTGAATATGTTGTTGCACATGAAGTCGCTCACCTTATCGAAATGAATCATAGGTCACAATTTTGGGATCTTTGTGAGAAACTTTGCCCAGGTAGTAAAACTTATCATGCTTGGTTAAAGAAAAATGGTCATACATTGCACGCGATAAATTTTCACTAATACAAAGAATATTATAGTTATTTTTTAAACTTCATACATTTTTATTGATAATTATCTGCTATTTTTTGTCATTGTGTGCGATATCATCTCCCACTTTGTATTTTTTATACAAAGTTTTTTGCCCTTTATAGTTTATGCATACTTATCGATTAATGGGCTTATTGTAACAGATATTATTTTGTAAGCATTGACCAAAATATACTATCATTATTGGATGTACTAAATGAAAAGATCAGATTCTTTTACTATTTTTAATTATTCTTGTTTTTTCTGTGGGTTTGGTTTTATGATTTTTGAAGTACTAACTATTAAATCAAAAAATAGCTATATGTTGAAATCATTATTTAGTTGATATCTACAGTGGGTTTTCACTGCCTTTTATACAAAAAATTGTGCTTAGGTGGGCTTAATATCTAGCCATGTTGTTGATGATATTTTGATAAAAAGGCCACTAAGTCACTTTATTAAAATTGTTTTTTTGCTTTGTTTAGTAAGGGCTTTTAACATTTTTGCTTTATCTTTTTTGTGATTTAGCTTAACATTTTTAAATCACTCTTTGTACAGATTGGAATATATTTATGCCTGTTCTTACAGATCCTATTCAGTTATTGCAGGCGCTTATCCGTTGCCCTTCTGTTACACCTCATGAAGCAGGTGCTTTGTCGACTTTGGAACATTTTTTAACAAAACTGGGATTTACTGTTGAACGCCCTGTTTTTGTAGATAAAAATACAGAAGATGTTGAAAATCTTTATGCAAAGATTGGAAATAAAGGTCCACATCTTATGTTTGCGGGTCATAGTGATGTAGTTCCACCTGGTGAGTTGGGCAATTGGACTTATCCTCCTTTTAAAGGCGTCATAGATCAAGGGAAACTCTATGGAAGAGGTGCTGTTGATATGAAAGGAAGCATAGCGTGCTTTATAGCGGCGCTAGCGCGGGTTTTTAAGAAACAGCCAATTAAAGGGACAATAAGTTTTTTAATAACTGGTGATGAAGAAGGTCCCGCCCTTAACGGTACAGTAAAACTGTTAAAATGGGCAGTAGAAAAGGGCGAAAAATGGACTGCGGCTATTGTTGGTGAACCGACAAGTGTAAAAGTTGTTGGTGATATGATCAAAATTGGTCGTCGGGGGTCAATTTCCGGTATTATTAGAGTGCAGGGTCGGCAAGGTCATGTTGCTTTTCCTGAACGAGCAGCCAATCCATTACCTTTGGCACATAAGCTTATTCAGGCACTGATACAAACTCCTCTAGATCAGGGAACAAAAAATTTTCAAGCAAGTAATTTGGAATTAACAAGTATTGATACGGGTAATTGTGCTGTCAATATTATTCCTATGCACACAGTAATTCGTTTCAATATACGCTATAATGATCTTTGGACAAGAGAAACACTCATTGCTGAAATTGAAAATCGTCTTGCATCGGTACAATCAGAAGACAATCATAATGAGCTTCCATGTTATCAACTTGAGTGGGTGCCAAATTTAGGGAGTGTTTTCTTAACTCAAAATGGTAAGCTAATTGAAACTTTATCGAATGCTATTGAAAGTATGACAGGAAATAGACCAGAACTTTCAACTTCTGGCGGTACTTCAGATGCACGGTTTATTAAGGATTATTGCCCCGTTGTTGAATTTGGTTTACCAGGGCAAACCATGCATATGGTGGACGAATGCGTTACTCTTGATGCATTAGAAAGTCTCACTTCGATTTATGAACGCTTCATTGTTGATTTTTTTGCATAAAAACGATTACTATAAACGTAAAATAGGTTAATTATTAAAAGCGTTTTATAGTCAGGGTCATTATTCGTAATTTTTTACCTGAAACAGAAGTGCTAATTTGCCAATTGACTAATGATATAATCGAGAACAATAAATCCTTTAGTTGTAGCTTTTAAGCGCTGGTTGTCTACCATTTCTACCAAGCCTTGTTGTTGTAAATTGGCAAGTTTGACTGGTGATAAACTTTTTAAACTTAAGGTTTCATAGCGTGTAAGATCAAGACCTTCTGAAAGGCGCAAACCCATGAGCAACATTTCGTTGGCCTGTTGTTTTCTTGTTAATTGTTCTGTTTCGACACAGCCATGGCCTGTGGTTTCTACCAATTCAAGCCAACGTTCGGGATGTTTTTCATTCATTGTGACATAACGTTCAAATTTTTCAGTTTTGGATAGTTGTATTTTTGAAAAAGTAGGGAAATTTTCCATCGGGCGTTGTATAAAACGTCCATGTGCTCCTGGGCCAAAACCTGCATATTCATTATAGCGCCAATAAAGAAGATTATGACGAGATTCAGCACCAGGCATTGCATGGTTTGAGATTTCGTAAGCAGGAAGGCCGTGCATAGTTGTTATTTCTTGGGTAAGATTATAAAGGTCTGCTGCCAGCTGAGATACTGGAAGAATAAGTTTTCCTGCAGCGTAAAGCTTTTTAAAGACGGTCCCTTCTTCAATGGTTAGTTGGTAAAGGGAAAGGTGGTCTGCTGCTAAATCAATAGCTTGGGAAAGTTCATATTTCCACTGTTTAAGCGTTTGCTCAGGGCGGGCATAGATTAAATCAAAAGATAAACGTGTAAAGATTTCACGTGCTAAAGTGATAGCATGAAGAGCTTGTTTAACATCATGAAGACGGCCAAGTTGTCGCAGGGCTTTATCATTGAGTGCTTGTACACCTAAAGATAAGCGATTAATACCTGCCGCACGGTAGCCGCGAAAGCGCTCTGCTTCTACACTGGAAGGGTTGGCTTCTAACGTGATCTCAGTTTTATCGTCGATTGTCCAATTTTTGGCGACAGTTTGTAGTAAAGCATCAACAGTTTGAGGTGTCATAAGGGAAGGTGTACCACCGCCTATAAAGATACTTGTAATATGACGGGGGCCTATCATACGATATTGTGTTGCCATTTCGCGTTTAAAGGCGGCTACAAAACGCTGTTGATCCACCCCATTTTTGCGAACATGCGAATTAAAATCACAATAAGGACATTTAGCAACACAAAAAGGCCAATGAATATAAATACCGAAGGGTTTAGCCATTAGGATGCCAAAAAATTTTCCACAAAGAGCTTAAAAGCACGTGAGCGATGGGAAAGGGGTGTTTTATCATTAAGTGTCCAGCCATGTTTTTGCTCTGTTGACATTTCACCGAAGGTATTTTTATATCCATCTGGTAGAAAAATGGGATCAAAACCAAAACCTTTATCTCCACGTGGTGGCCAAATGAATGTGCCTTCAACACTGCCACGAAAATAATCTGCATAGCCATCGGGCCATGCAACACAGATGACTGATATAAACCGGCATTTACGCTGGCTTTTTTCGAGGGCTCCAATTTTTTGTAATTTATCTTCTATTTTTTGCATAGCTTTTGAAAAATTACGTGTACCGTCAGGCTGAATGGCCCAGTCGGCTGTATAGACGCCTGGTGCACCACCTAATGCGTCTATTTCTAAGCCAGAATCATCAGATAAAGCAGGAAGCTGTGTAGTTTTTGCTGCTGCAAAGGCTTTGATATAGGCATTTTTTTCAAATGTTGTTCCTGTTTCTTTTGGTTCGGGCAAGCCGAGCTCTTTTGCTGAGAGTGTTGTTAAGCCGAAGGGAGCAATTAATGCGGTGATTTCATGCAATTTTCCGGCGTTATGTGTAGCAATAACAAGTTTTTCATTTGCTATACGTTTCATACGATCTCTCCTGATATGAGGGATGAATTATTTGTTGGGGTGAGGATTTGTTTATAGGAGAATAAATTTAACAATATCGGTTTTGTAAATTCCAATAAATGAAGTGATCAATACAGCTTGAGAAATTTATTTGCGGTGGTTTTTTCACGTCCACAAGAGTTTTGCGACTTATTATAACGAAAATAGTATTTAATATTAGGTTTAGTTTGTAAATTTACATCATAGTTAAAGTCAATCATGAATATGTTTTTATAGATATGACAAAAAATAACACTCTTATGGTTTTTAAGGATTTTACTGTGAGAAAATTTTTTATATTGGTGTCTAACTTGAATAATTATAAAATGTGAGTATTGCCAAATTTTACGTAATTTGATCCTCCTATAATTTTTTTAGAGATCTTATTCAAAGAAGGTTATTTGCATTTGAGAAGGATGAAGATTAGAGTGCTACATAAAATAGCCTCTCTTTTGATGATAGTACCTTTGATAATAAAACGATAGTACTTTTGGCAGTAAATATGTAATATGCTTTTTACATTGCTTTAGACTATTTGACCAAACCTTAATAAAACTTATATAAGAAAAAGTGTTTTTGAAGTGGTGAAATAATTGTGATAAAACAAGCATCTATTACCGATGAGCTTAAAGGGCTTGATGAACGCTCGCGTGATATTTTTCGCCATATTGTTGAAGCCTATCTTAATGATGGTGAGCCGGTGGGATCACGTAATCTATCGCGGCTTTTACAACAAACATTATCACCTGCGACAATTCGCAATGTAATGAGTGATCTTGAACACCTTGGTTTGATTTATGCACCTCATGTGTCTGCAGGGCGAATGCCAACGCAATCAGGTTTACGATTTTTTGTTGATACATTTATGGAAGTAAGTGACTTACCATCTAAGGAACGTGAAAATATTGAATTTCAAGTCAAAGAAGCAGGTCATACACAATCAGTTGAACACTTTTTGATCCAAGCTAGCCAAATTCTTTCAGACCTTTCACGTGGAGCGGGGTTGGTTTTAGCGATGAAACATGAAGGTACATTAAAACATATTGAATTTGTACGTCTTGATTGCGAACATGCTCTTGCAGTTTTAGTGACACAACAAGGTGAGGTTGAAAACCGCATCATTCATTTGCCAGAAGGCGTTACGCATTCGCAATTGACGGAAGCAACGAATTTTCTCAATGCTCATATTCAAGGGCGTACACTCAATGAAGCTAAAACGGAAATTGCACGTTTATGTGTGGAAACGCGGGCTGCACTTGATCAATTATCCCATCATCTTGTTGAAACTGGATTAGCTCTTTGGGGGGGAGAAGATTCAGATCATAAGATGCATCTTATTGTTCGTGGGCGAAGCAATTTACTTGAAGATGTAAAAGCAGAAGAAGATTTAGAGCGGTTACGGCATTTATTTGATGATCTTGAAACGCGTGAAAGTATGGCACAATTGCTTGATTTAGCAGATGCAGGTTTGGGGGTTCGTATCTTTATCGGTTCGGAAAATAAGCTGTTTTCGCTTTCAGGTTCTTCTTTAGTGGTAGCACCTTATTGCGATTCACAGCAAAGGGTAATTGGTGCTTTGGGTGTTATTGGACCAACGCGGCTTAATTATGCAAGAATTGTACCTATGGTTGATTATACAGCTCAACTTATGTCACAGTTATTGCGTTAGCTTGTATCGGGCATTTTTATTGTAGACACTCATTATGTTAAGGTGAATAAATACCTCTTGATTTTTATCTGCAAAATTTCAATATCAAAAATAACAAATCTTATGAAGGAATGAAACTTTTATGTCTGACGAAAAAAACAAATTTGCTGATGCTTCATTTGAAAATTGTAATCTAAAAAATCCAAACGATCGTGAAGCACTTAAAAAAGCTGCTGATGAGCTTTTGAAAATGAATAAAGAAGAGGTTTGCGAAAACGTTGAAGAAAAAGAAAGTGAGTCTACAGATCCTTTAGCTGATTTACAGAATGAAAATAAGGAACTAAAAAATCAACTTTTACGTTTTGCTGCTGATATGGAAAATCTTCGACGTCGTACAACGCGTGATGTAGCTGATGCAAGGGCTTATGCGATCGCTAATTTTGCCCGCGATATGTTATCTGTTTCTGATAATCTTAATCGTGCTTTAGAAGCTATTCCAGAAGGTGCACGCGAAAATGATACTGGTTTGAAAATGCTAGCAGAAGGCGTTGAAATGACAGAGCGGGCCATGATGACAGCTTTAGAACGCCATGGAGTAAAAAAGATTCACCCAGAAGGGCAGAAATTTGATCCTCATTTTCATCAGGCAATGTTTGAAATTCCTAACACTGATGTTCCTGATAATACTGTACAGCAAGTCGTTCAGGCAGGTTATATTATTGGTGAGCGTGTTTTGCGTCCGGCCATGGTTGGTGTAGCTAAGGGGGGGCTTAAAGAAGATTCTGTTAAAGTTGATCCCGCCTCAACACATCAGTAAAAAAGATATTTTAAACTATAAAGGCATGTTATTTTATATTCGACCTTACATTGTTAAAGCAATTTTTAGAACAACTTTAAAGAGTACTTTGTTAAAGTGCTCTTACGCTTGAAGTGGCCAACTTCCTTTTACAATATAAAGGGCATCACTTGAGGGGTCTTTCGACAAGAGTAAAACAAAGTGATCAACTGCAAAGGGAGGAAAAGAAAAATCACTTTGAGCAGATAAATACGAAGAAAGGTCCTCAGGTTGAATACCGAGCAGTCGTGCAAGAGTAATATGCGGGGTATATTGCATCTCATCGGGAGTTAATCCTAAACGTTTTTGAATGCATAGTATTTTTTCATGTAAAAGGGTGAGGGGTTCACAAGGTTTTATGCGGACAACCAGAGAATGAGGGGAAGTTTCTGAACCAAAAATTTCAAAGCTATTAGGTTGGAGCATAAAAGGAGGGCATTTTATTATACCAAAAGCCTCAATAAGTTCATCAGCAACAGAGTTTGCAATCTCTCCAAAAAAAGACAAGGTGACATGGAAGTTTTGTGGGTTAATCCACTGGGCTTTTGGCAAGCCATTTTGCAGTGATATAAGTGCTTTTGTTGTTTCTTGAGGAATTTTAATAGCAGCAAATAGACGTGGCATAGAGCCTCCTTATTGGTTGGAAGATAATTTTAACGCTTAAAATGTTTTGAATGTGATGATGGATAAACTAAGATAGAGCCAATTATTATAAGATAGATAATGATGTAGACAGAAATAACGAGCCCTATATTATTAATTGAATTCATAAGATTATTTGTGCTGAAAAAGGTGGTACTGTCACCAATAAAAGAAACTTTTGCGTGAATATTAGAACAGCAAATTTGATATACAATTTGTGAAAAAATAAGATATCTGTCCATTTTAGTGGTACTGAATACGGCTTAAAATAAAGGGGACTTAAAAATTCTGATTATTTAATAACCTTTATTGACTCAAAAAAATGGCAAAAAGATTACGCTCTAATGCATCTAACTAAAAAGTAAGTTTTTCTGTTTTCGAGAATTTTTATTATTATACAAAACATTACAGTGTACTAAGAGTAATGTTTCTAAAAAGAATATTTGATAGCTTAACAAATGGCTATAAGTTGTATTTTATGAAAGCTAAAAAATTTTAAAAGAAGGATGTATTAATTCACAAATTCAATAATTTGATTAATGGAAAAATACTCATATTCAAAATTAAAGAGAATAATGCAGATTTTATTCTTTAGTTGGAGATAATTAGCACAGCAATATTTTATTTTTCTTGCACCTTGGTGTATTGTGAGTAGAAGGTTCTATTTGGCAAAGGGAAGAACAATGATAAACCGTGCACCAATTTTGCCATTTTCAAGTAAGGGGTCAATAATATTTTCAGCTGTGAGTGTTCCATTATGGGCTTCAATAATTTGCCGACTAATAGATAAACCAAGTCCTGAATTTTGTCCAAATGTATCTTCATTTGGTCTGTCAGTATAAAAACGTTCAAAAATGTGATCAATACTTTCTGAACGAATGCCAGGGCCATTATCTTCAACAGTTAAGGTAAGAGTTGAAGCATTATTTTTCATTGTAATACGGATTTCGCCATTGTTATGCGGAATGAAGGAACGTGCATTTTCAATGAGATTGGAAATGACTTGACCTAAACGTAATTCATGTCCCAAAACGAGATAGGGTTTATTGTAAGGGCGCGGCATAATATTAAGGCTGATATTAATAGTTTGCTTATTACGATATACTTCACGAACGGCATGAATAAGACTTTCCAAAAGCTGACTCATATCAACAATCTGCGCAGTTTCACGGGCAAGTTCTGCATCAAGCCGTGAGGCATCAGAAATATCGGTAATTAAACGGTCAAGACGGCGGACATCATGTTGGATAATTTCAAACAGTTGTTTTTGTGCTGCTTCATTTTTAGCCAATGGTAGCGTTTCAACAGCGCTGCGCAGTGAAGTAAGAGGATTTTTTAATTCATGGCTCACATCGGCAGCGAAGCGTTCAATAGCTTCAATACGTGTATAAAGGGCGTTAGTCATATCGCGTATAGAAGTTGAAAGATGGCCAATTTCATCTTCACGTTCTGAAAAGTCAGGAATTTCTACCCGCTTATTGTTGCCATGACGCACACGATTGGCAGAGGCAGATAATTTGCTCAATGGATTAGCAATTGTATAGGCTAAAAATAAAGAAAGTACAAAAAGTACACTACCAACAACTGCAAAAACTTTAAAAATAACAAGCCTTTCAGCTTTCACAATATTATCAATGTCTGAACTGAGGGTTGAAAGAAGAAGAGCACCAACTACTGCACGATAGCGTTGCACAGGAACAGCAACCGAAACAATCAGTTGTCCATGCTTGTTACGTCGTTGGGCAGTAGCGGAAGAACCATTTAATGCTTGATAAACTTCTGGATAGATATCACCATTATTTTTTGCTTGCTCTCTATCAAGAGCAAGGCCACCACCGTAGAGTGCATATGAAAACCATGAATATAAGCGTTTCCAGGGACTTTGTTTTGTTTCAATAGCGGGAAGATCATAGCTAGAAACTATTCCACTGGAATAAAGAACACGTGAATCAAGAAGCAAAGTGGCATCTCGATCATAAATACGTGCTCTTGTTGTTTTTGGTGTGATAAGGCGGCGTAAAAGTGGAGCTATTTGCTCCGGATTAATAGGAAAATCCCAAGTGTCGGTTGATTGGGGTGTTGGTGTAACACTTTCTCCAGCTTGTAATTCCAAAAGTTTTTGAGGATCAATTAAAATAGAATTAGTATCTACTGTTGCAGAAGCAGCAATGGCCCCAGCAATGATTTTTCCTTGGGTGCGCAAACTTTCAATTTTTGCTTCAATCAAACCATCACGAAATTGTTTAGGATACAAAATACTTGTAACCAAAATACCAAGAGCAGCGAGATTTAAAATGACAATGCGGCGTGTAAGACTAGAAAAAAACAATTGTCTAAATAAACGCTGTCCCCGAAAATGCAAATGAGTAAGTATAGGAAATCGTGTAGGGGAAACGTTATTGGGTGTTTTATTTGATACAGTGTTTGATTGAGTATTTGTTGTCATTGATTTGATTGTTGTTCAAACTGTCGTGACACAATAACTTTAACTTTAAACCTCATGGAAACGATAACCTACACCATAAAGCGTTTCAATCATTGCAAAATCATCATCCACTTGTTTAAATTTTTTACGCAAACGTTTAATATGACTATCAATGGTACGATCATCTACGTAAACTTGATCATTATAGGCGGCATCCATTAAAGCATCACGACTTTTAACAACTCCTGGTCGTTGCGCTAAAGTTTGCAGAATCAAAAATTCTGTAACTGTTAATATAACAGGTCTATTTTTCCATGTACAGGTGTGGCGTTCTTGATCCATAACAAGATCTCCACGTTTAAGAGAAGAGGCAGGTGATGTTCCTGTTAGAAGCGCTTGATTGCGAGCGTTTGAACGGCGTAAAATAGCTTTTACTCGCTCAATAAGAAGACGTTGAGAAAAGGGTTTGGTAATAAAATCGTCAGCACCCATTTTAAGCCCAAAAAGTTCATCAATTTCATCATCTTTAGATGTAAGAAAAATAACTGGGAGATCAGACTTTTGACGTAGTCGACGCAAAAGTTCCATTCCATCCATTCGTGGCATTTTAATATCAAAAATAGCTAAGTGAGGGGGATGTAACGTTAAGCCTTTAAGCGCAGATGCTCCATCTGTGTAGCTTTCAACCCGATAGCCTTCTGTTTCAAGTGCAAAAGATAAGGATGTCAAAATATTGCGATCATCATCAACAAGTACAATCGTCTGGGTGATTGCTGGAGTATCCTTCATAGCTTCTTAGACCTTTCTATCGCTGTGGCAGAGAATCGCCCATAGCTCTTATATGAGAGTTCATATTTTTTTTGCAAAACAAATATGGTACAAATTGTAGCAAAGTAAAATACATTTCGTCTTAATGGTAAAGACTATTTTTTCTTTGCAGTTTTGTAATGCGTTTTTGCTTAGTTAGGATTCCCTCGCTTAGTGTAGGTTTTCATTGAGGCGTTTTTTACAAAATCTACCATTATTTGTGCCAAAGAAGTGAAAGAGTTCATTTTTAATGGTTGGAGTTTATAAAGTGCACCTAATCTATTTTTACAGTATGGTGATATAGGGGGAACAGGTGCGCTATTAAAGATACGCTGTTATTGTCCGAAAGAAAATTATAAGAGGATTTTAAATTTTTCTAAAATTAGTCAATTAATATAGGCAATTATAAACAAAAAAAAACAACCTTAAAGCTGTGCTAATTTTCAGTTTGGTACAGAAAAAATCGATTTTAGATTGAAAATTGTGAAATTGTTTTGAACAGAGAAGTTCAAGATTAAAGAAACATTTGAAGGAGTGGTTTTAATCGTTAATAATTCGTATGGTATTTTTTTTGTTAATGTTTACCAATCTGATCGTAAGATTTACAAATCTATTGCTGTACAAGGTTTAAAAAACTAAAAAAAGTTTTATAGAAAAAGGCTAAAATACATTTGTTTTTGAAACCAATGAACCAATGTCAAAGCCGCTTGATAAATTACTTTGAACAATACTTATATATTGCTGACATTGGCCAAATATGATAAATAAGAGCGGTGGGAAACTCTCTATTTTTATGATAGATTATAGACCATTAGTGGTGTTTAAGAAAAATTGCAAAGCGTAAAAAACCTACTCTTATCGTATCCATATGACTTTTGTAAAAGTTTAGTGAGAGGTATGTGGCTTAGAAGATGATGTTACTCCTATAGCATCTACGAAAAAGTCAACATTAATTGCTCCAGCTTTCTCAAATGTTAACTTTGCATTGATTTTATTGCCTTGTTGAAATGGCTGTGAAAGCCCTATAAACATGATATGATTGCCACCAGGTTTCAATATGATTTCACCATTGCCGGGAATTTCAATGCCATTGGACAGTTTTTTCATTTGCATAATATTGTTAACTGCTGCCATGGAATGAATTTCTGTTTCTTGTACTCCGTCCATTGAAATAGCAATTAACCGATCGGGGGTATTGCCGTGATTAATAATATGGAGATAACCGCTGCCAACTTTTGCACTTTTAGGCGTTTCTCGTGTCCAAGGGTAAATGATTTCTAACTCGCCAAGTTTGTATTGGTTAACATTTGCAATTGCAGGTAGAGCTATAAAGGCAGAAATAAGAGTATACAAGATGCAGGTGATAATAGTTTTAAATGCATATTGTATAGAGGTAGTGTGTGTGTCCATAAAACTCTCCATTTTGGGGTGGTAGATGTCGCCATTGGTTTATTTTTAGTTTATTAAACTCATATTAATTGTAAGTACAATTTTTACACATATTAATAAAAGGTAATATTGCACAAATTATGTTGGTGTGAATGATTAAGAAAAAGGGTACATGCGTATATTGGTTAAAGAAATGAGAAAAGTTCAAAATGCTTAGAGAGAAAATATGTTAGGGAGTATATAAGAATTAAGAGTTTCACTTCATTTAAAGATTGAGTTTAATTTTATAAGTGATGCAGAAATACTTATGTGTAGCAATTAAGTCTGATCTATTGCAACCAATATAAAGTTTATTTAGTACGATTGGAAATATTTGAGTAAACTTATTGTGCACGAAGGATATTTTTACAAACTTTTCCTTGAATATTTTTAGTCACTATGAGAAATAAAGGTTAAGGAAAAGTGGAATAATCATTCTTATTCCTTCAAGTTTTATGGGCGTAATTTACAGCTTTGTGAGAGATATGCTATTGTACTTGTCTTAGTTGTAGAAATATATTTTAGCGAAGATATTAAAAGTACGAATGCTTATTTTAAAGAAAATTTTTATTTTAGAAATGTTTCTCTCGTTATTCTCTTGTAGGGGTAAAAAGCTGTTCTTATATACCAGCTAACAAGACTTGTTATGATTTTCAAGTTATCGTTTATAGTGTTGAAATCAAAAGCAGGCTTTAAATGTGATAAGGAGCTGTCTTAGAAAGATGCTTGATAAAGGTTTAGGCAGCTTGCTGAATGGAGATTAAAATATGGCAAAAGTAATTGGTATTGATTTGGGGACGACCAACTCCTGTGTTGCTGTCATGGATGGCAAAAATGCGAAGGTCATTGAAAATTCAGAAGGGGCACGGACCACACCTTCTGTTGTTGCCTTTACCGATAATGGTGAGCGGCTTGTTGGGCAACCTGCTAAACGGCAAGCGGTTACCAACCCTGAAGGAACGGTTTTTGCGGTTAAACGTCTAATTGGACGCCGCTTTGATGATCCTATGGTTGAAAAAGATAAAGTGCTTGTGCCTTATAAAATTGTTAAAGGTGACAATGGTGATGCATGGGTTGAGGAAGCAGGAAAGAAATATTCTCCATCGCAGATTTCTGCAATGATTTTGCAAAAAATGAAAGAGACTGCAGAATCTTATTTAGGTGAAAAGGTTGAGCAGGCGGTTATTACTGTTCCTGCCTATTTTAATGATGCGCAACGTCAAGCGACTAAAGATGCTGGTAAAATTGCTGGGCTTGAAGTTTTGCGAATCATTAATGAACCCACAGCTGCTGCTTTAGCTTATGGTTTAGATAAGAAGGACGGTAAAACTATTGCAGTTTATGACCTTGGGGGTGGTACATTTGATATTTCTGTTCTTGAAATTGGAGATGGTGTTTTTGAAGTTAAGTCAACCAATGGAGATACATTCTTAGGTGGTGAAGACTTCGATATGCGCTTGGTTAGCTATTTTTCGGATGAATTCAAGAAAGAACATGGAATTGATCTGAAAAATGATAAACTGGCTTTACAGCGCTTGAAAGAAGCAGCAGAGAAAGCAAAGATCGAGCTATCTTCTTCACAGCAGACTGAAGTTAATTTACCATTTATTACAGCTGATCAATCTGGTCCTAAACACTTAACGATGAAATTAACCAGAGCGAAATTTGAGTCGTTAGTAGAAGATTTGATTCAGCGCACTATTGAGCCTTGTAAAGCTGCATTAAAAGATGCAGGTTTAAGCGCTGGTGAAATTGATGAAGTCGTTTTGGTGGGTGGTATGACCCGTATGCCTAAAATTCAGGAAGTCGTACAAAGCTTCTTTGGTAAAGATCCACATAAAGGTGTTAATCCCGATGAAGTTGTGGCTATGGGTGCTGCTATTCAAGGGGGTGTATTACAAGGTGATGTAAAAGATGTATTGCTTTTAGATGTTACACCTTTATCTTTGGGTATTGAAACATTAGGTGGGGTATTTACGCGTCTAATTGAACGCAATACCACTATTCCGACTAAAAAGTCGCAAACTTTTTCAACAGCTGATGACAATCAGAATGCTGTTACTATTCGTGTTTTCCAAGGTGAACGCGAGATGGCTAGTGATAACAAATTATTAGCTCAGTTTGACCTTGTTGGTATTCCACCGGCACCACGTGGTGTTCCCCAGATTGAGGTCACTTTTGATATTGATGCAAATGGTATTGTGAATGTTTCTGCCAAGGATAAAGGTACTGGTAAGGAACATCAGATTCGCATTCAAGCATCGGGTGGTCTGAGTGATGCTGACATTGAAAATATGGTCAAAGATGCAGAAGCGCATGCTGCTGAAGATAAAAAGCGTCGTGAAAGTGTTGAAACGAGAAATCAGGCAGAAGCTCTTGTCCATTCAACTGAAAAATCTTTAGCTGAATATGGTGATAAAGTGTCGCCTGAAGATAAAGGTCAGATTGAGACAGCAATGGCTGATTTAAAGACTGCACTTGAGGGTACTGATACTGAAGAAGTAACAGTGAAGATGCAAAAGTTAGCAGAAGTTAGCATGAAGCTTGGACAAGCTATGTATGAGGCTTCAGCAACAGAAGAAAAGACTGATGCTGAAACAGATGCAAAAAATGATGATGTTGTGGACGCTGATTTTGAAGAAGTTAATGATCAAAAGAAATAGTTGAAGCAAATGTATTTATAAGTTAATAAACCCGGCCTGTGAAATATAAGGCTGGGTTTTGTTATTTAGGAGCAAGTTTATAACTTTGTTGCTTAAAGAATGTAGATTAAAACAAATATTATCTTGAGATGGATGACGGAAAATTTATCAGGAATACATGATGAAAGTTGATTATTACGAAATTCTCGGCGTAACGCGTGGATGTGATGATAAAAAGCTGAAATCTGCTTTTCGTAAGCTGGCAATGCAATATCATCCTGATCGTAATCCAGGGGATAAAGAAGCAGAGCAAAAATTCAAAGAAATTGGTGAAGCCTATGAAGTTCTGAAAGATCCTCAAAAGCGGGCTGCTTATGATCGATTTGGTCATGCCGCTTTTGAAAATGGTGGTCGTGAAGGGGCTGGTCCGTTTGGTGGTGGATTTGCTGATATTTTTGAAGATTTCTTTGGTGAAATCATGGGCGGTGGACATCGTAAACGGAGTGATGGCCGTGAACGTGGTGCAGACCTAAGTTATAATATGGAGGTGACATTAGAAGAAGCATTTGCAGGTAAAACGGCGCAAATTAATATTCCCAGTTCCATTGTGTGTGATGTTTGCGAGGGATCGGGTGCAAAAAAAGGCTCCAAGCCACAAACTTGTGGCACTTGTTATGGGGCTGGGCGTGTGCGTGCTTCGCAAGGCTTTTTTTCTATTGAACGAACATGTCCACTTTGTCATGGCCGTGGTGAAATTATTACAGATCCATGTTCAAAATGCCATGGTACAAGACGAGTGGAAGCAAACCGTTCGTTGCGGGTCAATATTCCAGCGGGTATTGAAGATGGTACTCGTGTTCGTCTTTCTGGCGAAGGTGATGCTGGAACTCGTGGAGGTCCTGCGGGTGATCTTTATATTTTTCTTTCCATTAAACCGCATGAATTTTTTCAGCGAGATGGAGCAGATCTTCATTGCCGTGTGCCTATTTCAATGATTACAGCTGCGTTAGGGGGAGAGTTTGAGGTTTCTGATCTTAATGGTGTCAAAGCCCGAGTGAAGGTTCCAGAAGGTACACAAAATGGGCATCAATTCCGCCTTAAAGGTAAAGGAATGCCTATGTTACGCCAACAAACAAGGGGTGATCTTTATATACATATCACTATTGAAACACCGCAAAAATTGACGCAAAAACAACGTGAATTATTGCAAGAATTTGATAAACTTTCCAACCATGAAAATTCACCGCAATCACACGGTTTTTTTTCACGTATGAAAGAGTTTTTTGAAAATATTGCTGGTCAAAATTCATAAAATAGACCAAGCAAAGAACGACAAAAAATACACACGAATGTTTTTGCAATAAATCTGTCATACATATTCTTAAATCAGGTAGCCTAACAGGTTTTTCTTTAAGTATAATCTCTAAAATACCTATAAAGGATAGTTTTAGAAAATATAAGAATGCTCAATCTTCTGCCTGAGGTTAAGGACGATAAGCATAGTTTCTTAAGATTTATGTATAAAATACTTTTCATTGGACGCAATCAGAGTGAGTAATCATTAACTATAGATTTCATGCATTTGTTCTTCAGTTTTTTTAGTTTTTACAGTATGAAGAGGTTGTAAATTGATTGCACAAATTTCAATATATTCAACGTTTTTTGTCATATGTTTTGTAAAATATAATAGAAAAACTCAAATCACATTTGATTTTTGTGTTTGAAAGAAAATTTTTGTTTTACAGCTTTAGTTTTACAGCAATGATAGTTGAGTAATTTAAATTTCAGTAGTTTGTAAAGCTATGGATTGTGAGAGAAAATAACGAATAAGTTTCAATATTACACAATGATGATAATTAATTTATTGGAAACTTATTAAGTTGCATCATAATTTGATAGTTAATTCTTCAAAAAGGATAGAGTGGATTGGGCCAATATGGTACAGATTATGATAAAAGTAAAACCCTTAAAAGATGGATATAGAGATTAAAATACAATCGCTTTTATGAATGTTTAACTTTTACGTAGAAATTGCTAAGGCTTGGATTCCATTAAACAATGTTTAATTAGTGATGATAATACATTTATGTATTAGAGATTATTACACTTACCAAGTTGTTCCATTTACTAAAGGTATGGCAATTAATTGCATTGTAGAAAAATATGTTTTCTCCATAAAACCATTGATTTTTTACAACCTATTTTGTTAAAGCGTTATTGTGTAGTTTAATCAGTAATTATATAGCATTTCCCAAAGGGTTTTCTATATTATCTGAGCACTTTTGATAAAGTAAGATTTAAAGTGGTGATATTTTTTGTTCCTCTTTTTTAAACACTCCAGTGTCAATAATTGCTTAAGGTGCATTTATCTAGTTTTGTTTGTTTTAAACGCAATTTTGGAAAAATCAGATGATTTTTAAGGAGTTGAATAAAAAATGTATTTCAAATCTGTTTTCATTTTCCCTAAATTTTATAAAAGAGGGCAAAAAATGATGAGGAGACTCTTTTAATGGGTGATATTGCAAATACTGCTGCAGATATTTTCGAAAAACAGGCAGCGTTTTTATCATCTGCTTTGCCTTACATGCAAAAATATGAAAATAAAACGGTTGTTGTAAAATATGGCGGACATGCTATGGGTGATCCTGCTTTGGGGCAGGCATTTGCACGTGATATTGCTCTTTTGAAACAATCAGGCATTAATCCTGTTGTAGTTCACGGGGGTGGCCCTCAGATCGCTGAAATTTTAAAGAAAATGGGTATCGAATCGCGATTTGAAAATGGTTTACGCGTAACTGATGAAAAAATCGTTGAAGTAGTTGAGATGGTGTTAGCAGGCTCCATCAATAAGGAAATTGTAGCTCTTATTAATGCTGAAGGAGAGTGGGCAATTGGTCTTTGTGGTAAAGATGGCAATATGGTTTTTGCTGAAAAAGCTTATAAGACTATAATTGACCCTGAGTCACACATTGAACGTGTTTTAGATTTAGGATTTGTTGGTGAACCTGTTGAAATTGACCGAACATTGCTGGATCTGTTAGCACGTTCTGAAATGATTCCGGTACTTGCTCCGGTTGCTCCGGGCCGCGACGGCAAAACCTATAATATTAATGCTGATATTTTTGCTGGAGCAATTGCTGGCGCTTTAAAAGCTAAACGCCTTTTATTTCTAACTGATGTTCCTGGTGTGTTGGATAAAAAGGGTAAAATTTTAAAAGAATTGACAATTTCTGAGGCTAAGCACCTTATCAAAGATGGAACAATTTCAGATGGTATGATTCCAAAAGTAGAAACTTGTATTGAGGCTATTCAAAATGGCGTGGAAGGTGTAGTTATTTTAAATGGTAAAACACCTCATTCTGTTTTGCTTGAATTATTTACCGAACATGGGGTTGGGACGCTTATCGTTTCATAAAATGTATCGGAATCAATTTAGGGATGGAACCTTTCATGGCTGAGATGCAACAATTGAGGCGTTTTTTATTCAGTAAACAAGAATTAGCATTATTTGCTGCGACAATACTTTGGGGTATTACATTTTTAATTATTCATATTGCAGTACAATATAGTGGGCCACTTTTTTTTGTAGGGTTTCGTTTCATTGTTGCGGCGCTCATATCTGGAATGATTTTTTGTCGCTCTATGAAAGGCGTAACCTTTTATGAAATTTTTGCTGGTATGAGCATCGGTTTGGGAATGTTTTTTGGTTATACTTTGCAAACAGCAGGACTTCAAACTATTATCAGTAGTCAGTCAGCATTTATCACTGCACTTTATGTGCCGATGGTTCCAATATTGCAATGGATTTTGTTTAAAAAGCCACCTCATTTTGCCAGTTGGATTGGTATTATTTTTGCTTTCGTCGGGCTTGTGTTGGTTTCGGGACAAGGATTTAAAGGTATTAATTTTTCAAAAGGTGAAATTCTTACTTTGCTAGGAGCTTTGGCGATTGCTGGGGAAATTATTCTCATTGGGCTTTTTGCAAATAAGGTTGATAGTCGGCGTATAACGGTTATACAATTATTTTTTGGTGGTGTTTTTTCATTTCTCTGTATGCCTTTAATGGGAGAAAATATTCCTGAATTTTCATGGGTTTGGCTAAATGTAGGTTTAAGTTTGGCTTTGATGAGTGCAGTAATCCAATTGACTATGAATTGGGCACAAAAATCTGTTTCACCTACCCGCGCAACACTCATTTATGCAGGTGAACCTGTTTGGGCTGGTATTGTTGGGCGTTTGGCTGGTGAGCGTTTGTCTGCTTCAGCTTTATTGGGTGGTTTATTTATTCTAATTGGGATTGTGATAGCTGAGTTACAGCCTGCGCAATGGCGTAAAAAAGGCGTAGTGAATAAAAAAATCAATTAACTTTTTCTTCTTAACAATTTTTATGACGATTTTGCTTGAGAGAGCTAGGTTATTGAAAATGTTTAGAGTCTATAGTTGATAAAAACCAAAATAAAGAATTTCATATTGAGTGATTGTCATTATGATTGAAGCAAATAAAAATTTAATCTTTGTTCAAGTTAATGGGGTTTTACGAACGATCTTCACCTCTATTCTTTTAAAGGTTTTCAAGAGTATATAATTGGTCTTTGCGTTTTGTTCTATTCTTTGCTAAATCGCCTTGTATGACAATAGATCGCAATTATATCCGTAATTTTTCCATTGTGGCACACATCGATCACGGAAAGTCAACTTTGGCTGACCGCTTGATTCAAATGACAGGTGGTCTTGAGACACGAGAGATGAAAGATCAAGTGCTCGATTCTATGGATATTGAGCGCGAACGTGGGATTACTATTAAAGCGCAAACAGTGCGTTTGCACTATAAAGCGAAGAATGGTGATACATATATCTTAAATCTTATCGATACACCTGGGCATGTTGATTTTGCTTATGAAGTATCGCGTTCATTGGCGGCTTGTGAGGGTTCATTATTAGTAGTGGATGCAAGTCAGGGGGTGGAAGCACAAACATTAGCAAATGTTTATCAGGCCATTGATAATAATCACGAATTGGTTGTTGTGCTCAATAAGGTGGATCTTCCAGCTGCAGAGCCTGAACGAATTAAAGAGCAAATTGAAGATGTGATCGGTATCGATGCATCTGGAGCGTTGGAAATATCGGCAAAAACAGGTTTAGGTGTTGTGGATGTTTTAGAAGCAATTGTTATGCACCTACCTCCTCCCCACGTTGGCGATGTTACAAAACCACTAAAGGCAATGCTAGTTGATAGTTGGTATGATGTTTATCTTGGTGTTGTTGTTTTGGTGCGGGTAATTGATGGTGTGTTAAAAAAAGGTCAAACCATTCGTATGATGGGCACGGGAGCAAAATATCCCGTTGAACGAGTTGGAGTGTTCACTCCAAAAATGATACAGGTTGATGAATTAGGGCCAGGAGAGATCGGTTTTATAACTGCTTCTATTAAAGAAGTTGCAGATACGCGTGTTGGGGATACTATTACTGAGGAACGCCGCCCTTGTGAAGATATGTTGCCTGGTTTTAAACCTGCTCAACCGGTTGTCTTTTGTGGCCTTTTTCCAATTGATGCAGCTCATTTTGAAGATTTACGTGCAGCTATGGGGAAATTGCGCTTAAATGACGCGAGCTTTTCTTTTGAAATGGAAACATCGGCTGCTTTGGGTTTTGGTTTTCGTTGTGGCTTTTTAGGGCTGCTTCATCTTGAAATTATTCAAGAACGATTAGAGCGCGAATTTAATTTAGATTTAATTGCAACAGCACCTTCTGTTGTTTATCGCATGCATATGACTAATGGTTCTGTTGAGGAATTGCACAATCCATCTGATATGCCTGATAGTGTTAAAATTGTTTCCATTGAAGAGCCATGGATTCGCGCAACAATTATGACACCTGATAATTATCTTGGGGCGATTTTGGAACTTTGCCAAGAACGGCGTGGGGTACAAGTTGGTTTATCATATGTTGGGACGCGTGCCATAGTAACGTATGATTTACCTCTAAATGAGGTAGTTTTTGATTTTTATGATCGGTTAAAGTCAATTTCAAAGGGATATGCTTCTTTTGATTACCAAATGATTGATTATTCTGAAGGTGATTTGGTTAAAATGTCTATTTTAGTCAATGGAGAACCTATTGACGCATTGTCAATGCTTGTACACCGCACTATAGCAGAAAAACGTGGGCGTTCTATGTGCGAAAAGCTTAAAGATCTTATTCCTCAACATATGTTTCAGATTCCAATTCAAGCAGCAATTGGTGGTAAAATTATTGCACGTGAAACAATTCGTGCTTTACGCAAAGATGTGACAGCTAAATGTTATGGTGGTGACATTACCCGTAAACGCAAATTGTTAGAAAAACAAAAAGAAGGCAAAAAACGCATGCGTCAGTTTGGGAAGGTAGAAATTCCACAGTCAGCCTTTATTCAAGCACTTAAAATGAATAAATAATTTAAAAAGGAAAGTGTTTGCCTTTTTTGATTATTTTGTTTGATATAATGTTTGTCGAGAAAGATCTTTAAACAGTACTTTTAGTCGCGTAGGAGGTCATTAATGGATGTTTTTTCCCGTGTTTTTTGATCGACTCGTTTGACAATGACAGCACAATAAAGGTTGGGACCTATTTCACCGTTGGGTAGTGGTTTTCCAGGAAGAGAACCTGGAACAACAACTGAATAGGCTGGTACTTCACCTATAAAGATTTCGCCTGTTGTACGGTCGATAATTTTTGTAGATTTTCCAATAAAAACTCCCATACCTAAAACAGCGCCTTCACGAATAATGCAACCTTCAACTATTTCAGAACGTGCACCGATAAAACAATGATCTTCAATAATTGTTGGGCCTGCTTGCAGTGGTTCTAAAACACCTCCAATGCCGACACCACCAGAAAGATGAACATGCTTACCAATTTGAGCACAAGAACCAACAGTAGTCCACGTATCAATCATTGTTCCTTCATCTATATAGGCACCAAGGTTAACAAAAGATGGCATTAAGATGACATTGGGCGCAATATAAGCAGAGTGGCGTACAATTGCTCCGGGAACTGAGCGGAAATTGGCTTGTTTAAAATCATCTTCTTGCCATCCAGAAAATTTTGAAGGTATTTTATCCCACCAACACGATCCATTTGTTTCACCAGAAATGATGCGCATAGGATTGAGTTTAAACGATAGAAGAATAGCTTTTTTTAACCATTGATGAATATGCCATTGACCATCTTCTTGGCGTTTTGCTACGCGGACTTCACCTTTGTCTAGAAGATTTAATGCATGTTCAACGCTATCACGAATTTCACCTTTTGTAGAAGTATTAATAGAATCGATATTGTTAAATGCTTTTTCAATAATCGTTTCAAGTTGTGTAAGATTGGTCATTGCCAAAGTTCCATTAAGCAAGTTGAAAGCATAAAGATTTATTGTTTATGGCCTACGTGAAGAAATGTGTGTAGTCAATAAAAGGGTTTTAAAAGAGTGTAACAGGTACAGGTATATAAAAAAAGGCTATAAAAGAATGGTAAAAAAAGAAGAAAAAAATAATACGCTATCTTCCTGTGCAAAAGAAGTTGGGCGACAAATGGATACAATATCTGACACACCACAGATGCGTTCACTTACTTACCGTATAGCTTATATGGATCAGGAATTTATGATGCGTCCTGAATTGCGTTCACAGCGTCTTGGTCTTGAGTTTTTAAAATCAGAAATGGTTTTTCAAGAATGTGGCATTCAATCAACTGTTGTTTTATTTGGTGGGGCACGTATTCCTGAACCTGGGCAAGAAGCATGGGCAGCAAAAAATCAACAACAAAAGAATAATTTGCAAAATATGTCTCATTATTATGATGAGGCAAGAGAGTTTGCGCGTTTGTGCTCGCACTATTCTTCTACCACAAAATATCGCGAATTCGTAATTGCAACGGGGGGAGGGCCTGGGGTAATGGAAGCAGGAAATCGTGGTGCTGATGATGTTGGGGCACCAACGGTTGGTTTGAATGTTTCTTTGCCTCATGAACAATGGCCCAATACTTATGTGACACCGCATTTGTGTTTTAATTTTCATTATTTAACAATACGAAAAATGCATTTTTTAATACGAGCGAAAGCATTGGCGATTTTTCCTGGGGGATTTGGCACTTTGGATGAGCTGTTTGAGGCAATAACTTTAATGCAAACAGGTCGTATGAAAAAGGTTCCTATTTTAATATTTGGGAAGGAATTTTGGAACAATGTTATCAATTTTGATTATTTGTCCACTCAAGGCATGATTTCTCCTTCTGATGTTGATCTTTTCACGTTCGTCAATACAGCAGAACAAGCTTTTGAAGTAATTCGTTCTTTTTATAAGTTGGGTTGATAGCTTAAGAAGACGTTTTTAAAATAGTTAATAATCAATTTTCATCAAATAAAGACCTGAAGGAGGTGCGACCATGCCACAGCGTGCACGATCCTTGGCATTAAGAGCTGCTTCAAGATCTTGAGCTGTCCATTGTCCAGTACCAACTTTCACAAGACTTCCTGTAAATGAACGGATTTGATGGTGAAGAAAAGAGCGAGCCTGTGCATAAAGGAGAATTTCTTCTCCTTTTCTGTACACATCTAAGCGTTCAAGGGTGCGAATAGGGCTTTTAGCCTGGCAGTGGGCTGAGCGGAAAGTAGTAAAATCATGCTGTCCCACGAGCTTTTGAGCTGCTTCATGCATAGCATCCGCATTAAGATGTTTTGGCAGCCACCACACACGTTTAACGTTTAGAGCTGGTGGTGAACGACGATTGAGAATTTTAAAAAGATAATAGCGTTTGGTTGCGCAAAATCGTGCATGAAAACTATCTGGGACATTTTGTACATTTAAAACAGCAATATTTTCACCTTGTTGCTGCAAATGAGCATTAAGTGCATTATGTACAGTATTAGCATGCCAGTTTTTCATAAAATCAACATGCGCAACTTGTTCTATAGCATGAACACCAGCATCGGTTCTACCAGCTGTAACGATGGTCAATTTTTCGCCGCTAAAGTTAAAAATAGCTTGTTCAATAGCACCTTGTATAGTGCGCAGCCCTGCTTGACGTTGCCAACCAGCATAATTTGAACCATCATATTCAAGAGTAAGTTTAAAACGTACCATATCAAAAAACTGCAGAAATGTTGGTTCCCCGCAAAAATGTTGGACTATCAAGAATTTTACCGCCAGATCGTTGGAGGTGAGTTATTTCTATTTGTCCTTTTCCGCAATGGATAATCAGATTTTTTTCTTCTATTCGACCAATTTCAAGTGAGACACCTTCTACTACGCGACTTCCAAGAATTTTCACCCGTTCTTGTTTTCCACCAATGTTCATAATGCACCAGCAACCAGGAAAAGGGGAGAGAGCGCAGATACATTTGTGGATGGATTGTGCAGATTGCGTCCAATCAATTCGGGTTTCTTCTTTTTTAATTTTGGCAGCATAGGTTACCCCTTCCAATGGTTGGGGGGTAAGTTTGAGTTGGTTTCTTTCAAGAGTTGATAGAGCTTCTACTATGAGCTTTGCTCCTATATGTGAAAGCTTGTTTGAAAGTTCATGAGCTGTCATATTATCGGTGATAGTGATTGAACGGGATAAAGCGATAGGCCCTGTATCTAGCCCTTCATCCATTTTCATAATCATGATTCCAGTTTCTTGGTCACCAGCCATAATCGCACGTTGAATAGGGGCTGCACCACGCCAGCGCGGTAATAATGAGGCATGAACATTCAAACAACCAAAGCGTGGTGTTTCAAGAATAGCTTTTGGTAAAAGTAATCCATAAGCTGCAACAACAGCAACATCAATAGATAATGCTGCAAACCGATCTTGTTCTTCAGATGTTTTGAGACTTTGAGGTGTGAAAACGGGGATAGATTTTGCTTGCGCTGCATTCTGGACAGGGGAAGGAACCAATTTAAGACCACGCCGTCCCGCTGGACGGGGAGGTTGGCTGTAGACTGCTACAATATCATGACCAGCATCTAATAAAGCATGTAAAATGGGCACAGAAAAATCAGGTGTTCCCATAAAACCTAATCGTAATACCATTAAACAATTGCTTTCTGTGTGTCTTTTTCTTTTGCGCGTTTTTTTAATTTTCGAATTACCATATCGCGCTTGATTTTTGAAATGTGATCAATAAAAAGGCAGCCATTCAAATGGTCGATTTCATGTTGCAGACAAGTAGCCAAAAGATCATCTGCTTCAATTTCTGTTTGCTTTCCTTCACGATCACTATAACGAACACGAAGACGTTTAGGACGTTCAACTTGTGCATAATATTCAGGAATAGAAAGACAACCCTCTTTGTAGATATTACGTTCATCTGATAGCCATAAAATTTCCGGATTGATCACAACAAGCGGATTTTTAGGGGTATTGTTTTCAGCAATATCTATAACCAGCATACGTAATGGCACACCAACTTGAATGGCAGCAAGACCGATGCCTTGAGCGTGATACATGGTTTCCAACATATCGTCGGCTAGCTTTTGAATGGCTAGATCGATATGTTCGACAGGTTTTGAAACTTCACGTAGAATCGGGTCAGGTAGAGTAACTAAAGATTTCATTAGCATAGAAATAAATTAATCAATGGTTTATGACTGGTCAATATTGAATAAGAGATTCGCGCACTTTTTCGTAATAAAATCGCTATATTACTGTTATGTTTGATTCGTTTTTTTCTTTGATACTCTCAAATGAGCGCTTTTATGGATTTATAGTTTTATTTTTACTAGCCGGTTTTGTGGTTATGATGATTATACGCAGTAACCGGAAAAAGACTATTGAAGCGACTACACATGCGCATGAAATGCAAATGCAGATGGCTGCATTGTTAAAAACCCAAGCGGAAATGCAAGGGCGCATGCAGACAATGGCAGAAATTTTTGGTCAAAGACAGGCTGAATTAAATCAGTCTATTCGCGAACAGCTCAATGGGATGACAACTAATTTAGGTCAAACTCTCCAAGTGCAGACCAAATCTACTTATGAAAATTTGACTCGTTTGCAAGAACGTTTAGCAGTCATTGATGCAGCACAAAATAATATTCAATCACTTACTGGGCAGATTATTCAACTGCAGGCTATTTTAAACAACAAGCAAACACGCGGCATCTTTGGTCAAGGACGGATGGAAGCTATTATTTCTGACGCTTTGCCAGCTAATACTTATGTTTTTCAAGCGGTTCTTTCAAATGGAAAACAACCAGATTGTCTCATTCATATGCCTAATAAAGCACCAGCCCTTGTTGTGGATGCTAAATTTCCTCTAGAAGCTTGGAATGCTATGCGTAAAGCATCATCTTCTGAAGAACGAAAAAGAGCTGAACGCCAATTTCGCACTGATATGGATGTCCATATTCGTGATATTGCGCAAAAATATTTAATTCCCGGAGAAACACATGATACGGCTTTTCTCTTTGTGCCATCAGAATCAATTTTTGCAACAATCTATGAAGATTTTGAACCATTAGTACAAAAAGCCAATCGTGCGCATGTGATTATTGTCTCGCCATCTTTGTTGATGTTATCTGTTCAAGTTGTACAAACTATTATGAAAGATGCAAAGATACGTGAACAAGCGCATTTGGTTCAATCAGAGGTAGCAAAATTAATAGAAGACTTTGGACGGATGGATATGCGTGTTCGTGCTTTACAAAAACATTTTTATAAAACAGGCGAAGATATTGAGGCAATTTTAACATCGTCTTCTAAAATCATGAGACGTGCTAGCCGCATTGAAGCTTTCGAATTAAAAGAAAATGATTTTGTGTCAAAGCCAATAACAGCGCATATTCAGTCACAAACATTGCGTTTGAGTGATGAGTAGTAAAATAAGATTACTCAAGTAAATAGAGGATAATTTTATCTTTTATGAATTTGGTAAGAATTTGGAAGTATTTATACCACGTTTTAGCTTTTTATAAGGGAATACAGGGTGATGCGGCGCCTTTTATTATTGGGGACATTTGTATTTTTTTTAGGCAGTTGCGCAACAAAGCCTCCCACATATACAAATAATGCTTGTGCTATTTTAGCTCAAAAAAATGGCTTTTTTGATAATTGGAAAAAAGCTTCTAGAAATGCAGAAATGCGTCATGGAATTCCTGCATCTATTATTCTTGCAACGATTAATACAGAATCGGGTTTTCGTTATAATGCGCGCCCTAAGCGTAAAAAACTTCTTGGTTTTATTCCGTGGAAGCGTCGTTCAACAGCTTACGGTTATGCTCAAGCGCTTGATAATACATGGGCAGTCTATATCCGCTCTACAGGAAGATCTTCTGCACGACGGACTAATTTTGCTGATTCTGCAGATTTTGTTGCTTGGTATCATCGCCAAAGTGTTAAACGCAATGGTATTAACCCCAATGATGCGTATAGTCTTTATTTAAATTATTATATGGGGCATGGTGCTTATGCTCGCAATAGAGGTCGTTCTACTCCAGCGATTACAGAAGCTGCACAACGTATGGATAAAATGGCAAGACGTTATAATCAGCAATTAAGAACGTGTGGTTGGCGCTAGAAAGATTATGCAAATAGCCGGATCAAAAAGTTATTAAATATTTTGGGAAAATTCATGTTTATTGTGAATGATATACAAGCAAATGATTGATTGCTTCTGTTTTTGTAGATCAAATTTATCCTGTTTAGTTGAAGCTTTTTAAGTTTTAAAGCTCATATTAGTCGGGAAGATGCAGTTATTATCTTCAACAATAATTATCACAAAATACGCTTATTTTTCTCATTTTTAAAAAAGCTAATTTTCTGCAATAGCTTTTATAGCAAGAATTAAAGCGAGAATTATGACTGTAAAATAGTTATAACACTTAAGTTCATAGATTGGGCCATTTCATAATTTATCTTAAAATAATTTAGTGCAATGTGACAATTTGTAACTCATGTTCATTGGCACCTGCAAGAGCGATAGAGCGCTCATCGGATAAAATGATTGGGTGGCCCGTTTCACCAAAGAGAGCCCATACTGTAATTCCTGGAGTCATTGGCGGAAGATCTGGAAAATTTTTAGCTAGATCGTCTGTACAAACTTTTTTTAAATAAGCAATTTGTCCTTCATTAGAAGATGCTGAGTCTTGTAATGACAAGATTTGTTTATGCTCACTCATTTCATTGGTCCTTTATGCATTGACTTTTGTTATTTTCACTGCTGACTTGAATTAGATCTATTGCATTTAATAAATAAAGAATAATTGATAAAAGATTATTTTTCAACTTAGTACTCATGCTATACATATCTTTAGTGAGAAGAAAAGCGCATTGAAACTTATGCAAAGTTATACCATGATAGAAATATTGATAGTTTTAACTGTTTGCTTATTGTGAATAGCCAGTTGATTCTCTTCTAGAGGAAGCTTAAGCGTATTAAATTTTGTGCGATAACAGCTAGAGTTTACACGTATAGCTCTCCTCATTATTTTTATGAAAATACGCACTATTTATAATTAACGTAAGCTTTATTAGTTATGTCAATATATTGTGACGTTTTATTCCTTTTTCAAATTTAAAAAGAAAAGAATACAATATGTATCATTGTAATAGTTACTCTTTAAAGTGATTAATTGACAAATCTTTAAAAAGCATTTTTCATATTTCTTTTATGGGGGCCAAGTGTGAGCAATAACTTCAAAGAAAATGAGAAAGAAGGTTGATGACTGACAAGACAAGGCAATTGAGAAAAGCGCAAAAAGTCGTCGGAACATTATATAGAAAAGATGAAATTGCAGAAATCTTTCGCCGTTTTTCTATTCAGCGCCCTACTCCCAAGAGTGATCTTGTGTATACGAATGCTTTTACTCTTTTGATTGCGGTTATTCTTTCAGCTCAGGCTACAGATGTTGGTGTTAATAAGGTTACACAAGAGTTATTTCCTCTTGCGGATAGACCGGAAAAAATGGTTGCATTAGGAGAAGAGGGGATCGCATCTTATATCCGAACCATTGGTCTTTGGCGTGCAAAGGCCCGAAATATTTATGCACTTTGTTGCCTTTTAATTGATCAATATGATGGCCAAGTGCCTGATAGTCGCGAAGCACTTATGGCGCTACCTGGTGTAGGGCGCAAAACGGCTAATGTTGTTTTGAATGTTGCTTTTGGTCAACCTACTCTAGCTGTAGATACGCATATTTTGCGCCTTGGAAACCGCCTTGGTTTAGCACCAGGTAAAACACCAGAGGTGGTTGAAGAGAAGTTAGTGAAAATTATACCAGCTTGTTATATGCATTATGCTCATCATTGGCTTATTTTACATGGGCGTTACATTTGCAAGGCGCGTAAAGCACTTTGTACACAGTGCATCATTGCTGATCTTTGTAAAGCAGCAATCAAAACAAATGCTATTCCAGCACCCTTGGTTGAAGTTAAAGGGAATGGAGCTCCTGTTTTTTTTTAATACGGCCTTGCTATTTTATGTATACTGGCTTATGAAAACATGGTTGGAACCGCCCGGCAGGGCATGCCGTGGCTGTTCAAATGGCTTATTCAAGTTTTGATCAATTTGATCAAATTTAAACATATGGAGTAGCAAAATGCCCAAAATGAAGACCAAATCATCTGCTAAGAAACGGTTCAAGATTACTGCACTAGGTCGGGTGAAAGCAGCAGCAGCAGGCAAACGTCACGGTATGATTAAACGTTCTAATAAGTTCATTCGTGATGCACGCGGAACAATGATTCTAGCTGAATCAGATGCTAAAAAAATCACTCAGTATTATTTACCCAATGGCCTTTAAGCCTTGCACTTTTGATTCATAGGAGATTGTCATATGGCACGTGTAAAAAGAGGTGTTACAGCTCACGCTAAACACAAAAAAGTTCTTAAAGAAGCTGAAGGTTTTCGTGGTCGGCGTAAAAATACCATTCGTGCAGCTAAAGCAGCGGTTGATCGTTCAAAACAATATGCTTATCGTGATCGTAAAAACCGCAAACGTACTTTCCGTTCTTTGTGGATTCAGCGGATCAATGCAGCTGTTCGTGTAGAAGGTTTAACTTATGGGCGTTTTATTGACGGACTGTCAAAGGCCGGTATTGAGATTGATCGTAAGGTTCTGTCTGATATAGCTATTTATGAGCCCACAGCATTTGCTGCTTTAGTGGTTTCTGCAAAGAAGGCTTTAGAATATTTAAAAGACACAACGCCTAATGCTTTTGAAGGCGCTGTCAAGTAAGCCAGTTTGCGTTTTCTTAAAGCATTTATTTATTCAAGATTCCGCTCTGGTTATTACTGGTGCGGTTTTTTTTTAATGTAAAATAGGCAGAAATATGAATGATCTTGAACGTCTAGAACAAGAAATTTGTTCAGCTTTAGAAGCAGCCAATGATGAACAGGCACTTGAAGCGGTACGTATTGCGGCATTGGGCAAAAAGGGTAGCATTTCTGAAAGATTAAAAGCATTAGGAAAGATGAATCCCGATGAACGCTGTAAAGTCGGGCCTATACTTAATGGATTAAAAAATCGTATTTTAGAATTGTGGGCGCAAAAGCGCGATGTTCTCAAACGTCATGCAACAGCTCTACGCCTGTCTAAGGAAACAATTGATGTAACTTTGCCTGTTCGTTCTTCGCCTATAGAGCGTGGTCGTATCCACCCTATTTCGCAAGTGATTGATGAAATCATAGCTATTTATGCGAATATGGGCTTTTCTATTGCTCAGGGACCAGATATTGAAACGGATTATTATAATTTTACTGCACTGAATTTTCCTGAAGATCACCCAGCGCGTGAAATGCACGATACCTTCTTTTTTGATAAGGATGAAGCGGGGAATCGGAAATTGTTGCGCACGCACACATCACCAGTACAAATTCGTGTAATGGAAAAGCAACAAACACCAATACGCATCATTATTCCTGGAAAAACTTACCGTATGGATTCTGATGCAACGCATTCACCGATGTTTCATCAGGTAGAAGGATTAGTGGTTGATAAAACTTCCACTATTGCACATATGATGTGGCTTCATGAAACTTTTTGTAAAGCTTTTTTCGAAGTATCTTCGGTAAAGATGCGTTTTCGCCCGTCTTTTTTTCCTTTTACTGAGCCATCTATGGAAGTAGACATTCAATGTAATCGTTCCGGTTCAGAAGTGAGGTTTGGAGAAGGTCGTGATTGGTTGGAGATTTTAGGGTGTGGTATGGTGCATCCTCATGTATTAAAGAATGCTGGTTTTGATCCGGATGAATATCAAGGATTTGCGTGGGGTATGGGGATTGATCGTATGGCTATGTTAAAATATGGCATGCCTGATTTACGGGCTTTTTTTGAAACTGATCTGCGTTGGTTGAATCATTATGGTTTTCGTTGCTTTGATGTGCCTGCCCTTTTTACTGGCTTGAGCAATGTATAATTTTGTCGCGGTTTTCATGTGAGGTTATAAGATGAAATTTACATTGTCTTGGTTGAAGGATCACTTAGAAACAGATGCATCTTTAGATGAAATTTGTAATAAATTGACAGCTATTGGTCTTGAGGTTGATCATATTGAAGATTATGCTTCTTTAGCAGGTTTTGTGAATGCAAAGGTTTTAACAGCTGTAAAACATCCTGATGCAGATAAATTACAAATTTTGTCAGTAGATACAGGGTCCAGTACACCTGTGCAGGTTGTGTGTGGGGCATCAAATGCACGTGTTGGGCTTGTTAGTGTTCTTGCATTGCCAGGCACCTATGTGCCAGGGCTTGATGTGACATTATCTGTGGGTAAAATCCGCGGTGTTGATAGTTTTGGTATGATGTGTTCAGCAGCAGAACTTAAATTGTTAGATGAGCATGATGGGATTATTGAATTGCCAGAGGATGCTCCTCTTGGAGTGCCATATGCAGATTATGCAGGTTTGAATGATCCTGTAATTGATGTTGGGCTAACGCCTAATCGTTCTGATTGCACGGGTGTTTATGGGGTTGCTCGTGATTTAGCTGCAGCTGGAATTGGGCGATTAAAAGAATTATCGATACCGCAGTTTGACACCTCTTTTGAAACATCAGTTCAAGTCACTTTGGATTTTTGTCAAAATACATCACTATGTTTAGGCTTTTCTTGGCGCGAAGTACGAAATGTGCAAAATAGTGCATCACCACAATGGATGCAACGACGTTTGAATGCAATCGGTTTAAGACCGATTAATGCGCTGGTTGATATAACAAACTATATAAGTTTTGATCTTGGTCGTCCACTTCATGTTTTTGATGCCGATAAAGTTAAAGGGGCTTTAAGAGTACGTTGTGGTTGTGAAGGTGAACAGCTTCAAGCTCTGAATGGTAAAACCTATAACTTGAGTACAAAGGATTGTGTCATTGCAGATGAAGAAGGGGTTGTTGCTATTGCTGGCATTATGGGTGGTGTCAGGACAAGTTGTGATGAAATGACACGCCGTGTCATTATTGAATCAGCTCTTTGGGATTCACGTAGCATTGCACAGACCGGTCGCACATTAGGCCTTATTAGTGATGCGCGTTATCGATTTGAACGGGGTGTTGATCCTGCTTTTATGGAATCGGGGCTTGAGATTGCAACACAGTTGGTGCTGAATCTTTGTGGTGGTGAGGTATCAAAAGCGCAAGTTGTTGGCTACCAGAAGCCAGAAGTTAAACAGATCAGCTTTCCATTTTCTGAAATTAAACGTTTGACTAATTTAGAAATAGAACGTGGAAAAGCCATTGCTATTTTAAAACAGCTTGGATTTGGCATTAAAGGAGAAGGAGATGTGGTTACGGTCGAAGTGCCAACATGGCGCTTTGATGTTGTGGGTAAAGCTGATTTAGTAGAAGAAGTGATACGAATTTATGGGCTGGATAAAATTGAACCTATACCATTGAAAGATTTTACTGGGGGAAATAATAAAATTTTAACGTTCTCGCAAATTGCCTCACGTGTTGCTCGCCGGGCTTTAGCGTGTAGAGGCATGGTGGAAGCTGTATCGTGGTCATTTATTTCTGAAAATCAGGCGCTGACTTTTGGAGGTGGTCAAGCGCAGCTTAAATTGGTAAACCCTATTGCAACGGATATGTCGGTGATGCGCCCTTCTCTTTTGCCTGGTTTGCTTATTGCTGCACAGCGAAATGTTGATCGTGGTTTCCCGGATTTTGCTTTGTTTGAAGTTTCAAGTATTTATAAGGGCGATGCACCTGATGAACAACAATGTGTTGCTGGTGGTATTCGTCGTGGTACAGAAAAATTTGAAGGATCTGGGCGTTTTTGGAGTGGAAATGCAAAAACAGTTGATGTTTTTGATGCCAAAGCAGATGCATTGGCTGTTTTGGAGGCGTGTGGTATAGATATTAGCAAAGTACAAATTGGAACTGAAACACCTAATTGGTATCATCCTGGTCGTTCAGGTGTCATTAAGCTTGGACCAAAGGTTATTCTTGGTTTCTTTGGTGTTTTTCATCCTGATACATTAGAAAAATTAGATGTTAGTGGTCCTTTATGCGGTTTTGAAGTTTTTCTTGACCAAATTCCGGAACCAAAGAAAAAGGCAACAAAAATCCGTTCTCCTTTAAAGTTGTTACCTTTTCAAATGGTACGACGCGATTTTGCATTTGTGGTTGATAAAGCAATAGCATCTTCTTTAATTGTTAATGCTGCACGTGGGGCAGATAAAAAACTTATTCATTCAGTACAGATTTTTGATCTTTTTGAAGATCCAAGTCTTGGTGAGGATAAAAAGTCTGTGGCGATTGAAGTTGCTATTCAACCTGTTGAACGAACCTTAACAGATGAAGATCTTGAAGAACTTGCTTTGAAAGTCGTGGAAAATGTTACTAAAGCAACAGGTGCATGTTTGCGTTGCTGAGCTTTATGTTTTGCACAGTTGGTTGCTATTCTTTTGTATGAATTATTTTATACATAAAGCGCCTTTGGGTATTTTTTTGTTGAGTACTAGAGCGGTAAATATGGGCCTTAAATTAAAGGGCCAGGGATTTTTTTGAAATTGATTTTCATGTCAGTAGACTATTAATTGAAATTATAAACAGTTTTCGGTGTAAAAAAAATTTTTTAAATAACTGAAAATAACAGAAAAAAACCGTTATTTTGGATAATTTCTCGTTGCAAAGGTAAAAATTAACTGCTAATTGATAATGCAAATCATTTGCAATAGAAAGTAGATCGATGAAAGTAAAAACGTTTTTTACTGCATTTTTTTTAGGTTTAATCTTTTTAATTCCTAACTTAGCTTTGAGCGCTAACAAATTTAAAGCTGTTACAACGTTCACTATTATTGCTGATATGGCACGTAATGTAGCAGGTGATGTTGCTGATGTTGAATCCATTACTAAACCAGGTGCTGAAATTCACGAATATCAACCTACACCGCGCGATCTTATGCGTGCGCAAGGCGCCAATCTTATATTGTGGAATGGGTTAGAATTAGAGCTTTGGTTTGAAAAATTTTTTCAAAATATTAAAGATGTTCCAAGTGTTGTTGTTTCACAAGGTGTTGTACCCATCGCAATTGGCGAGGGGCCTTTTAGCGGTAAACCGAATCCTCATGCGTGGATGTCACCGACTTTGGCTTTGATTTACATTGATAATATTCGTGATGCCTTTGTAAAGTATGATCCTGAGCATGCTAACATTTATAAAGAAAATGCTGAAATCTATAAGCAGAAAATTCGTTTAAGTCTTGATCCAATCAAAGCTGAATTGGAAGCATTGCCAGAAGATAAGCGTTGGCTTGTGACCAGTGAAGGTGCGTTTAGTTATTTGGCTCGTGATTTTGGTCTAAAAGAGCTTTATTTATGGCCAATAAATGCTGATCAACAGGGAACACCACAGCAAGTTAAGCATGTTATTGATATGGTTCGCAAATACCATATTCAAGTCATTTTTTCTGAAAGCACCATTTCTGATGCACCTGCCAAACAAGTTGCAAAAGAAACAGGTGCTCGATATGGCGGTGTTCTTTATGTTGATTCACTCAGTGAAAAAGGCGGGGAGGTTCCAACCTATATTGATTTGTTACGTGTTACGAGCGCGCGTATTGCCCAGGGGTTATCTGATGGGGTGAAAGGTCAATGATTGAATCTGGAATATCTGTTCAAGATGTAACGGTGATTTATCGCAATGGGCATATGGCTTTGCGCGAAGTAAGTTTTGAAAATCCAATTGGTTCGATTGCTGCATTGGTCGGGGTTAATGGATCAGGAAAGTCAACATTATTTAAAGCCATTATGGGATTTGTGCAGCCTTCAAAGGGGAGAATTCGCATTTTAGGTTTGCCGGTTAAGAAGGCTTTGAAACAAAATCTCATTGCTTATGTACCTCAGAGTGAAGATGTTGATTGGGATTTTCCTGTTCTTGTTGAAGACGTTGTATTAATGGGGCGGTACGGCCATATGAATTTTTTTCGCTATGCGCGCGCGCAAGATCGCGAAGCTGTTCGTTCTGCTTTAGAGCGTGTTGATATGTTAGCGTTTGCTAAACGCCAAATTGGGGAGCTTTCTGGTGGACAAAAAAAGCGTGTCTTCCTAGCACGTGCTTTAGCGCAGGAGGCAAAAGCTATTTTGTTAGATGAGCCATTTACGGGAGTTGATATTAAAACGGAAGATAAAATTATCGCTTTGTTGCAAGACCTTCGTAAAGAAGGGGCGATAATATTAGTTTCTACCCACAATTTAAGTTCTGTTTTTGAATTTTGTGATCGTACAGTTTTAATAAAAGGAACTGTTTTAGCTTCTGGATTGACACAAATGGTTTTCACGCAGAAAAATCTTGAACGAACTTTTGGTGGTGCATTACACCGCTATAATATTGATTTCCAAGGTGGAAAAAAAGATAATATTTTTGCAGATGGTGAAGAGCCTTTATTTTTTGACTACGATCAAGAACGGAAGCACGTTTCATGATGTCTTGGTTACTTGAGCCATTCAATTATCAATATATGGTCAATGCAATGTGGGTCTCGGGGTTGGTTGGGTGTGTTTGTGCATTTCTTTCAGCTTTTCTAATGTTAAAGGGCTGGTCGTTAATTGGTGATGCACTTTCTCATTCGATTGTGCCTGGGGTTGCTGGGGCTTATCTTTTAGGATTGCCTTTTTCGCTTGGGGCTTTTTTCTCTGGTGGGGCTGCTGCTGCCGCGATGTTATTTCTTAACCATCGAACAAAACTGAAAGAAGATACGATTATTGGTTTAACTTTTTCTTCCTTTTTTGCTCTTGGATTGTTTCTCAAGTCATTAAAACCAATGGCTGTTAACATTGATACGATTGTTCTTGGAAATGTTTTGGCAATTAGTTCATCAGATATTATGCAATTAGTTTGTATTAGTGTTTTCTCTTTGTTGATATTATGCGCGAAGTGGAAAGATTTATTAGTTTCTTTATTTGATGAAAGTCATGCACGTGCTCTTGGATTGAATGTAAAGCTATTGAAAATTCTCTTTTTTACACTTCTTGCCGCTTGCACTGTTGCTGCTATGCAAACAGTAGGAGCTTTTTTGGTTATTTGTCTTGTGGTAACACCAGGGGCTACGGCTTATCTTTTAAGTGATCGCTTTGTGAACCTTTTGATAATTGCAGTAGTGATTGGAACATTTACAAGTGTACTGGGTGTTTATGTAAGTTATTTTTTAAATGCGCATACCGGTGGTGTTGTTGTGCTTTTTCAAGCGTTTCTGTTTATTATAGCTTTTATTTTTTCTCCAAAATACGGTTTTCTCGCTGCCCGTTTGCGCGTGAGAATGGCAAAAAAAATGTGATAACAACATGATAGATCAATTACTGCTCCCTTTTCAGCTTTCTTTTATGGTTAAGGGTATGACTATTACCGTTATTCTTTCCATTCCGATGGCTATGCTTTCTTGTTTCCTTATTTTAAAAGGGTGGGCGCTTTTAGGAGATGCGATTTCTCACGCAGTTTTTCCTGGTGTGGTTATTGGTTATATGACAACACCATGGGTGATAACATTTTTAGCCTCTTTGCCGTTTTCTTGGTTTCATCATTTACATCCAGCCAATGTTACGATGATTTTAATTGTTTTTGGTGCTTTCATTGCTGGTATGATTTGTGCCATCACGACAGGTTTTTTAGGGAGCAATAGCCGTATAAAACAAGATACGGTTATGGGTGTTGTTTTTTCGTCTATGTTTGGTTTGGGGCTTGTTCTAGCAACGGCAATTTATAGTAATTTGGATTTAAATCACATCTTATTTGGTAATCTTTTGGGTGTTAATTGGCTTGATATTACGCAGACAGCAATAATTTCTATTATCATCACTTTAATTTTGGGAACAAAATGGCGTGATTTTATGCTGTATATTTTTGATTCGATTCAAGGGCGTGCAATAGGATTACAGATATCAGTGCTCCATTATACTCTGTTAACAATGATTTCTCTCACGATTGTTGCGGCTTTGAAAGCAGTTGGGATTATTTTAGTTATTTCTTTGTTGATTGCACCAGGGGCAATTGCTTACCTTATTACTAAGCGGTTTTTTTCTATGCTTTTGATTGCTGTATTGGTTGCTGTTTTTTCTAGTTTTTTAGGAATTTATCTAAGTTTATTTATTGGTTCTGATTCTGCTTCTACGATTGTATTGATTTTGACACTAATTTTTACTGCTGTTTTTATATGGATTTTTGTTCAACAGGCTACAACTCGGGAAACGCAAGTATAATAGATCTTTGCATAGCAGCCATGCATTTTTGTGTGTTGTTTTAAATTTTTCTTTTTATTAAATGGAGTGGTGCTAGGTTATTTTCCTCCTAATGTCTAGCCGATGGATGCAGTATTTTCTCCTCCCAACACTGCATTCGTGATTAAGAGGCTGCATTGATTTATCGTGCAGCCTTTTTATTTTTAAATGTCCTAAAAACTTATTTTCATTTCTTGAAAACTTTTAAATGATCATCATATTGCATAAACTGTCCTATATTTTAGGCAATGGTCATTGTTGAAAATATGCTTGTTGATGAAGAGTGTTCAGCAAGATTATGTGCTAAAATATATAAAAGGCAAAATTTTACATTATGATATTTGGATGAGAGAAGAAACAGCAATAAATGATAGAAAAAGATTTTAAGATATCTCGCCCTTTACGAGTTTTCTATTCTATATTGGGTTGGGTGATGATTGTATTAGGTCTGATCGGTGTGGTTTTACCTATCATGCCAACCGTACCTTTTTTATTAGTTGCTTCATGGTGTTTTGCCCGTTCATCACCACGGTTTCATTATTGGTTGCATAATCATCGAATTTTTGGTCTTCCCATTAAGCAATGGGAAGAAAAGAGAATCATCTCACCTTTTGTTAAAATTTTTGCTGTGGTAAGTATGATCGGTGGCTTTTTATCATTTTTAATAATTGTACACCCTGCTTTATGGTTTGCTTCCTCCACTGCAATTCTTTTGTTGGTGATTGCTGTTTATATTGTGACACGCCCATCCTCATCTACGTCATCATCATTATCAAAATAAAAAATTTTATTAATTAAGTCTGTCTTACATTTTTCTTGTTTTATTGAGGCTATTTACAAAAAGTTTTCTGACTAAAAACACTTAAGATAAAGTTTTCATCTATCAATATCAATATGCACATTAGCTGTCATTTTCTAAAGTAGTACAGGCATGTTCGCTAGATAAAGTATACGCTTCGTGAAAAATTTATCATCAATAGGAATTGTGCGTGGATGCTTTATTGAGTGTTGATCAGATCATTTTAATAAGCAATAAGAGGCCATTTATGTAATGATATTATTTTTGCCTGTTATAAGAGAAATAGAAATAATATCTGCCTATTTGGTTTGGGCAATGATTTATTTCATAGTTGGTTTCTTTTTTATCTAATCAGTTAATGATTAAATCTTGATGGGTTTGGTAATGGATAATTCAGGATTAAAAAAATTCAAATAACGTTGTATTTCTTGTAAATCTCCAATGGCTTTTTCAGGATTATCTGAAAGTTTTACAGTTGGTCGGCCATTAGCATGAGTGGCTTTGCAAACAAGGGAAGCAGCTTCAAGATTTGCGATGTTTTGGGGTGCACAATTTTCAAAATCATTGGTGAGATTGGTTCCCCACCCAAAACTCATGCGTACTTTACCATGAAAGTGATGATAGGTTTTTTCAATTGTATCTACATTTAGCGCATCGGAAAAAATCAATAATTTTTCTCGTGGATTTTTTCCTTTTTCTTGCCACCATTTTATAATGCGTTCGCCTCCTTCAATGGGTAGAGCACTGTCAATTCTAAATCCTGTCCAGTCTGCTACCCAGTCTGGTGCGTTGCGTAAAAATGCTTCTGTTCCAAAAGCATCAGGCAAAACAATCAAAAGATTTCCACCATAATAGCGGTTCCAATTTTGCAGAACTTGGTAAGACGCTTGGTGCAAGTCGTTATCATTATTAGCAAGGGCTGCGATAACCATAGGTAATTCATGTGCGTTTGTTCCAAGAGCTTCTAAGTCTGTGTCCATTGCTAGAAGGATATTGGAAGATCCCACCAGAGAATTGCCAATTCCTTCTTTTAACGCTTCGACACACCAACGTTGCCATAAAAAAGAATGGCGACGTCTAGTGCCAAAGTCAGCGATGTTAAGATCAGGCAATTGTTTCAGGCGTTCAATTTTACTCCACATTTTTGCTTTAGCACGAGCATAAAGGACATCGAGTGCAAAACGACCGAGATTTTTCATTGCAGCGCGTGAACGTAATTCACTGATAATAGAAAGGGCAGGGATTTCCCACATAGAGCTATAAGCCCATGGACCATGGAAATGTAGAATATATTGACCGTCTTTGTGGGTTAATTCGTATTCGGGTAGTTGAAATTTTTCAAGCCAATTAAGAAAATCCGGTTTAAAAATTTGTTTGCGTCCATAAAATGTATTACCAGCAAGCCAGATTATTTCTTTTTTGGTAAAGCGTAAACTGAGGGCATGATCAAGCTGAGCACGTAGCTCACCTTCATCAATATCATTGGCAAGACAAATTGTTTTACTGCGGTTTATAAGTGAGAAGGTGACATGAACATTTGGGTAAAGTCCCCAAATCATTTGTACCATAAGAAGCTTATAAAAATCCGTATCGAGAAGCGAGCGAATAATGGGGTCAAGTTTCCATGTGTGGTTATAAACGCGTCTAGCGATATCTGTATGATTCATGCCCCTGTTCTTTCAGTTTAGTGAAATCTAAAATTGTTGCATATCAATATAATCATCATAAAAAATATAAAAACTATAACAACTTTATAACTGTGAACAGTATAAAAAAGCTTTTCATTTTTTAGGAGTTGGGGATTTAAGAGTACGTATGATCTCATAAACACCTGTTTTTTGTAATTCTATACTTGCATCAATGTTGGCATATTCCGTGCTGTTAACACTGAGTGTATCTTTTGAAGCCCATTTAACTTTAATAATATAAACGGCTTCATAAAATTTCATTTTTACTTCATATTCAGGCCAACAGGAGGGTAAATGTGGGCGTAAAAATAACTGATTTGCTTGGATGTGAATCCCAAGAATAGTTTCTGTTGCTGCACGATAAAACCAGCTTGCTGAACCCGTATACCACGTCCAACCACCTTGTCCTCGGTGTGGTTCAACAGCATAGATATCTGCAGCCATGACATAAGGTTCAACACGGTAAATTTCAGGATTTTGACCATGGGTGATAGGGTTTATCATGGAAAATAAGTTATACGCTTTGTCTATTTCACCTATTTCTGCAAGCGCTATAATACTCCAAATAGCACCATGGGTATATTGTCCACCATTTTCTCGAATACCTGGTGGATACCCTTTAATGTAGCCGGGTTCGAGAGTGCTTTTATTAAAAGGCGGCCAGAAAAGACGAATAAGCCTACCTTGTTCATCGCATAAGTGATCAAGCATTGACATCATTGCTTGTTTTTGGCGATTGGGAGATGCCATTTTAGAAATTACAGCCCAAGATTGAGCGATGGCATCAATTTGACATTCAGTATTTATTTGAGAACCAAGAGGGGTTGCATCGTCAAAATAACCACGTCGATACCAAGCGCCATCCCAACCATTTTTTTCCAGAGCTTTTGTTAAACGTTTAAGATGTGTGCTCCAAGCTTTTACATGGTTATCGTCACCGCGGTTTTTAGCAATGGGAATGAATGCTTGTAATGTGGTGCCAAGAAACCAGCCCAACCAAATGCTTTCACCTTTTCCTTTGATGCCCACTAAATTCATACCATCATTCCAATCACCACCTAAAATAAGTGGGAGACCGTGTGGACCACAACGTTTAATAGTAAGATCTAAAGCTAGGGCACAATGTTCATAAAGTGTTGCAATTTTTGGCGATTGTGTGGGGTGAAAATAAGCATCATGTTGTTCTGTTTTAAGAGGAGCTCCTTCAATAAAAGGAATAAGAGTATCAAGAAATGTGTGCTCACCAGTAGTATTGACATAAAGGGCTGTTCCATAAGCAAGCCAGACTATGTCATCAGAAATGAGTGTGCGAACACCAGCGTTAGTATCAGGAAACCACCAATGTTGTACATCACCTTCAGTAAATTGACGGGCTGCAGCGCTTAATAATTGTTCACGCGCTAATTGTGGTTTAAGCAATAACAAAGATAAACTATCTTGTAACTGGTCACGAAAGCCAAATGCGCCACTGGCTTGGTAAAAAGCTGCACGTGCTATCATGCGGCATGCATAGATTTGGTAAGGAAGCCAATGATTGACCATAATGTCAAAAGAAGGATCAGGCGTTTTAACTTGCAAAGGAGAAACAAAATCATTCCATTGCTGTTTTTGTTGTGCAAGAATAACTTGAAAATCATCTATGTGTACTTGATCCAGCAATTTTTCAGCTTCTTGTCTATTTTCAGCACTACCAAGATAAAAGATGATCTCTTTTGTTTGGCCCGGTAATAGATAAATATCATAAGTTGATGCTGAACAAGGATCACGACCTGCTTCTACTGTATTTGAAAGTTCTTCAGCTTTGTAAATGGCATGAGGGTGTTTAACTGTTCCTGTTGAGCCAATAAATTCAGTGCGATCAGTCGTAACACTGGTTGGTATTTCGGATGCTGATAAAAAAGTGACCTGTTGAGATCTTTCGATGTGATAAGGATTTTGAATAAAATGTGCGCCACGTTTGGAATCGTAAGAGGGAATGATAAAGGGAGCGTATTTTGTACGTGCATTACCCAAAACCCACTCAACGTAATTATAAAGACGTAAACTGCGTGGTTTTTTGCTTTCATTTTTAATGATAAGGCGCGAAAAACGAACAGGTCTTTCTCGATCGAGCGTATGGGTAAGTTCTAATACAATATCGGAATGTGTGGATTTAAAGGTTGAAAATCCAAAACCATGGCAAGCTTCGTAAATAACACTGTCATCACATTCGACAGCAGAGACTGGAGAAAAACGTTTTAAAGAAAGACGATCAACAAGATATAGTGCTTCTCCTGGGCGATTGGAAACAGGATCGTTGATCCAAGGGGTTAAGTGATAATCACGACTATTATTAGCCCAGGTGAAGATTGCACCTTCAGCTGATACGTGAAAGCCAAAATTATGATTAGCAATGACATTAATCCATGGCTGTGGTGTAGTGGTATGCCCATTAAGATGCACCACATAATGATTATGTTGATTAAACCCCCCATAACCATTCCAATAACGCAGGTCTTTTCCGTTGATAAGAGGAGATGATTGTTTTTGTTGAGCTATAAGACCAATAGAAATAGATGAATTTTGTTCATCTTGCGTTTCTGCTTGTCTTTTTTTGTCATGTTTGCTGTGATTTAGTTTGTGATTAAAATCTTGCCTACGATTGCGAGTTATCAGATCGGGATCAATATTTTCTGTACATTTAAGCTGTTCAGATAAAGAACCATTTTGGGCATGAAGTATGATGCGGGCTGATGCAAGAAGTGTCTTGAAACTTTGCTCATTCATTTGATCACGTTGAAGGGTGAAAATGTGTTTATTTCCATTCATTTCGTTGGCATGACGACGGTAGGATTCACATGTCCATTCAATAGCGCGTTGAGTGTCTTGTATGTAAGAAAATGCCTGTTCATTCAAAACAACCATATCAACAATTAACCCTCGCATACGCCAATATTCATGTGCTTTAAGCAGGTCACGTAGTACAGTTATATTCGTTTCACTATCAATTCTGAGAAGACAAATAGGGTAATCTCCTGAGATGGACATTGGCCAAAGATCAGATTGTTTTCCAAGAGTATTAGCAAGCGTTTTAGAGGGAAGACGCCATGTTCTGTCGGGGTATATAAGTGGTGTTGCATATTTTTGATAAACAATAGCTTCTCTGGGGCGGATATTGTTTTGAAATAGTGAAACTTGCGAGCGTGTCCATGTTATAGAAAATTCTCGCTGAAACATATTAGGTTGGCGATAACGTTCAATATGATTTTGCAGCGTTTCTTTTGAATGAGCAGCAAATGTCCAAAAAATAAGTTCTCTTTTTTCATGTGCTGGAATTTTTAAGTAGCAGCGGATTGAGATAATCGGGTCAAGAACACAGCCTTGACGGTTACTAAAGTGGGCATTTTGATCAAATGCAGCTGGACGATAAATAGATCGACCACGACCAATAAAAATACAACGGTCAGTTTCAGCTTCTGATTTTGGAATAGTTCCAGATGGGTCAGTGACAAAATGGGCAATATGAATATCCGGATCACTAGGAGCGCGTTTGCGCCTTTTAGCAAAAATCATTCCACCTGAATCAGCAATTTCTGTTTCTACAAACATGTGTGAAAAAACAGGGTGAGCACAAACACTCTCCATAGTTGCTAGTGCTAGTTCACCATAAGATGTCACTTCAATAAAGCGATCTTTGTTGGTTGTATTCATAAGCTGAAGGCGCCTGCCTTCCCCATCACCTTCCGATGCCACAAGACATTCAAGCGTTGATTTTATACCATCAACCATTTTTGTATATTCAGCTTTTTCATCTGTAAAAATGGTGACTGATTCTTCTTCGACAATGCGTGTTGGCTCACCGGTGGCAGACCACCAGCGTCCATTTTGTGTATCACGTAGGAAAAACAAGGTACCTTGTTGATCTTCTGATGCATCAGGGATAAAGCGTGTGATAGCATAATCATGCCAACGGCTATAGCCGGAACCATTGGCTGTTAGCATTGTGGAATAACGACCATTGGATAAGAGCAAAGTCTCACGGGGTTTGAGAAGCGGGTTTGTGATAGTGCGCAAAGGGGCGTCATCAAATTCTCCAGAGTCATTGCGCATTGGGTTAGCAACTTTGGCGTGAATGATAGGAATTTGAAGGGGGGCTCTTTCTTGTAATAATAATTGTGTAGCTTCAATAACGGGATCACTGTGAAAACGGTTACGCATTCGTCCTTCAAAAATGACATTATTAATTGCAAGAATTGACATGCCGTGATGGTGCGCATAATAATTACGCACGATAGCATATTGTTCTCCTTTTGGCACACGCGAAGGAGTAAAATCAATAGAATCATAATATCCATAGGCTCCTAAAGCGCCAAGATCACGTAAACGTTTTAAATTTATGAGGGCTTGAGTTGGCATATATTGCGCAGCTAAAATGCTAGCGTAAGGGGCAATAACAGCATTACGTGATAAACCGCGTTGAAGTCCAAGGCTTGGAGCTCCAAAATTGGAATATTGGTAATTCATTAAATGATCGCGGGCATTAAACGCAGCTTCTGAAATACCCCATGGCAGTCCCCGTTTACGGGCGTATTGTATTTGATGGCGAATAATCAATCGATTAGTTTGATCTAGTATGGATCCTAAGGGTTCACGCATAACCAGAGAAGGCATAAGATATTCAAACATAGATCCCGACCATGATAGTAAAGCACCTTTCCAACCAATTGGGATGAGTAAACGGCCAAGATGAAACCAATGTTTGAATTTTATATCGCCTTTGGCAATAGCGAAAAGACTTGAGAGACGTGCTTCTGAAGCTAGAAGATCATAACAGCTTTCATCAAGTTTATTTTCCTGAACACGATAGCCGATAGACAAAAGTTGCCGTTCAGGTTGTTCTAAAAAATCAAATTTCATATCAAAAGCTATTTGTCGTGCTTTTGTCGCTAAAGTGTTTAATTGTTTGTGCAGTTTTTCGACATCATAGTCATAGGTAATATTATGGTGATGTGCTTCACAGGTTTCCACAAGACATTTAGCCCAAGACAGAGCGTGAGCAGATTCTATAGTTTGAATTTTTTTATCAAGTTCCTCTGTTAAGAGTGCAATATCACGAGCTAAGAGTGGAAAATTAATAGTGTATGAAGTTACAGTTTCTGTCTTTTCTTTGAAAGTACTAACGACACGACGAAAGTAAACAATGTGTTCTTCGATCTGTTGGTATAAAGAGCATGAAAAATGCTGATTATCAGGAATCTCTTTTAAAGTTTCTTCAAGAATATCACTAACATCAAGTAAGCCTGCTGGATCGCTTTGTAAAAACATGTCAGGTGTTTGAGCCCATTCATTTAAAGCCGAAGAGAGTGTCACTAAATGACCGGCAAGATTACCTGAATCAACTGTTGAAACATAAGTTGGCAATAAAGGTTTAAGTGTGTCTGTTTCATACCAATTATAAAGATGACCACGGAATTTTTCCATTTTTTCAAGAGTACTTAATGTACGCTTGATGCGTGTGATAGCATCTTTAAAGCTAATCCAACCAAAATCACGTGCGGCAATAGTGGAAAGAAGATAAACTCCAATATTGGTGGGGGATGTACGCTGAGCGACAAGGGGTTCGGGATCTTCTTGGAAATTATCAGGTGGCAAATAATTGTTTTGCGCATTGACAAAAGTTGCATAATAAAGCCACGTACGTCGTGCAATACACCGAAGTGCTTTTTCATCTTCTGAAGATATATCAAGCATATCTTGGAATGTTGCTGGTTGGCTTACAATCCACGCAATGAGTGGTGAGAAAAACCAAACCAGTCCAAAGGGCAAAGCAATGAAGATTGTCGGGCTATAAAAGGATATAGGTAGCGCTATGGCAATGGCACCAATCAGGGATGCTGGCCACATTGTGAGAATATAGAAGCCTAAACTATTGGGGATTAATTTTGTTGCAGCCGAGGTTTTCCATTCAAGGAGATGTTGTTTTGAAATCAACATGCGATAGAAAGTGCGAATGATTGCATCGGTTGCAAAATAAGCTGAATGAGCAATAAAGGTGGTTTTCAGGAGTATTTCTGCTGTCGTTGAAATAATACTGTTCAAAATTAATTTCAGCTGTCCACGCAAAGAATAATCAAGACTAAATGGCATGAATGCCTGAAGCATACCTAGAATTGGAGAGATAAATAGACTGAGCAGTAAAAATATTTGCCAGATAGTTGCTATCTTTAACGGTAAAATAGACCATCCCATGATTGCTGCAATTAGCCATGTAAGTGGTGTGAGAGAACGGCGTAAATTATCCTGAATCTTCCAACGATTCATAAGATTAATTTGACAGCGCTTAAAGAGATAAGGCAATAATTGCCAATCACCACGAATCCAACGGTGATGACGAGCAACATCAATGTTATAGGCTGTTGGATAATCCTCAATTACCTCTACATTACTCACAAGTGCTGCACGCGCATAGCTTCCTTCCAAAAGGTCATGACTAAGAACAGTGTTTTCTTTGATTTTTCCACTAAGTGCTTGTTCAAATGCATCGATATTATAAAGACCTTTTCCGGTAAAAGTTCCTTCTCCCCAAAGGTCTTGATAAGTATCAGAGACAGCAAAGACATAAGGATCAATTCCACGATTGGTAGAAAAAATTTGTTGAAAAATTGAGGTTTCTTTTCCTGTTGTAAGAGAAGGTGTAATACGCGGTTGTAAAATGCTATAGCCTTTTACAATTGTTCCATTTTGGGGGTCAAAAACGGGATGATTGAGTGGGTGGTTGAGCTTGCCAACAAGTTTAGTAACCCCTTCAGGTGTTAAACGTGTATCTGAATCCAGGGTCATAACGAAACGACAATCTACAGGAAGGCGTGGATCTGGAGTGTAAAAGCTCGTATTTTGATTTCCTCGTAGTAAAAGGTTGAGTTCATGAAGCTTACCACGTTTACGTTCCCACCCCATCCAGCATTTTTCGCTAGCATTGTAAAGGCGGCGGCGATGAAGAAGGAAAAACAAAGGAATGTCATCACGATGATAACGACGGTTAAGTTTAGCTATGCTCTCTTGTGCATAATGCAGCAAATCAAGGTCATCTTGTGTTTCTTCTAATGAAGAATCTGCCCAGTCCGTGATTAACGCAAAATGAATAGCACCTTGCGGGTTAGAAAGATAATGTACTTCAAGATTACGCACTTGTTCATCAATATAATCATATGAAGTAATTAAAGTGGGCACGACAACCATTGTACGTGCGTGTTTAGGAATCCCCTCTTTATATTCATAACCAATGAGCTGATTTGGTGGGATAAACCATGAAACAACAGTATTAAAAAAGGAAAAAGAAGCTTCCATGGCAGGAAAGAGTGCCAGAGCAGTAAAAATAAGATTCACCCATGGCGCTAGGTTGGATATCTGTAATAGAGTATAAGTTGCAAACAAAAGAATGAGCGTTAAAATAGAAACAGGGATTGCAATTGTTCCTACTTTTAAGTGATGGTAAGCACGTATCCATCTTATGAAAAGGGATGGAGTGTATTCACAGGCTTTTTCAAAGGCATAACGCCCGTTGTCGACAAGGTACCAGCCAATAGAAGAGTTATTTTGATGAGCGTCATCTTCAAGGAAGGTTTGCGTCATCTCTACGACTTTTTGCGTAACTTCCAATTCACTGAGTGGAGAACGGTGTGCGATTTTTTCAATCACTTGCCGATAGGTATTACGTGAATGAGAATCGAGTTCAGAAAAATCACTGTTTTGACGCAGGATAGAGTCCACATAGCTAACGGTTTCAAACCACGCTGTCCAATCAATGTCATCAATAGTTTTGAGAGCACGAATAATATTGCCCATGGTCACACCGTCTTTTGCTTGACGGGTATGTTCATCAGCTGTTGCAATTTCTGGATTACTGCCGTGATGATGTAATTGCTTTTCAAGCCAAGTCAGTGCCACTGTAACATCAACAGATGCACCCCGCAGGCGATAAAATAAATGAGTTGAAAAGGTTAAATTAGCAGTGAATTTTTCATAAAGAGTGAAAAGATTGTGTAATTCAGTCTCATTTTTTGCAAGGGTAATTTTGTTAGCCACTTGATTGGCAAGGTAACGCATATGCTGTGCTTGTTCAATACGCAATGAGAGACGACGAACATTTTCAATTAAAATCATACGAATAACAGAAGGCAAGGCCCACAATTCGCCAATTTTAAGGTTACATACTTCCTGAAAGCCATTAACCATGGCTGTAAGGGTTTCTTGTGAGAAACTGCTATCTGTATGGGCAATATAAAGCCAGGTTAAAGCAAAAATACGTGGGATTCCTGCTTTTTGTTCATCAAGAGAGAGTTTATTAGTGAGCGTTTTTGGAAAATTGCAGCGTAACTGTTGTATGGTTTTATCAATGGTGTAATGATTATCAATAAGCCATTGAGCAGATGGTGCTATAGTTTCATTGTTACGCGCGGCAACATCGCTAATGCGGAAAGCATGGAGAATAAGTTTAGCATTTTCAGTTAATCGTTTGCGAAAATCACTCTCTCCCTTGTATTCGGCAAGAAAATTGTTTTTGCCCAAAGCTATATCATGGCCTAATTTGTAAAGCTCTTCTTGCGATTTATCAGTTGAACGAATAGGGGAATCGGTTTCAGAAAAATAACAAATTTCTGTTTTTTGAGAAGAAAACCACTTCATGAAAAATAGTGTGGGTGCCATAATATTCTTTGCCACTCAATTATGCAAATTTCTCTTTATTTAATGAATTGTTAACATTTTATCCTAGTCATGAATGGTTAGTGAAAAAAATAAGTTTTTTATTGGAAAATATTTATTTTTTTGTCAGCCCGCTGAAAAGTCAAGAAAATGTTTCCAGCAAAAGATAAAAAAGACCGCTCAAAAATATAAGCGGTCTTAAGTATTAGTTATTGAGATTATCAATCTTGTTCTTGTTTTTTTAAGGCCACACCAAGAATGTCACCAAGAGAAGCACCAGAATCTGTTGATCCATATTGTGCTACTGCTTCTTTTTCTTCTGCAATTTCCAAGGCTTTGATGGATACTGACAGTTTCCTCGTTTTTTTATCGAATGTGGTGATGCAAGCATCAACTTTTTGTCCAATAGCAAAACGTTCAGGGTTTTGTTCATCACGATCACGGGCCAAATCAGAACGGCGAATAGTCGTTTCAAGGTTGTGATCAATTAATTTCACATCAATGCCATTTTCATTGATTCCGGAAACTTCACAGGTCACGATAGTACCTTTACGCAATTCACCAGAGGCTACTGCTTCTCCAACTTTATCGCAGGAAAGTTGCTTAATTCCCAAAGAGATGCGTTCTTTTTCAACGTCAACATCAAGAACAACAGCTTTAACGATATCACCTTTGTTATAAGTCTCGATGACTTGTTCACCAGGACGGTTCCAATCAAGATCAGATAAGTGTACCATCCCATCAACATCACCTTCAAGGCCGATAAAAAGACCAAATTCTGTCTTATTTTTAACTTCACCTTCAATTTGTGAATTTACAGGAAATTTATTAGCAAAAGCCACCCATGGATTTTCACATGTTTGCTTTAAACCAAGGGAAATACGCCGTTTAGAAGCGTCGATTTCAAGAACAACAACTTCTACTTCTTGTGACGTAGAAAGGAGCTTTCCAGGATGGATATTTTTCTTCGTCCAGCTCATTTCAGAGACATGAATTAACCCTTCAATTCCTGGTTCAATTTCAACAAAACCACCATAATCTGTAATGTTTGTAACAGCACCTGTAATTTTCTTACCAACTGGATATTTGTCACTAATGCTATCCCAGGGGTCATTTTCAAGTTGCTTCATCCCAAGTGAAATACGGTGCGTGTCCTGATTGATGCGAATAATTTGAACTTTAATAGTTTGACCCATTGTAAGGATTTCAGATGGGTGATTAATACGCCGCCATGCCATGTCGGTAACATGCAAAAGGCCGTCAATTCCACCAAGATCAACAAAGGCACCATAATCGGTAATATTTTTAACCACACCTTCAACAATTTGATTTTCTTCAAGATTTTGAACAATTTCTGAACGCTGTTCAGCACGGCTTTCTTCTAAGACGGTGCGGCGTGAAACAACAATATTACCACGGCGACGATCCATTTTTAGAATTTCAAAAGATTGTGGATTGTGCATTAAAGGTGCAACATCGCGGATAGGGCGAATGTCAACTTGGCTGCGGGGTAAGAAAGCAATGGCACCATCAAGATCGACTGTAAATCCACCTTTAACTTGGCTAAAGATAACTCCATCTACACGCGCACCGGCATTGAATTTTTCTTCAAGGCGAGTCCAGCTTTCTTCACGACGTGCTTTTTCGCGTGATAAAACAGCTTCACCCATCGCATTTTCGATGCGTTCAACATAAACTTCAACTTCATCACCAGCTTGCAAGGAACCGTCTTTACCTTTTGTGCCAAATTCCTTAAGTGGAATACGTCCTTCTACTTTAAGGCCAGCATCGATAATGACCATGTCTTTTTCGATTGCAATGATACGACCTTTCACAACGGATCCTTCAGTAAGATCGTTGGTTTGAAAGGATTCCATTAAAAGAGCTTCAAAATCCGCTGTTGTGGGATTATATTGTGACATAAGAACTCCTAAATATATACCTTTATTTAAAGAGGTATAAGCGCTGGGTTAGTGTTAATATGGGGTAATTCCATGATTTCTTATCTTTAATACAGGAAAGAAAAATTAGCGCTAAGCTGGAATTACCAGGATGATTTTATTTAACGGTATGAGCTTTTATGACAGGATCAATAAAGGTACACATAGCTGTTAATGCTTCTTCTATACTCAATTCTGACGTGTCAAGCAAGTGGGCGTTTTTTGCTGGTTTTAAAGGGCTTTGTTTGCGGGTTAAATCACGTTTGTCGCGTTGTTTAAGATTAGCAAGGATCTCATGATAATCTGCTTGTGCTCCTTTTTTTAAAATTTCTTGATGGCGGCGTTTTGCGCGTGTTTGAGCATTTGCAAAAACGTAGAATTTTATATTTGCGTCAGGGCAGACAACAGTGCCAATATCACGGCCATCAAGCACGCTGCCTGGCAGGGTTTTGGCAAAATTGCGTTGTTTTGCAACAAGAATTTCGCGCACAGCTGGTATGGTTGCTATTTTTGAAGCCGCTTCGCCAATTTCATGAGAAGTGAGAAGATTTGAATCTAAAGTGTTAAAATCAAGCTTTGTGGCGTATGTGATAGCACTGGTTTCATCATCAAGAGCCAATCCTTGCTGTAAAAGTACATAAGCAACACCACGATAGGTTAGACCAGTGTCTAAGTGGTAAAGGTGATAATGGGTTGCAATTTTACGGGCTAATGTTCCTTTACCAGAGGCTGCTGGGCCATCAATTGCAATGACAAACGGTTTCAAAGAATTTGACCTCCAAGTTGGTGCATTAAGGGGATAAACTCTGGAAAGCTGGTGGCAATCATTCGTGTATCATCGACGGTTACAGGTTTTTCTGATGCCAATCCAAAGACAAGAAAGCACATTGCAATTCGATGATCAAGATATGTTGTAACGCATCCACCTCCTAGGCTTTTTGTTGAATTTTGTCCATGGACAACAAGGAAGTCTACACCTTCTTCACAATCGACATTGTTGATTTTTAATCCTTGGGCAATGGCAGAAAGCCTGTCTGATTCTTTAACACGCAATTCTTCAATTCCTAGCATAGTTGTTTTACCTTCAGCAAAGGCTGCTGCTACTGCTAAAGCGGGATATTCATCAATCATTGATGGGGCTCGCTCTTTAGGTACAGTTATGCCTTTTAATATTGATGATCTGACCCGTAGATCGGCAATATCCTCTCCGCCTGTTTGGCGTTGATTTAAAAGATCAATCTTAGCTCCCATTTCCCACAATGTTTGGATAAGACCGATTCTAGAGTTGTTTATGAGAACATTTTCAATAATGATATCGGAGTCTTCCACAAGAAGGGCTGCAATGAGTGGAAAGGCAGCAGAGGAAGGATCCCCTGGAACATCTATAATTTGTCCAGTAAGATGTGGTTGGCCATTCAGATGAATGAAACGTGTACCTTTTTTATCTGTTTCTATCTCAAGTTCAGCACCAAATGCTTTTAACATTTTTTCCGTGTGATCTCGGGTGAGGATTGGTTCAATAACAGTAGTAATACCAGGAGTATTAAGACCTGCAAGAAGAATTGCTGATTTAACTTGGGCAGAAGCTATTGGTACATGATAATAAATTGGGTTAGCCATTTTAGGACCATAAAGCGTTAAAGGCAAATGATCATCACACATTTTTTCAACTGAAACGCCCATTAAACACAAAGGGTCAAGGATACGCTTCATTGGACGTTTAGATAGAGAAGAATCGCCAGTAAAAGTTGTTTTCATATGATAAGAACTGACCATTCCCATAATCAAGCGAGCGCTTGTTCCAGAATTTTTAAAATTTAAAGATGTCTGCGCTTGCAAAAGGCAGCCATTCCCAGTTCCGCGAATGACCCAGAGATTATTTTCCTTACGAATATGGGCACCCATAGCTTGCATAGCAGCAGCTGTTTGCAAAATGTCATCGCTTTCAAGAAGCCCGTGAATATGTGTTTCACCATTTGCAAGCCCCCCTAATATGAGAGATCGATGAGAGATTGATTTATCGCCTGGTATTTTGATCGTACCAGAAAGATTGGTAGATTTTTGAGCTGTTGCGGGTATTGCGTTTTGCATAGAAGCTTTATTAATTTTAATCTAAATTTTACAAAATTAAGTGTTCTTTAGCACACGCTTTAATAAGCGTCATGAGAAAATCCGTGTGAAACGATGCATTTATCTTTGACAAATACATTGTTTTTCGCTTAAGCACCTTAAATTCGTTTTTAAATGAAATTGTAGCTAACCAAAAAAGAGGCACGGTCCATGGCAAAACAGGAACTTGGAACCAAACGTGTTGACCCGGAAACGGGAAAGAAATTTTATGATCTTAATCGTGATCCTATTGTATCACCTTATACAGGGCTTTCTTATCCGCGCTCTTATTTTGAGGTTGCCGCAGCTGAAGCCAGTAGCGAAGAATAAGTTGACACTGAAGAGCTGGATACAGCACTTGAAAAGTCTGCTTTTATGTTGCTGGAAGAAGATGTTGACGATTCTAAGGATGATGATCTCCCTATTTTGGAAGATGATGATATGGATCTCGGGGATGACGACGATACATTTTTATCGCACACTGAAAGCGATGAGGATGACGATGTAACCGACATTATTGGTGGTAGTGTTCCAGACGATGATGGTACTTAAAAGAAACGAGAAGATTCAGTATTCGTTTTGTTGAAGACAAATTCTTCTTGATCTTCGATTTTTCTCGTTTTAGGAATCTTATTAGATTGTTAATCTTCCTTTTGGGAAGAGAGGGTGTCTTTTATGGGGCTATAGCTCAGCTGGGAGAGCGCTTGCATGGCATGCAAGAGGTCAGCGGTTCGATCCCGCTTAGCTCCACCAAAAAGGTCGGGGTGTTTTTCTCAATATAACGCAAATATTTGGAAAGAAGATTTATACATCGGTTAAGAAGACACTGTGGTTTTTGTGGTAAATCTCTTTTTTAAGAGGTTTATTCAATAGAGTTTGTAATATGTTTATTTTGCACTCATTCATTCTATGTCTTTTTGAATTTTTAACAGCCATAAAAATGAAAGTTTAATAAAAGCAAAGTAAAATAAACTATTCGCTAAACAAAAACTCTATTATTGCTCGAAGGCATTATAAAAAAGCCATTGATTGGATTATAGCCTGTAATAAAAGATCTCAAGAGTGGTGTAAAATTAGATCCATAAACTGAAAATAATGCTAACTTCATGATTCATAATGCACAGCACATATCAAAATAGCAATGGGATTTGAATTTGTCTTCAAGAAAAAATAATAAAATCAATGCATTATACATTATAAATTCATGATTTAAATTTTATTTATCATGAATTTAATTGATATTGGTTATTATTATTGTCTGGTTGTGCTTTTATTTAGTTCTTGTAAGTTATTGTTATATTTAATCAAACTTAAAGAAGTAATACATAGGATAATCTTATTGATTATGAATAAATAACAGCTATTAAATTGAATTTTATAAAGAATATTAGTCTTTTAGAGATTCAAATGCTTCAGTAGAACAATATTTTGTTTTTAGCGCTAAAATTCTTGTCTTTATAATTAGGGTGCAGCACAACAGAGAAGAATTTTAATTATTCAAGGAAAGAAATAATGCCTTTTTATCGTTCAAGAACATCAACTCATGGACGCAATATGGCAGGGGCTCGTGGTCTTTGGCGTGCAACAGGAATGAAAGATACGGATTTTGGTAAGCCCATTATTGCAATTGCGAATTCTTTCACACAATTTGTGCCAGGGCATGTACATTTGAAAGATCTTGGGCAACTTGTTGCACAAGAAATAGCTGCTGCTGGTGGTGTTGCGAAGGAATTTAATACCATTGCTATCGATGATGGGATTGCTATGGGGCATGATGGAATGCTTTATTCTTTACCTTCCCGTGAAATCATTGCTGATTCTGTTGAATATATGGTCAATGCCCATTGTGCAGATGCTCTTGTTTGCATTTCTAATTGTGACAAAATTACGCCTGGCATGTTGATGGCTTCTTTACGGTTAAATATTCCAACAATCTTTGTTTCAGGTGGTCCTATGGAAGCTGGCAAGATTAAATGGAAAGATCAGGATATTACTGTTGATTTAGTTGATTCAATGATTGTTGCGGCTGATGATCGTAATTCAGAGGAAGAAGTTTCTGAAATGGAACGCGCCGCTTGTCCTACATGTGGCTCTTGTTCAGGCATGTTTACTGCCAATTCTATGAATTGTCTTACAGAAGCATTAGGACTTTCTCTTCCTGGAAATGGATCTATGTTAGCTACACACGCAGATCGTCAGCAGCTTTTTGAAGAGGCAGGCCGGTGTATCGTTACATTAACAAAGCGTTATTATGAACAAGATGATGAGACAGTTTTGCCGCGTTCTATCGCTTCACGCAAGGCTTTTGAAAATGCAATGATTGTAGATATTTCTATGGGCGGATCAACTAATACTGTGCTGCATCTTTTAGCAGCAGCGCAAGAAAGCAAGGTGGATTTTACCATGGCTGATATTGACCGTCTTTCACGCCGTGTTCCTGTTTTGTGCAAAGTTGCACCTGCTATTGCTAATATTCATATGGAAGATGTTCATCGCGCTGGTGGTATTATGGGGCTTTTGGGTGAATTAGATGCAGCCGGACTTATCGATACATCAACTTACACGGTTCATGCAAAAACGATGAAAGAAGCTCTGTGTCGATGGAATGTGAAACAAACCAATGAAAAAAATATTCATGAATTCTATCGTGCGGCACCAGGTGGTGTATCAACACAGATAGCTTTTAGCCAAGCATCTCGTTATGATACTCTTGATCTTGATCGTGAAAAAGGTGTCATCCGTGATATTGCACACGCTTATTCGCAAGATGGAGGGTTGGCGGTTCTTTATGGGAACCTTGCACAAGATGGTTGTATTGTGAAAACCGCAGGTGTTGATCAGTCGATTTTAACTTTTAAAGGTCCTGCACGGATTTTTGAAAGTCAAGATTCAGCTGTTTCAGCAATCTTGGCTGATAAAATTAATCCAGGTGACATTGTTTTGATCCGTTATGAAGGTCCACGTGGTGGGCCTGGAATGCAAGAAATGCTCTATCCAACGAGCTATCTTAAATCTAAAGGATTAGGGAAGGTTTGCGCACTTATAACAGATGGTCGCTTTTCGGGGGGGTCTTCAGGGCTTTCTATCGGTCATATTTCACCAGAAGCTGCTGAAGGAGGCACAATTGCTTTAGTGGAAGAGGGCGATATCATAGAGATTGATATTCCAAACCGTATCATTCATTTGATGGTTGATGATGTTGAGATTGTGCGCCGTCGTGCCAAGATGGAAGAAAAAGGAAACACTGCTTGGCAACCGGTTGAAGAACGTAAACGTAAGGTTTCAAAAGCTCTAAAAGCTTATGCAGCTATGACTACTTCTGCCGCTAAAGGCGCGGTTCGTAGTATTTGATTTAAGTAAAATTTAAGTTTAGTGCAGATAAGTAAAATTGATCAAAACTTTAATTATTTCATAATTTTTCGAATTGTCACTCATTGGTAGAGGGGAGAGTTATGAACTATTTTGATTAAAGCTTAGAGGGATCAAAAAATGTAATGATGTAATTTTTGATTACTGTAGTTTCTCTAAGTCATAGAGAGCAAAAAGTTATCCCAAACAATACTATAAATAAGCTCTACTAAAATGCCAAAAGAAGATCTGCAGTTAAGGGATGAAATCAATTTACACTTATCTATAAGTTATGCTGATCGTAACAAAAAGCAATAATAATACAATGAGTTATAAGCATAAATGGGGAATGAATAGAGTGGTATATTTGAAGGTTATCTTGACAAGGTAAGAGTGTTTACCAAAGAAACTAATGCACCATAGTACTGATAACTAAATCACTTAATATTGTTGGTAAGGAAAAATCAGAAAAGTGAAGTTTACTTGTTAGATTGTTCATGTTTCAAATAAAAAATTATGAATCCTAAAAGGAGAAAAATCAAAAGGATTTAAATCCAAATAAAGCTTTTTTTAAAAATATGCTTAAGTAAATGATAAGAAATCTTGCTACAGTTTATTAGAAAATTCATTGTGCATTCAGCTGTTTAAGGCGATAGAGCTCTTCTAACGCAGCCTTAGGTGATAATTCATCAGGGTGGATATTATTTAAAGCTTCTTTAATTGCATAATATTTGTCTGTTTCTTCAGTTGTAGGTGATGTTGTTTGAGGAGAAAATAGCGGTAAGTTATCAATTAATTTGTTTCCTTTTCCAGCCATTTCACCTTTTTCTAATTGTTGTAGAACATCTGTAGCACGAGCAATAACTGCTGTGGGAAGTCCTGCAAGCTTTGCAACCTGTACACCATAGGATCGGTCAGCAGCTCCTTTAGTGACTTCATGCAGAAAGACCACATCACCATTCCAATTTTTGACTTTCATTGTTACATTATGAAGACGATTGAGTTTTTTAGTCAGCGCTGTCATTTCATGGAAATGTGTAGCAAGGATGGCACGACAGTGGTTTACCTCATGAAGATATTCAACGGCTGCCCAAGCAATTGAGAGGCCATCAAAGGTTGATGTACCCCGCCCGATTTCATCAAGAATAACGAGAGAACGGTTACTAGCGTGATTGAGAATGGTTGCTGTTTCAACCATTTCCATCATAAAAGTTGAACGCCCCCGTGCAAGATCATCGGAAGCACCAACACGACTAAACAAACGGTCAACAACACCAATATGAGCTGAAGCAGCTGGAACAAAGGAGCCCATTTGTGCCATAATAGCAATGAGAGCATTTTGCCGTAAAAAGGTTGATTTTCCTCCCATGTTTGGGCCTGTTAATAACCAAATTGCTGCATATTGATGGTCTTGTTGTGCAGAGAGATCGCAATCATTAGCAACAAATGATTCTGTTGCTTGTTTTCGTAATGCTTGTTCTACAACGGGGTGACGTCCACCAGTGATCTGAAAGGTAAGCGAATCGTCAATTTTGGGACGACAATATCCTTGTTCTTCAGCTAAATGAGCTAAAGCAACAGATACATCTAAAACAGCAAGCGCTTCAGAGGCTTTACGAATGAAATCAACGTGTGCGGTAATTTCATTAACAAGTGTATCAAAAATTTCTAATTCAAGCGTTATTGCGTGATTTGCTGCGTGAGCAATACGACTTTCAAGTTCAACAAGCTCTGTTGTAGTAAAGCGCATAGCGCTTGCCATTGTTTGCCGGTGGATAAAACGTTCTTTTGATTGCGGGTTATTTGTGAGAGCTGAAGCTTGTAAGCTTGTGACTTCAATGAAATATCCTAAAATGTTATTATGCTTAATCTTGAGTGTTTTAATATCTGTTTCTTGAGCATATTGTGCTTGAAGTTCAGCAATGATACGACGGGACTCGTCACGTAAACTGCGCGTTTCATCTAATTCTTGATGATAATTAGGACGAATAAAACCACCATCACGTTTAAGAAGAGGCAGATCATCGGCTAATGCTTTTTCTAATTGAACATGCAAAGAAATGGGTAAATGTGAGAATATTTCTCGTACGTCACCTATTTCTTGAGGAGGCAATTCATTGCTCAGAAGCTGATTAAGTTCATTAATAATTTCAAAACCACGCTGAATTGTGGCTATATCACGTGGTCCTCCTCGGCCAAGAGCTAAGCGTGAAACTGCACGCGGCATGTCTGCCCCCCCTTTTAAAATAAGACGGATAGCTTTTGCAAGGGAAGTATTGCTCAGAAAAAAGGTAATTGAATCAAGACGTTTATCAATGATTTCAGGAGTAGTAAGCGGGGAAACTAAGCGCTCAGCAAGAAGACGTGAACCACCTCCTGTGACAGTGCGGTCGATAGTTTTTAGTAAGCTCCCGTCGCGTTGTCCAGATGTGGTGCGAATAAGTTCAAGGTTAAGTCTAGTAGCTGCATCAATAAAAAGGGTGGCACTTTCATTTTGACGCTCAGGTCGCATAAGAGGGGGGCGATGAGTGATTTGCGTTTTTTCAATATAGCGGATGGCTGCTGCGATTGCTGAAAGTTCTGCAGGTGAATAGTCTGCAATGCCTTCAAGAGTTGATAGTTTAAAATAATTACAAATATCATGTTCAGCGGTTATTGTATCAAAAAGGCTAAGTGGTTGAGGTGAGACAATACGACCAAGAGCATTAAAGAGCGATTTTTGTGATGGATCATGGAAAAATGAGTCAGCTACGATCACTTCTTGTGGATCTACGCACATGATATCTGTCAAAAGCTTTTCATGGTGACTTTGTGTAACACGAAATATGCCCGTGGAAATATCAATCCAAGCAAGGGCAAATTCTTTTCTATCATGGGTTCTGGTGCGAGCAAGTGTCATCAAATAATTTGCGCGCGTTGGATCAAGGAGTTTTTCTTCTGTTATGGTTCCGGGTGTAACAAGGCGTACAACATCACGCTGAACAACGGATTTTGAGCCGCGCTTTTTTGCTTCTGCAGGGTCTTCTGTTTGTTCACATACAGCAACACGATAGCCACGAGCGATAAGCTTTTGCAAATAATCATCTGCAGAATGAACAGGGACACCACACATGGGAATGTCTTCGCCTAAATGTTTGCCACGTGTTGTGAGAGTGATTCCTAAAGCTTGTGAAGCTTCAATTGCATCATTGAAGAATAATTCATAAAAATCACCCATACGATAAAAAAGGAGAGAATCGCTGTTGACTGCCTTGATTTCTATATATTGCTCCATCATGGGTGTAAGGCGATCTTGATGTGCAGTTGCAGACTGTGGGATTAAATTATTTTTATATTCAGCCTTTTCTGTCATTTTGACGTGCCCATTTCCTTTGATATAGGTTTTTACGCCCTTTTTTATTTACTTCAATGCAGATCTTCATTATCTCTAAATTGAAACGTATAGTAAATTGTCTATTTAATGAAAACATAGCGATTTTTAGCATATGAATCAAACTTTAAAATCAAGTAGTTGCACTTGTTAGTAAGCAGAATATATACTGTTTTTGGAGAAAAATAAGTCAGATGAAAAAAAGTGAACAGGGTCAAAAAGTGCATAAAAAAGCTTATAGTGCAAGCGAGCAAGAGGCTCTTGATTTTCATAGTCGTGGTCGGCCAGGAAAGCTTGAAATTGTTGCAACAAAGTCTATGGCAACTCAGCGTGATTTAGCACTTGCTTATTCGCCGGGTGTGGCTGTTCCGGTTAAAGAAATCGCTTACGATTCAGCACTGGCTTATGATTATACAGCAAAAGGCAATTTTGTTGCTGTTATATCAAATGGGACTGCTATCTTAGGTTTAGGGAATTTAGGGGCACTGGCATCTAAGCCAGTGATGGAAGGAAAAGCGGTACTCTTTAAGCGTTTTTCAGATATCGATGCGATTGATTTAGAAATTGACACAAACGATACAGAAAGTTTTATCAATCTAGTGCGTCATTTGGAGCCATCTTTTGGGGGCATTAATCTTGAAGATATTAAGGCGCCTGATTGCTTTATTATCGAAAGCCGTTTGCGCGAGATAATGAACATTCCTGTTTTTCATGATGATCAACATGGAACAGCAGTTATCGTAGCTGCTGGTGTTCTCAATGCTTTGCATTTAACTGGGCGTGATATGAAGAATACGCGGTTGGTTTGCAATGGCGCTGGTTCTGCGGGGATTGCTTGTATTGAGCTCATCAAAGCAATGGGTTTTCGGCCTGAAAATATTATATTATGTGACACTAAAGGTGTTGTCTATGAAGGTCGTGAAGAGGGGATGAATCAGTGGAAGTCTGCTCATGCTACAAAGACAGATAAACGTAGTCTTGCCGAAGCAATGGAAGGGGCTGATATATTTTTCGGAGTTTCAGTTAAAGGTGCATTAACTCGTGAAATGGTCAAGTCAATGGCTCCACGACCAATCATTTTTGCTATGGCCAATCCCGATCCTGAAATTACACCTGAAGAGGTTATGCAAGTACGCGATGATGCTATTATAGCAACAGGTCGATCAGATTATCCCAATCAAATTAATAATGTTCTTTGTTTCCCATATATATTTCGCGGTGCGCTTGATGTGCGTGCGACAGTTATTAATGAAAGTATGAAGATTGCTGCAGCAAGAGCTATTGCTGGTTTAGCACATGAAGATGTGCCAGATAGCGTTGCAGAAGCTTACCATGGCAATCGGCTAAAATTTGGCCCAAACTATATTATTCCCGTTCCATTTGATCCACGTTTGCTTACAGTTGTTTCAATTGCAGTGGCAAAAGCAGCAATGGAGAGTGGTGTTGCAAGGAAGCATATTGATGATTTAGAGGCTTATGAGCGTGATTTAAATGCTAGGCGCGATCCTATTGCATCCATGATGCGTGGTGTTTACAATCGTGTTCGTCAAGCGCCAAAACAAATTGTTTTTGCAGAAGGCGAAGAAGAACAAGTGATGCGTGCAGCAGTTTCTTATGTTCATCAAAAATTGGGCAAGGCAATTTTAATTGGCCGTGAAGAACAGATTAAAGATACTGCTGTTGTTGCTGGAATTGATCTTGAACGTGAGGGTATTTCTATTGTTAATGCTAAGCTATCCGATTATACGGATGCTTATGCTGATTATCTTTATAAAAAAATGCAGCGTCAAGGTTGGTTGTTGAGAGACTGTCATCGCCGCATTAATAATGATCGCAATTATTTTGCCGCTTGTATGGTAGCATTGGGCCATGCTGATGTGATGATTACAGGGGTAACACGAAATTATGAAACAGCTTTAATGGATATACGCCGGGTAATTGATGAAAAACCAAAAGAACGGCTGCTTGGTATCTCAATGGCTATTTGTCGTGAACGAACTGTATTTATTGCTGATACAGCTATTTATGAACATCCTAGCGCTGAAGAACTTGCCGACATAGCTGAACAAACGGCTTCTTTTGTTCGTGGGTTGGGGTATCAGCCACGGGTAGCGTTTTTAGCATTCTCTACCTTTGGGTATATGAAAGGGCAGGTTACTCAGCATATTCAAGATGCTGTTGATCTTTTGTGTGAACGTAAGGTTGATTTTGAATTTGATGGAGAAATGAGTGCCGATGTAGCACTCAATCCAAAATTGATGCAGCAATATCCTTTTATGAAGTTAACAGAGCCTGCTAATATTTTGGTTATGCCTGGATATCATTCATCTTCAATTGCAAGTAAAATGTTACAAGAGCTTGGCCAAGCAACTATTATTGGCCCCATTTTAATTGGGTTGAAAAAATCTGTCCAAATTGTGCCGTTTAGTGGACACGACACAAATATTGTCAATATTGCAACACTAGCGGCTTATCATGCAGCAAAAATTGTTTGAGAGAAAAAACTGAAATTTTAAGATCTTTTTGATATTGGAAAACCAAAAATAGATCGCATCTGTTTTAAAACAATTTTTAAGATGGTTGTGTTGAGTTATTTTTTTGTTCTTCAGCAATACGCTTTTGAAATAAAGCTGCAAAATCGATAGGATCAATGCGCAAGGGTGGAAAACCACCATTGTGAGTAGCATCAGATATAATTTGCCGAGCAAAGGGAAACAAAAGACGGGGACATTCAATAAAGACTAATGGCATAACGTGTTCTTGTGGAATATTTTTAATATGGAAAATACCACCATAAATTAGTTCTACATGAAATAATATTTCAGCATCATCAAAGGCTTTGACTGAAAGTGATAAGGTTACATCATAATTATCGTTGCCAGCTGGGTTGGCATCAACATTTATGTTAATATCAATTTGCGGTGCTTTTTCTCGTGGACGCAATGACTGAGGGGCGTTTGGATTTTCGAATGAAAAATCTTTTAAGTACTGAGTCAATACAGCAAAAACTGGCCCTGCATTTTTATTATTTATTTCACCTTCGGCCATATTAAATACCTTTCATATGGAATGCATATATTTTTCAGGTTTCAAAATAAAGTGGTTACCATGCTTTGTGCAAGGTTACAAGAAACGTTCTTTTGTCTTCGTTATTTTTTGGTTTGTTGTCGCTTTTTTATATTTTAATGATCATCATTTATACGCCAAGGAGATTCCTTGATATTATAGCTTTGATAATCTTCTGCATTAAGCTCAATTATTTTTTCAGATTTATTTTGGGTATTGGCACTGGTTTTAGCATTAATTTTATTTTTTAATGATAAAAAGAGGAAACGGATAAAGATACGTATAGGTTTTATAAGGAGTGATATTCCTAAAATATCGCTTACAAAACCAGGAAAAATAAGTAAAATCGCACCAATAATAATGAGGACATCATCAGCTATATAATATTCTGACATAGTCCCTTGAATAAGTTCTCGTTGTATATTTTTTAAAAGGCTAATACCCTGACTACGTAATAAAATACTTCCAATTATCATTGTTAAAAGGATTAAACTTAAAGTTGCTAAAATTCCGATTTCATTCCCAACAACAATAAAACTGGCAATTTCGACAAAAAGAACGCTAAGGACAATAACCACAAAAAAGCGAGGCTTTATATGATAGAATTTTGTCACACGAAACTTCCCTTCTCAAGATTTTTTATAGGAAAATTTATATATAGTGTCTTTTCAACTTAAATTAGAGACCATAAACACTATTTGAATGGTAGATTTATTTAATTTATATATTTATTAATAAATAATATTAACTGCAATGTTTATTGCAGATCACTTTAAGTTTGGAGATTGACAGCACCCATGGAATTTGATGTTGTACTTGTAATAGCTCTTGTTGTTATGGTTGTTGTTTTTATGCAACTGCGTAATGTATTAGGAAAACGGACTGGTTTTGAAAGACCTCCCTTTGATCCTTATTCTGGTTGTTCTAAAAAGCAGATTGAAACAGAAACAGTCGATCATAGTCATTCGTTTCCTCATCAGGCTAACGCGCAAAAGAAAGATTTTAGCGAAATTGATGCAATTGCACCAGAAGGAAGCGCATTGAATGATGGTTTACGGGCTATCTGTCAGGCTGATTCTAATTTTTCTCCTCAATTTTTTGTCAATGGTGTTCAAATTGCTTATGAGATGATTATGACAGCTTTTGCACAAGGCGATCGTGATCAGCTTAAAAAGTTGCTTTCTCAAGATGTTTTTGAAAGTTTTTGTGTAGCTATTGAGCAGCGCGAGAAGAGAGAAGAGAAAGTCGAATTTACTTTTGTCGGGATTAATAAAGTTGAATTTGTTGCAGCAGAAATGCAAAAAAATGAAGAGTTTTTAACTGTGCTTATTGTGAGTGAAATTATTTCTGTAACTTATAATAAGCAAGACGAATGTATAGATGGTGATCCTGAAGCTATTGTAGAAATTAAAGATGTTTGGACCTTTGTTCGCAACAGTTTATCACAAGATCCAAATTGGAAACTTTTTGCAACAGAAGATGGAGATTAAAACGATTGTTCGTTTATTTGAGTTTTTTAAATTAAATTCAAGAAAATTGCAGGGTCAAAATGGCTAGAGGTCAAGAGGAGGAGGGGCATAAGTTATTGGTGTTAGAAGATAGCCTTTTGTGGGAGAAGGTTTGTCGTACTACGATACCACTTCATGATAGAAGCTCTCCTTTTATGAGAGGAGATATTCAAAATACCAAACATAAAAAACTGCAAGAAGAACATGTTCTTTCATTTTCTCAACAAAATCAAAAACAATTAACGATGGTTAAAAACAGTAGAGGGATGATAGAACAAACAGAAAAAATATATTTTTTCGATCGTGCAACACATCGTAAAATTGCAAAGGGTCACTATCCTATAGAAGCATGTATTGATCTTCATGGTTTTATACAGGATGAAGCCTATTTTTTCTTGAAAAAATTTCTACAATCATCTCAACAGCGTGGATTGCGCTATGTTCTAGTGATTACAGGAAAAGGCCAATCACATGGAAGTAATGGCGTTCTATGTCAGTATGTTCCTTATTGGTTATCAACACCAATTTTTCGGTATTATATTCATGCTTTTGAGAAAGCTTCTCGTCAGCATGGTGGAAATGGCGCACTTTATATCCGGTTACGCAGTTTACATAAGGGGAAATAGTTATGATGCTGTGTTTAGTGAAATTGTGCAAATCATGTTTATTGTTGAATTAAGAAGAAACAACTCTTCTTTGTTATAAGTAGAGATCATTCGTGTTCTGTTTCAGAAAATTCTTGTGGTTTGAAATAATAGACTGTTGAACAAAATTCACATGTGACTGAAATTTGTTGGTTTTCGATTGTTTGAGCACGTTCTTCAGTAGAAAATTTATCTAATATCATTTTAATTTTTTGGCGCGAGCAAGAACATTGAGCTACAATAGAAGAGGCTTTAAAAACTGTAACGCCTTGTTCATGAAAAAGACGGAACAGTAACCGTTTAGGACCAACTTGAGGGTCTGTAAGCTCTTCATTTTCAATGGTTTTAGTGAGTACTTTAACTTCTTGCCATTGATCTTTAAGTTGGGCATGAGTTTTGGTTTCTTTTACTTGTTTATGTGCTATATGCGTTTTATGATGGGGTGATGCTTGAGGCAAAAGTTGGGTTAAAATACCCCCTGCTCGCCAGGTTTTTGTTAATTTTCCTTGGTGATCATGATTGATTAACATGGCGACTGCCAAACGAATATCCGTGGAGATTTGTTCTGATTGATCAAAATAAGTACAGGCAACCTCCTGTAGGTTTGATCCATCTAATGCGACAATTCCTTGATAGCGTTTCGTATGGGAACCTTGATCGATGGTAAATGCTAAGGTTCCTTTGCCAAGCAGCATTTCTGAAGATGTTTGACCGTTGGTTATTGCTTGTTTTAAACTTTTTTCATCAAAGCGAGCGTAACCACGCAGCTGAGAGGGAGTAGTAAAGTCACATACCAGCATATTTACTGGTCCATTAGAGTGAGTTTGTAAGATAAATTTCCCTTTAATTTTGAGTGATGTTCCAAGCAGAACGGTTAAAACTAAAGCTTCTGCCAAAAGATAAGAGACAGGTTCAGGATATTGATGACTTGTAAGAATAGAATTTACAGCTTCTCCAAGTTGTACAATACGTCCACGCACGTCAAGTTCTTCAACTTGAAAGGGAATAACAGTATCATCTCCATTCAATAAGATGTCATTAGAATAAGTTTCGTTATTGGTTTTTTTGCTTTCAGCGTTCATGTCTTTGACTTTTTATGATTTTGAATAAGTTATTGTGTAGAGAAAAATGCGTCATGTAAACACCAAGCAAGAACTGCTTTTTGGGGATCGTTAGTAAGTGTAATATGAGCACCCCGTTTACGTGACCATTCAACATGTTTTGTTTGTGGTTTGCTGCCTTTGGGTATGGCAATGCGTAGATGAAAGTTAAAAAGGGCTGTCACTTTGATTAAGGAATGAAGAATATTATTACCGTTTCCCATCCAAGCAAATATTTTGCCAGAAATTAGTCCACGATGCTCTTCATAAGTAAGAATATCTGTTAGAATTTGGCAAGGATGCGTATCATCTGTGAAGGCGTTAATGACAGGAATTTGAACATGTTGTGCTAATTTGAGCATTCGATGGTGTACTGTAGTCCTTAGTGTAATGATGTCTACAAAACGCGATAATACTCGTGCTGTATCAGCAATGATTTTGCTGTGACTGAGTTGCATCTGTGAACCAGTTAACATAAGCGTTTCTCCACTAAGCTATCGCATGCCGATATCAAATGAAATGCGAGTGCGTGTGGACGGACGGTTTTTAAAAATCATTGCTAATGTTTTACCAACAAAGGGTTTTGAATTTTGCCCTGCTTTGAAAGTTGTTTTAAGGATTGCGGCATAATCGATGATAGTGCGTGCTGTTTGTGGGGTTAAAATGGATAAGTCAAAAAAATAGCAAAGAGCATTTATCATGAGATTACATTTATTTTTTTATGAATTTGAAAGATGAGCAATTGCTTTTTCAATACGGTGCAGACCTTCACGTATTTCTTCTTCAGTTATGATGAGAGGAGGTAAGAAACGCACAAAATTGTTGCCGGCACTAACACTTAAAATATATTCATTTTCCAATGCAGTGATGACATCATTTTGGGGGACGATACACTGGATACCTGTCATAAGGCCTTTTCCTTGAACTGAGCAAATAACATCAGGATAAGTTTCAAGAATAGTTAAAAGCCCTTGTTTTAGCTGATGAGCTACGTGTTGAACGTGGTTAAGAAAACCAGGCTCTGACACAACATCAAGAACACTATTGCAAACAGCCATACCAAGAAGATTGCCCCCAAAAGTTGAACCATGGGTTCCCGGTGTCATGCTTTTTGCAGCTTTATCTGTTGCAAGGCAAGCCCCTAATGGAAAGCCACCACCTAGCCCTTTTGCTAGAGTGAGAATATCAGGTGTAATATCACTCCATTCATAAGCGAAAAGTTTACCTGTTCGTCCAATACCAGTTTGAACTTCGTCTAAAATCAATAACAGACCATTTTCATCACATAGTTTGCGTAAAAGTTTTAGAGTTTCAAGAGGTACTACTCGAAGCCCCCCTTCTCCTTGAATGGGTTCAATAAGGATGGCTGCAGTATTTTTATTAATGGCACTACGTAAAGCTTTTTCATCCCCAAAGGGAACTTGAATAAAACCACTTACTTTAGGGCCAAAACCTTCAAGATATTTTTTTTGTCCGCTAGCAGCAAGCGTTGCAAGTGTACGGCCATGAAATGCATCTTCAAAAGTAATAATTTCAAAACGTTCTGGTTGACCATTTGCGTAGTGATAATGTCGTGCAGTTTTAAATGCACACTCTAATGCTTCTGCACCAGAGTTACAGAAAAAAACTTTGTCAGCAAAGCTATTTGCACAAAGACGTGTAGCAAGTGTTTCTTGTTCAGGTGATTGAAAAAGATTGGAAATATGCCAAAGTTTTTCAGCCTCTATTTTAAGAGCATCAATTAGTTTTGGATGAGCATATCCTAAAACATTGACAGCAACGCCAGATGTAAAATCAAGATAACGCTCTCCTTTGTCGGAAATAAGCCATACACCATTGCCTTGTTTAAAACACAAATTACGTCGAGCATAATTATTATAAAGTGATTGTGTAGAGGTGCTTCCCATCATTATTTCCTTTATTTCTTAAGCACCGCAATCTGATGAATAAATAATGCTACGCTTATCAATGCAATGTAATCGGTACTTCAAAATTATTGATAAACTATCGCGCCAATTTATAAAAAGTCAATTAAGGTTTCTAAAAGGTATGTTTACATCAAAAGGTTGGAGCAAAAGAAAGGATTTTGTCTATGATTGATTCGCAAGTTGGGGAAAACTTTTTAAAAAGACATTTCAGAAGGTAAAGGCTCTTGTCATAGAGTCAGTGCATATTATAGTCTAAATAAGCAAACGAAATTGTATTTACGTTTGTAAATCTACGAATCAAAAGAGATCTTTTTGCGCTTGATTTTAAAATATAAAAATTTGTTTAAAATAAAGTTAAGACATTTGAAAATGCGATAAAGATGCATTTCAATGATATAATCAGAAAGGAGTTCTTGTATGGGCTGGACATGTGAACGCGTTGAACTTCTTAAGAAGTTTTGGAGTGAGGGTCTAAGTGCAAGTCAGATCGCAGCTCAACTAGGTGGGGTTAGCAGAAATGCAGTGATCGGTAAAGTGCATCGGCTAAAATTACCAGGGCGTGGTAAAACAACACCTGTGATATCGCGTGTACAAAAAACATCAACAGGCGTTGGTTCATCGATACCACGAATGCGCCGTGCTGCATCTTCTGTAGTTCCAGAAAATGCTATTTCTTGCAGTGTTGGAGCTACAGCTTTGAAAATGGATTTTATAGCTGAGGATGTGGAAGCAGTTGATGTTCTAGAGCAATCAAAAGTGGTTGTTCCTATTTCACGTCATCTTAATCTTTTGCAATTGAGTGAAAATACATGTAGATGGCCAGTAGGAGATCCTTTGTCATCAGATTTTCATTTTTGTGGCGCTGATTCTGGTGAAGGTAACCCTTATTGCGCTTTTCATGCCAAAATAGCGTTTCAACCAATATCAGAAAAACGGCGAGTAAGAATATAATTAAAGGTATTATCCTATATCAGAGTTTGTATTTTATAAGTGAATTTTAGTTAAAAAAGTAAGAAATTATTTTTTAAATCTGGATCTTATAAAAGAGATCTTTTGTGAGGATATATATTTAAATGGATGTGAAATTTTTATTGGAATCTTTAGGGTTCAAATTTCACTTTTCGTGATTATTCGAATGATAATAGATAATACGCATTGGTGTGTGTATATAAATCATCGCAAAATTTAGACAAAATTTCATTATTCCGCGGATGTTTTGTTATCTGTAGATATTTCTTGATTCTTAAGGCTAAATTGTATCATTCAACTGGTGTATTTGATATTTACTTTTTTATTTTTTGATGCACTTTTATGATAAAAAAATTCTCCTAAAACAAAAGTTAATAGGAAGTTCAAGAAAGTTTTGGTGGTTATATCAAAGAACTAACTGTGCGTATTTAATTATTATTAGTTGTTAAGCAGTTTTATTGCTTCTTATTCATAGAGGTCCTTTGTTAATTGTTAACTATATATGTTAATTGAGGTTATTATTGATATTACAGCAATAAGGCCCATTATTGCATATTAACATGATTGGTTGAATTGTTTGAGATTACGGTTCATAGGGTAGAATGAGTAATATCATGTGTGGGTTGTGGTGTTAACCAAGTTATAGTGATTTAAGAGATAAAGTCTGTGCTTGTATAAAAAGTGCACATCAAGAGAATAAAGCTAAACTAAACATACAGTATGTAAACTAATTTTAAGGTTCCGTAAGAAAGCTGAAATGTCCACTTTAATATAGAAATGAGTTAAATCAAAAATAATTTCTTATTTGTTTTATTTCTTAATAAAGCACCAAAAGAGTAAAATTGTTTATTTGGGTGAAATAAATAATTTATCGTTAGAAGATCCTTTGACAGTTATAGCTTTTTCTATTTTTGGCAGAATTTCTTTTTGATAAATTTGCCATGTTAAAGGGCCGATATGCCTGGCAATGATGATGCTTTCTTTATCCAGAACAAAGGTTTCCGGTGGTCCATATACGCCCCAGTTAATGGCTGTATGGTTTGAAACATCAAAACCGATAAGTTTAAAAGGGTTGCCGAAATGAGTTAAAAAACGTTTGGCATTTTCTTTGTTATCTTTAAAATTAATTCCGATAAGATCAAAACGATGATCTTTTGCGATTTTCATAAGGACGGGATGTTCTTCACGGCAGGGTGGGCACCAGGATCCCCAAAAGTTAATTAATGTTATGCGTCCTTTAAACTGTTCTGAATTTAAATAATCGTCTTTGTTTAACAAGGGAAGGTTAGTTTTGGGAGCTTGTTTTCCAATTAATATATTTGGGGTGAGGGAGAGATCATTAGAGTGTTTGTTTTTTATAGAGCTAAAGAGCAGTAAGATCAGGAGAAGAAAGAGCAAAAATGGCGCAAGAAGGCCAAATAAAATAGATAAAGATATACTTTTTTTACATTTGGATGGAGTTGTTTTCATCGCATTTTTTTTCCAAAATAAACTCTTTTGCTTGTAGTTGTTGCAAGATTTTTCTTTGATGGGCTCCTTTACGGAGAATATGCCCAATAAAACAAAGCAGAGTAATTGCAGAAAGCATGTAACTTAAAATAACAGTTTGTTCATGGTGAAGAGTGCCAAGCAGAAAATCAATGCGCTGAGAAAAATTTTCTAAAAGTTTATTTTGCATATTATTTGAGTTGGGCATGGTAAAGAAGCTTTAGTGTTAAGTACGACGGGTTATTTTAGTTTGGAGTGCTTGAATATGACGACGAGTAATTTCATTTTGCATGGCCATTAAGTTTAATAAGATAAATAGAAGAATAAAACAAAACATCATAGTTATAAGTGGCCATAACATGGGGCCATCAATTGTTGTACCACCTGAACGTAAAAGTGATGCTGATTGATGAAGCGTATTCCACCAATTAACGGAAAATTTAATAATGGGGATGTTGACTAATCCAACCAGTGTTAAAATCGCTGTAGCACGTGCAGCTTTTACTTGGTTATCAAAAGCACGAGCGAGCGTGATAATAGCAAGATAAATAAAAAATAAGATTAAAACTGATGTTAATCTAGCATCCCATACCCACCATGTTCCCCATGTGGGGCGTCCCCAAAGGGCTCCTGTCATTAAGGCTAAAGCTGTAAAGATTGCTCCAATGGGAGCACTACATTTGAGTGCTATATCAGCAAGACAATTATTCCAAATCAGACTGCTTAGTGCAGCGGCACTCATCATAATGTAGCAAATTGTAGATAGCCACGCAAAAGGTACATGAATATACATAATCCTAACAGTAATACCTTGTTGATAGTCATCGGGAGAATGTATAACAAGAGCTAATCCTAAGATAAGAAAAAGCACTGTTGCGCTGGTTAACCAAGGCAAAACAGCACTGCTGATTTCCATAAAACGAGTTGAATTTATGAGGAAAAGCTTCGTATTTTTTTGACGTGGTAATTCATTCATAAGTTTATAATAAGCAAACTTTAGTTTTGCAGCAATTATCTTTTATTATTCTAATAAATATTTCAGTGTTATAGCTGCGACAAAAGAGCTAAAGACACTTAAAAAAAGTGAGAAAGCAATAAGAAAAGCCAAGGCAGTAAAGAAGATATTTGGTATTATTGGGGCTGTAGAAGCTGCAACACCAAAAATCATGATTGGAATTGTCCATGGCAGAATAATAATGAAAGTGAGGATAGTACTGTGCGGCAATGATATTGCCAATGCTGCACCAATGGCACCAATAAAAATGATAGCAGGTGTTCCACATAAAAGGGTGAGCATCGTTGCGAAAGTTGTTTTAGTATCTAAATGGAGCATAAATGCTAAAATAGGGCTAGCAAGAATAAGAGGCAGCATAGTGCCTGCCCAATGGGCAAGGCATTTGGTAAAAACAATAAGTGTTAAGCTTTGTCTGTGAGCGGCAAGAATAAGTTGATCAAGATTGCCATCATCATGATCAATTTGAAACAGTTTATTAAGGTTAAGTAGGCTAGCTAGAAGAGCACCAAGCCATAATATACCTGGACCTATTCGTGCGAGAATATCTGGATCTGGTCCGATGGCAAAAGGAATAATCATCATAACAGCAATAAAAAATAAGAGCTCTGTTAGTGAAGAAACTTGTGGTTCTAAGGTTAATTTAAGATCTCGCCAGAATAATGCTTTCATTTATACTTTCTCTTTATAAGGGTAGAAAATGCTCTAGGGCAATCGTGTAGTTTTCTGGAAGACCAAGGGGTATATGGGTTGCAGCAATAATCATGCCACCTTGGTTGAGATGATTTTGAAAAAGATTTGCGAAAATGATTTGGGTATGGCTATCAACACCAGATGTTGGTTCATCTAGAATCCAAACAGGACGATAGGATAGCAAAAGACGAGCAATAGCTACGCGTCTTTTTTGCCCAGTTGATAAAACGCGAAAAGGTAGGTGCCCAAGATCAGAAAGACCAACATCTGCAAGGGCTTCATGGGGCGTACGCAGATATTGACCGTAAAATGCTGCCCAAAATTGCAAATTATCAATGACTGATAAGGAGGATTTCATAGCATTTTGAATACTAAGATAATGACATACACTGGCTAAGGGATATGTTTGTGTATGTTCTTTAAAAATGACATGGCCTTCAGCAGCTTCAAGAAGGCCGACAATGATTCGCAACAATGTTGATTTTCCGATGCCATTTGGGCCTGTAATTGTCATGAGTTGTTGTGGGAGTAGACAAAAAGAAAAGCCTTGAAATAAAATTTCTTCATTTCTACGTGCTGCTAGATTTTTACCTAATAACACCATGTGATTGCCTGTTATTCTTATTATTTCTATAGCTTTTATTACATTGTAAAATAAAAAACACGTTTTTTATGTAATTGTATCTAGAATAGTTCTAGGAATAGTTTTATAAGGTGTATGTTCTATCAGTTGTCGATGTAGAATGGATTTTAGGATCGAGCTTGCGAATTGACCGAAGAAGGCGGGGAATGGATAGCGGAAGTGACTGCATTCGTATTCAAGCTGCATTTATATCTGTAGTTTGTGTTGTTCATTCCGGAAAATGGGTGAATATATAATATAAGGATGAACAATCATGTCTCAAATTGATAGTTTTAATTGTCGTAAAACTTTAAATGTTGGTGGCAAAGAATACGTTTATTATAGTTTGATTGAAGCAGAGAAAAACGGCCTTAAAGGTGTTTCTCGTTTGCCATTTTCCATGAAGGTTCTTCTCGAAAATCTGCTACGATTTGAAGATGGCCGTACAGTTAAAAAAGAAAATATTTTAAACATTGCTCATTGGCTGAATGATAAAGGCAGTGCTGGTGCAGAAATCTCTTATCGCCCTGCACGCGTCCTTATGCAAGATTTTACTGGCGTCCCTGCAATTGTTGACCTGGCTGCAATGCGCGATGCTATGGTCAAATTGGGAGGAGACGCTGAAAAAATTAACCCTCTCATTCCTGTTGACCTCGTCATTGACCACTCAATTATCGTTGATAATTTTGGCAATTCAATGGCATTTAAGAAAAATGTTGAACGTGAATATGAGCGCAATGGCGAGCGTTATCGTTTTCTTAAATGGGGGCAGAAAGCGTTTAAAAATTTTCGTGTTGTTCCTCCCAGAACAGGGATTTGTCATCAGGTCAATTTAGAATATTTAGCGCAATGTGTATGGATGAACGATAGGGATGGTTGTCAGACGGTTTATCCTGACACGTGCGTGGGAACTGATTCGCATACAACCATGGTGAATGGTTTGGGTGTTTTAGGTTGGGGTGTTGGCGGTATTGAAGCAGAAGCTGCCATGTTGGGACAGCCAGTTTCAATGTTATTACCTGAAGTTGTTGGTTTTCATTTAACGGGAAAACTGAAAGAAGGTGTAACTGCTACTGACTTAGTTCTAAGGGTAACACAAATTTTACGCCAAAAAGGTGTTGTTGGTAAATTTGTTGAATTTTTTGGTCCTGGTTTAGAGTATATGACGCTTGCTGATCGGGCGACAATTGCGAATATGGCGCCTGAATATGGGGCAACCTGTGGTTTTTTCCCAATTGATAAAGAAACAATACGCTATCTTGATATGACAGGGCGCGATGAAAGTCGGATTGCTTTGGTGGAGGCTTATTCTAAAGCACAAGGGATGTGGCGTGATGAAACAGGATCTGATCCTGTTTTTAGTGATGTAATTGAATTAGATATGGGAAGCATTGTGCCTTCTATGGCTGGCCCTAAACGTCCTGAAGGGCGGGTTCCATTGGAAGATGTGGGCCAAGGTTTTGAGACGGCATTGGTCCAGGATTATAAGAAAACTACTGGGCAAAATGACCGTTATAAGGTTGAGGGTGAGGAGTATGAGCTCGGTCATGGAGATGTGGTGATTGCTGCGATTACTTCTTGTACGAATACATCAAATCCAAGTGTTCTTATTGCTGCTGGCCTTTTGGCACGTAATGCTGTAGCAAAAGGTCTCAAAACCAAGCCATGGGTTAAGACTTCTCTTGCGCCTGGTTCACAGGTAGTTGAAGCTTATCTTCTTAGTTCAGGTCTTCAGAAAGATTTGGATGCTTTAGGGTTTAACTTAGTTGGGTTTGGATGCACGACATGTATCGGGAACTCTGGTCCTTTGCTGCCAGCCATTTCCAAAACGATAAACGATAATGGTTTAATTACTTCAGCAGTCCTTTCAGGTAATCGTAACTTTGAAGGGCGTGTATCGCCTGATGTGCAAGCAAATTATTTGGCTTCACCACCGTTAGTTGTAGCGCATGCTCTTATGGGGACGGTACGCAAAGATTTAACCAAAGAACCTCTTGGTAGAGGTTCGGATGGTCAGCCAGTTTACTTAAAAGATATTTGGCCTACTTCTAAAGAAATACAAGAATTTATCGAAGAAAATGTTACTCGTAAGATTTTTGTTGAGAAATATGCAGATGTGTTTAAGGGAGATGAAAATTGGCAAAAAGTCCAAGTGTCTTCTGGTGTTACCTATTCTTGGGATGATCAATCAACTTATGTACGTAATCCGCCTTATTTCGACGGTATGCTGAAAGTTCCTGGTGCATTAGAAGATATTAAAAATGCACGAATTTTAGGTTTGTTTGGTGATAAAATTACGACTGATCATATTTCTCCTGCTGGTTCTATTAAGGTTGATTCGCCTGCGGGGCAATATTTGACTGGTCATGGTGTTAAAATGGCTGATTTTAATCAGTATGGAACCCGTCGTGGAAATCATGAAGTTATGATGCGTGGGACCTTTGCTAACATTCGCATTCGTAATTTTATGTTGGGAGAAAGTGGTCGTGAAGGAGGTTATACAGTTCATTATCCATCCAAAGAGGAAACAACAATTTACGATGCAGCAATGACATATAAGCAAGAAGGAGTTCCGCTCATTATTTTTGCTGGTATTGAATATGGTAACGGGTCATCTCGTGATTGGGCAGCTAAAGGTACTAATCTTCTTGGTGTAAAAGCAGTGATTGCTCAATCTTTTGAGCGTATTCATCGGTCTAATCTTGTTGGTATGGGTATTGTTCCTTTTGTATTTGAAGCGGGTGCAAGTTGGCAATCGCTTGATTTAAAAGGAGATGAACAAATAACGATTGAAGGAATCGATAATTTGAAACCTCGTCAAAAGACTACAGCTACAATTACTTTTTCTAATGGAGTGGTGAAAATTGTACCATTATTATGTCGTGTTGATACTGAGGATGAGTTAGATTATTTGCATCATGGTGGCATTTTGCATTATGTTTTGCGTAATTTGGCAGGTTAAATAAAATTTATCTGTTTAACAGTGTGTTTAAGTAGGGTTTCAAAGAGGGATTTTGCTGATTTTTAGGTTCATCTTTGAGAATCTAATTGACGTTTGTTTTCAGATTACGTTATAAGAGCAGCAATAATGAACAGCTTTAGAGCTTAGACTTGTTTATTTCAGTAAAATATTTTGTTGAGTTAATTTTTACTGATTAGTTGAAAGAGAAAGATACGATGGCGAATACACTTTCAGCCAAAAAAGCGGTGCGCAAGATCGCAGCACGTACGCAGGTCAATAAGGCCCGCCGTTCACGTGTTCGCACTTTTATTCGTAAATTTAATGATGCTTTAGCTAGCGGTGATAAAGCTTCTGCAGAAGTAGCATTTAAAAATTTTGAACCTGAAATTATGCGTGCGGTTTCTAAAGGGGTTTTTCATAAGAATACTGCAGCACGAAAAGTGTCGTGTTTAGCGAAACGCTTAAAAGCCTTTAGCGCCTAAATTTTTTTCAATTTATCAAATTAAGTCAGTACCGAACAGGTGCTGGCTTTTTTATTTATTTTCAAACATGATGCTTTTTTATAAAAGCTATACGATGGTTATTACTGTTAAAAAATAGAATAAATTTATAATGTTAAGATAGTTATCCACAAGCCTTGTGGATTGTGATAGAGTCTTTTCTTGTCAAGCTTTTTTTATTTTTTTTTTAAATGAATGATTTTTTACATTAGTAGTAAATTTTTCGTAAAGAAAAAGTGAGTTGAATCAATGAACTTTCTTATTTGTTTTTTACGATTACAAAATTATTGCGGATTTTAATGGTCTTTCGATTTTATTTTGGCCTCTTGCATTTTACCTCTTCTGTTTTGTATGGTCTTTAATAGAAATTGAAAATGCACAAGGTTTACATCAGCTAGATGCTATAGCGTGTTAGGTGAAGAATGCTTTAGCTTAAGCGAGTTTTCGTGTGAGTTTTTTTGGTTTCTTTATTGATATGTTTTGTCATCTTGAAGAGCATATCGTACAATCAGTAAAAGATAAATCTTATTGGTCATCTTTATTAGTCAGGTTGTAATGAGGCTATCTTAGGGGAGGATGAATTATCTCATTTGGGGAAAGGAGCACTTGCCTTGGCTAAGTAGATATTTAGCTGTCTGGCAGGACAAGATTGTAGTTTTTATCGGAATAAAAAATGGTGGATAAATTGAGTTCTAGAGCTAATTCCTTGAAAAGGGTTTCGGTGGATGTCCTGTCGACAGAAAGAGCAATAAATCAAATGACGAATATAAATGAAATGGGTGGTACAAGCACTCTTGGAGAGCATTCAGTTATTTTGGAAGAAGAAGGTGCGGCTGCTTTTGCACGTGTGATGGCGCAATTAAAAGTGCGGGTTGGTGTTGAGGCTTATACCAGTTGGTTTGGTCGTTTGAAGCTTTCCGAGTATAATCGCAATCTTGTGAAACTTTCTGTTCCTACAGCATTTTTGCGTTCATGGATTAATAATCATTACGGTTCTCTTTTAACCAGTTTATGGCAACAGGAAAATTCAGCGATTCTTCGGGTTGAAGTTATTGTTCGTGATTTAAAGCGTGTTTCAAAAAATGGAGTATGCAAAACAAATGGAAGCTCTGTTATTGCAATTCCCGAGGAGCAGAATGCTTCATCTTTAGCTGAGAATTATGTGGAGCATTCAGCCAAGAATTCTCAGGCAGGAATTTTTGGTTCACCACTTGATTCGCGTTATACTTTTGAGAATTTTGTTGAGGGTGCTTCAAATCGTGTTGCTTTAGCTGCAGCGCGTTCAATTGCAGAGGGGCATAAAAGTGCGTTACGATTTAATCCTCTTTTTATTCATGCGTCAGTTGGTTTGGGAAAAACGCATTTGCTTCAAGCTATCGCAGCTGCCGCTTTGAAGCGTTTAACGCCAGCACGGGTTATTTATTTGACTGCTGAATATTTTATGTGGCGTTTTGCGACAGCTATTCGTGATAATAATGCTCTTTCTTTTAAAGAGCAGCTTCGCGATATTGATCTTTTAATTATTGATGATATGCAATTTTTACAGGGTAAATCAATACAGCACGAATTTTGCCATTTGCTCAACATGTTACTTGATAGTGCAAAGCAGGTTATCGTGGCTGCAGATCGTCCACCAGCGGAATTGGAATCGCTTGATCTTCGGGTTCGGTCTCGTCTTCAAGGGGGAGTTGCTCTTGAAATTGAAGCGCCAGATTATGAAATGCGCTTAAAAATGTTGCAGCAACGATTGAAGGTAGCACGGCAAGATGATAGTGCAATTGAAATTTCTAATGATATTTTAGAGTATATTGCTAAAACAATTTTAGGGTCAGGGCGCGATATTGAAGGAGCATTTAATCAGCTTTTATTCCGTCAGTCTTTTGAATCTGATTTGTCTTTAGAGCGTGTTAATGAATTATTAGGTCATTTGACACGTTCAGGTGAGCCAAAACGTATTCGAATTGAAGAAATTCAGCGTACGGTTGCACGCCATTATAACGTTTCTAAGCAGGATTTATTATCCAATCGCCGAACACGTACGGTTGTTAAGCCACGGCAAGTTGCAATGTATCTGGCAAAAGTGTTGACGCCTCGTTCGTTGCCTGAAATTGGGCGTCGTTTTGGAGGGCGCGATCATACAACAGTTTTACATGCTGTACGCAAAATTGAAGATTTGATTTATGATGATCAGACTTTAGCTAAAGAACTTGAGTTGCTTAAGCGACTAATTGGAGAACAGGCTGTATAACATTGATAATTTTTTATTCTATTTATTAATATGTTGGAAAGATCCAGTGAGAATAGTCGTTTTTGCTTGTGTGATGCCCTATTGCCATTTTAGTAGAGGTTGAATAAACTTCGACTATGATTCTTTAAATGAATCGAGTGCTTTGGCTGAGCGAATTCCTATAGTTATGAATAAATTATCAACGGGGATTTTTATGCACATTACAATTGACCGCAATCAATTTTTAAAGTCTCTTAATCGTGTTCATCGTGTGGTTGAGCGTCGTAATACGATTCCTATTTTGTCAAATGTGTTGATTAACGCAAGTGGTGATGGTGTACAATTAAAAGCAACAGATCTTGATCTTGAAGTTATAGAGTCTTCTTTGGCTAAAGTTGAGCAGGAAGGAGCAATAACTGTTCCAGCGCATTTGCTTTATGACATTGTTCGTAAGCTTTCCAGTGGAAGTGAGATTGTGCTAAAGGTTGATAACAATCAAGCAAATACAATGTCTGTTGTTTCTGGTTGTGCTAATTTCCAACTTCAATGTCTTCCTAAGGTAGATTTTCCAGAGTCACTTCCAGGTCAGTTTAGTTGTCGTTTTTCTTTATCGGCATCAGATTTAAAGCGCTTATTTGATTGTACGCAATTTGCTATTTCAACTGAAGAAACGCGTTATTATCTTAATGGTATTTATTTTCATGTCGTTGATGATGGTCTTTTGAAGTTGCGTTTGGTTGCAACTGATGGCCATCGTTTAGCGCAGGTTGATATGGAGGCGCCTTCAGAAATTAAGGATATGCCGGGTGTTATTATTCCTCGTAAAGCTGTGGGAGAGTTACAAAAACTACTTTCCGAAGAAACTGAGGGTGATGTTTCTATAGAACTCTCAGAAACAAAGATTCGTTTCTCTGTTGGGTCTGTGGTTTTGACATCGAAATTAATTGATGGAACATTTCCAGAATATCAACGTGTCATTCCTCTGCACAATGATAAAAAGCTGGCTGTCAATCGGCAGGATTTTTCTGCTGCAGTTGATCGTGTTTCAACAATTTCAAGTGATCGTGGTCGTGCGGTAAAATTAACAATCGAAAATGGGCAGCTAAAGCTTGTAGTTAATAACCCTGATTCTGGAAGTGCAGAAGATCAATTGGTTGCAGATTACACATCTGATCCGCTTGAGATAGGCTTTAATTCACGTTATCTTTTAGATATTGCTGCACAACTTACAAGTGATGAAATGATTTTTATGCTGGCTGATGCTGGGGCACCGGCACTGATTCGTGAAAGTGATGATGCAGCTGCACTTTATGTGCTGATGCCTATTCGTGTTTAAGGATAGTGTGTCTTGCAGTGCAGTGCTAGCCGTGTACATAAGGTAACAGTGAAGCAGCTGAAATTAACGCATTATCGCAATTATTGCTCTTTCAATATTCATTTATCAGGTCAGCATGTAGTTTTTACTGGTCATAACGGTGCTGGTAAAACTAATCTTTTAGAAGCATTATCTTTTCTTTCTCCTGGTCGTGGTTTACGGCGTGCGGCTTATTCTGATATCAGTTTTTCTAAGAGTGGAGGGGCTGCATTTGTTGTATTTGCTCGTCTCCAATGTGCTCTTTATGGTGAAGTGAATATTGGTACGACTTTAGAGACTGGTGATAGTGGCCGAAAAGTACATATCAATGGTGTGCATGAGTCGTGTGATTGTTTGACAGATTATTGTCATGTGAGTGTGTTGACTCCTTCTATGGATGGGCTTTTTATGGGGCCTTCACTTGATCGACGTCGTTTTTTAGATCGTATGGTTTTGGCTATTGATTCTTTACATGGCCGGCGTATTGCAGATTATGATAAGGCTATGCGCGCGCGTAATCGTTTGTTTTTAGATGGAAATGAAGATTGTGTTTGGTTTGATGCTTTAGAGGCGCAGATGGCTGAACTTGCGACAGCTATTGCAGCTGCACGGGTTGATGTTATTCAGCTTTTGAATGATATGTCTGAGCAAACGTCGTCTTATACACCTTTTCCACGGGCTTTTCTGCAAATTGATGGTTTTTTGGAAAAAGCTCTTGGAATGACATCAGCAATTGAGGTTGAAGAGCAGTTTTTAGAACGATTGCGTCGCAATCGCCCGGTAGATTGTGCTGCTAGGCGAACATTAGAAGGACCGCATCGCACAGATTTACAGGTTTTTTATGCGGATAAAAATATAGCTGCAACATCTTGTTCAACAGGTGAACAGAAGGCTTTGTTGACAGGTTTAGTTTTATGTCATGCGCGTTTAACAGGTATGATGTCAAATATGACACCTATTCTTCTTCTTGATGAAATGGCTGCTCATCTTGATTCTCATCGGCGTGCTGCTTTATTTGATATTCTTGATGATTTAGGCAGTCAAACATTTATGACGGGAACAGATCGTATTTTGTTTGATTCCTTAAAAGGACGAGCAGAGTTCTTTGAGATTGAAGATGGAGCTTTATTGCTGCAAGAAACCTATTCAAAGTTTGTGATGGGGTAATAATTGAAAAAAGAGGCTTGTTGTGTCTGCAATTATAACGGTTTTAAATGGTCCTAATTTGAATTTCCTTGGAAAACGTGAGCCAGAAATTTATGGCTGTGAAACCTTAGAAGATATTGAAAAGTCTTGCAAGAATTATGCAGTAAACCTTGGAATAACGGTGCAGTTTCATCAGAGTAATTGTGAAGGACAATTGATTGAGTGGATACAAGCAGCAACTGGAACGAGTGCTGGATTGATTATTAATCCAGCTGCTTATAGTCATACATCTCTTGCAATTCTTGATGCATTAAAAATGTTTTCAGGGCTAATAGTAGAGGTTCATTTGTCAAATATTTATCAGCGTGAATCCTTTCGTCACCATTCTTATATTTCTATGGGGGTAGATGCAGTTATTGCCGGGTGTGGGGGTGAAGGATATTTATTTGCACTTAATTATATTGCCAAGCGGCTAAAATGTGGTATAAAAAAGGCATAAATTGGACAATATTGATAAGGTGTGTTTGACATTTTCTTAATAATTTGTTTCAAATGAGTAAGATAACTTATAAAAATACTATTACTGTTTTTATGATAATTTATTAATACATATAACAGGCAGGTCAGAATGAGAAACTGTTTTGAACAAATTAAGATGCTTGCTATTTTAGGGGGAGCGTTACTTTTATCTGGTTGTAAAATGGATATTCTTCAACCTGGGGGATATATTGCACGTCAACAGCTTACTTTAATTGTTATATGTGTTCTTGTTATGCTTTGTGTCGTGATTCCAGTGATGATTGCAGTAGTCCTTTTGGCTATTAAATATCGCGCATCGAACACAGCGGCAGATTATTTGCCTGATTGGGGGCACTCAAATAAAATTGAAGCTTTTATGTGGGGTATTCCCATTGTTATTGTTGCGATTTTAGGTTTATTGACGGCCTATTACACTTATAGGCTTGAACCTTCAAATCCACTTCCAGTAGATGTTGCTGGCGAAGAAAAGCCGTTGCAGGTTGATGTTGTGGCTCTAGATTGGAAATGGTTGTTTATTTATCCTGAATATGGCGTTGCGTCGATCAATGAAATTTATGCGCCAGAAGGTCGTCAAGTATTGTTGCAGTTAACATCAGAAAATTCTGTTAATGCATTCTGGGTGCCAAAACTGGGTACAGTTCTTTATGCTATGCCACAGATGAATTCTAAATTACATTTAGTAGCTGATGAGCAAGGAATATTCAACGGGAGCTCGGCGAACTATAGTGGTGATGGTTTTTCAGGTATGCGTTTTCAATGGCATTCTGTGTCTTTAGAAGATTTCGATGATTGGATTGCTAAAGCTCGGGCGAGTGGACAAAAACTTGATCGTTCATCTTATCGTCAACTTTCAAGTGTACCTCGTATGGGTGATGTTGTCGCGAAAGAAAAAGATGCTGAAGTGCGTTATTTTGCACCTGTTGAAGAACGGCTTTATTATCGAATTGTTAACCGGTGTGTTGATGAAAATACGATATGTAATGAAGACTTAATGAAGCGTGCTGCCGCTCAAACACTTTGGGGTACACTTTGTTCTGTTTTTGATCCGGGTGTTCTTTAAGAAGGCATCAATCGAGAAAAAACTTTTTTAAAAAAGGTTTTTTAAAACTAAAATTCATTGGATATGGGGTGAGAAATGTTTGGAAGACTTACGGATCCTACGGCTGGTGCTTTTCATGCACTTACACATGAGCCAATTGTTCTTCATACATGTATTGCAATTGCTGTGATTGGCTTGGTCGCTGTTGTTGCTTTAACAGCGCTTGGCTGGTGGGGAATTCTTTGGCGCAATTGGATTACAACAGTTGATCATAAGCGCATTGGTATTATGTATATCGTTCTCGGGATTATCATGCTTGTGCGTGGTTTTGCTGACGCGATTATGATGCGAACACATCAGGCTATGGCGCTTGGTAATGAAACAGCAGGTTATTTGCCTCCTGAGCATTTTGATCAGATTTTCTCGGCTCATGGTGTTATTATGATTTTCTTCATGGCGACACCAATTTTGTTTGGTATTTTTAATTACCTTATACCTCTTCAAATCGGTGCTCGTGATGTCGCGTTTCCGTTTGCAAATAATCTAGGATTTTGGATTACGGTTGCGGGAGCAATACTGCTGAATATATCTCTTGGAGTTGGCAATTTTGGTCGTGGTGGTTGGTTGATGTATCCACCTTTCTCAGAGTTACAAAGTAGTCCAGATACAGGTGTCGATTATTATTTGTGGTCACTTCAGCTTTCTGGTATTGCGACAACGATGGGAGCAATCAATTTTGTTGCAACTATTATTAAAATGCGCGCTCCTGGGATGACATTGATGAAAATGCCCGTTTTTTGTTGGGGAGCTTTTGTTAGCAATATTCTTATTTTAGTTATTTATCCTGTTTTAGCTGTAGCGTTTGCGTTGTTAGCAGGTGACCGTTATTTGGGTATGAATTTTTTCACTAATGCAGCTGGTGGCAATCCAATGGTCTGGATTAATTATGTTTGGATTTTTGGTCACCCTGAAGTTTATGTTTTAGTTATCCCTGCTTTTGGGATTATTTCTGAAATCGTACCCACTTTTTCTTCAAAACGCCTTTTTGGGTATAGTTCAATGGTTTGGGCGATTTTGGTTATTTTGATTCTTTCACTTATTGTTTGGGGTCACCATTTCTTTACAATGGGTGGTGGTGAAGCTGTTAATACTTTCTTTGGTGTTGCAACGATGATTATTGCGATTCCAACGGGTGTTAAGGTCTTTAATTGGTTGCTCACTATGTATAAGGGTCGGATTCGCTTTGAGCCTCCTATGCTTTGGTGTATGGGGATGATGTTTACATTTGTTGGTGGTGGATTGACAGGTGTTTTGATGGCGATTGTGCCTGCTGATTGGCAATTTCATAATTCTCTATTTTTGGTGGGTCATTTTCACCATACAATTATTGGGGGTGTTGTCTTTGCTTATTTGGGTGGTCTGGCTTTTTGGTTTCCAAAAGTTTTTGGTGTTAAACCAAACCGCATGTTAGGTATTGCATCTTTCTGGTGTTGGTTTATTGGTTTTTACATTGCTTTCTTCCCGGTTTATATACTTGGTTTAATGGGTGCTACGCGTCGTCTCCAACACTATATTGAACCTAGTTGGCAGCCAATGTTTATTATTGCTGCGGTTGGAGCTTTTATTATTCTTCTTGGTATCCTTTGTTTTGTGCTCCAAGTTCTTTTGGCGATTTGGTATGGTATCAAGCATAAGGGGCGTTTGCCAGTAACATCGAATGATCCTTGGGGTGATGCACGTACGCTTGAATGGTTGGCTTCTTCTCCTCCTCCTGCTTATAATTTTGCAATTATTCCAGAGGTGCAGGCTGAGGATGCTTATTGGGATATGAAGAAAAATGGTTATCAGCGCCCAACGAGTGGATTTACAAAAATCCATATGCCGTCAAATACATCAGCTGGAGTTATTGCAGGTTTATTCTCATTAATTGTAGGTTTTGCGCTTGTCTGGCATATTTTGTGGCTTGTTGCGATTGGGGTGATTGGCTTTATTGCAACAATTGTTTGCCATTCATTAATGGGCGATCATCATGGTTATTATATTCCAGCTGAAGAAGTACAGAAAACAGAAGACACCTTCACAGCTGTTCTTAAAGAACAAGGAGTAAAAGCATGAGTGCGGTAACAATGAATAATGTTTGCACGGATGAACATCACCACGACAATAGTTCGGTAATGATATTTGGATTTTGGATTTATATCCTTTCGGACTTGATCGTGTTTGCGACGCTTTTTTCAAGTTTTGCTGTATTTTCTGCTTCTTATGGTGGAGGTAAAGCAGGCAGTGAGTTTATTGATTTAAACTTTGTGTTGGTTGAAACTGCTATTTTGTTGTTGTCATCAATTACCTACGGCTTTGTAATGGTACAAGCTCACAAGGGTAATTTGGCTGGCGTACGTTTATGGATGGCTATAACCTTTGTACTTGGATCTTGCTTTATTGGGATGGAAATTTATGAATTTCATGAACTTTTGAGTGAGGTATATTATTATGATGCTGGCGCTTATGCTGGTATTGATTTGACGACAGGTACGCAGCTTTTTGGGCGAGAAGTTCTGTCTGCTTATTGGTCAGCATTTTTTGCTTTGGTTGGTACGCACGGTCTCCATGTAAGTGTTGGTCTACTTTGGATGATTGTGATGTTTTTTCACCTATGTCGTAGTGGTTTGGATCAGAATAACAAAACACGTTTAACATGCCTTTCAATTTTCTGGCATTTGCTTGATATTGTTTGGGTTGGTGTTTTTACTATGGTTTACTTGTTAGGAGCACTGTAATGAGCATGCATGACAAAGCACATAATCCAAGTACTATCTCTTATTTGGTTGGTTTTATTCTGGCTGTTTTTTTTACTTTAGGTTCTTTTATTCCTGTAATGTATGGGATGTTGGACAGTTGGGCGGTTAGTACGAAAGTTATTTATCTCATTGGTATGGCGCTGATCCAGATTGTCGTACAGATTGTTTTCTTTTTGCACTTGAATTCTGGTCCAGATGCTAAGTGGAATTGGATAACTCTATGGTTTGCAGCTATGTGCGTTTTCATTATTATTGGGGGAACGTGGTGGGCTATTTCTCATTTGAATTATAATATGATGGGTGGTTCAGGACGCATTATTGTGCCAGAAGTATTAGAAATGAATGTAACTGAGCCAGAAGGGCCTGCATCAAGTATGCAAGAACAGGAGGAGCAAACATCAATACAGGAGCCGGAAGAACCAGTGCAAGGTGTGCAGGAACCGGCGTCAAGTGTGCAACAGCAGGAGGAATTAGCACCAGGTGTGCAAGAACCGGCATCAAATGCACAAAATCCGGAAGAACCAGCATTGAAAGATTCATCGTCTTTTAATGACTAGAATGCTTTCATTTTAAAAGAGAAAGAGAATGATTCTATAGTAAAAGGAATCATTCTCTTAAATAATTTATAGGCTTAAATATTTTTGCAGGAATTTGTAGGAATTATTGAATAAGTGTTTCTACTTTTTTCTAATGTCTAAACCATTATTCTCCTTGAGTTTCTTCACTTTGTTTTAGTTCTTCAAGTGTTGGCATGGACATAATGTTGTATCCTGAATCAACATAGTGGATTTCTCCAGTAACACCTGATGATAAATCAGAAAGCAAATAAAGAGCAGATTTCCCAATCTCATTAATGTTTACAGTGCGGCGGAGTGGTGCATTGCGACGTTGATATGAAAAGATTGCTCTTGCAGCTGCAATGCCATTGCCAGCTAAGGTTCTAACAGGACCAGCTGAAATTGCATTGACACGGATATTTTGAGGACCAAAATCTGCAGCTAAATAACGCACCATAGCTTCTAAGGCTGCTTTAGCAACGCCCATGATATTGTAGTTAGGAACAACTTGCTGTGAAGCTCCATAAGTGAGTGTTAAAAGTGTTCCACCATTGGGCATAAGCTTACCCGCGCGTTGAGCGATCTCTGTAAAAGAATAAGCTGAAATTACCATTGTGCGAGTAAAATTCTCGCGGGTTGTAACATCAACATAACGCCCTTTTAATTGTGTTTTATCTGAATAGCCAATGGCATGGACAACGAAATCAATCGACCCCCACTCTTTTTTTAAATATTCAAAAACTTGGTCGACATTTTCAATTTTTTCAACGTCACACTCAAGTAATAATTTGCAGCCAAGTTTTTTTGCAAGCGGTTGAACGCGTTTTCCAAAAGCATCTCCTTGATAAGTCAATGCTAGTTCAGCTCCTTCTTCTGCTAATTGACATGCAATGCCCCAAGCAATTGAATGATCATTCGCAATCCCCATAATGAGGCCACGCTTGCCCTCCATCAAACCTTTCATATTATTTCTCCGTAAGATCGTGCCATTGTCAATCAGTTAAGAATCATCATTTACGTATAACGTTGGAAAACAAGCGTTGCATTGGTACCTCCAAAACCAAATGTATTTGATAATACAGTATTTAATTCTTGGTGATCACGGCGTTTCCGGACAATCGGCATATCAGCAAAAGCGGGATCAAGTTCTTCAATATGAGCACTCTCACAAATAAAATTATGATTCATCATTAACAATGTATAAATCGCTTCTTGAACACCTGCTGCACCTAAAGAATGACCTGTTAAAGATTTTGTAGCAGAAATTGGTGGGCATTGATCACCTGTCCCAAAAATCTGGCGGATTGCTTCTATTTCAGGGGGATCACCAATAGGCGTTGCTGTTGCATGGGGATTGATGTAATCAATTTTATTTTTTACGGTTGCAAGTGCCATGCGCATGCATCTTTCTGCTCCTTCACCGGATGGAGAAACCATATCATGCCCATCAGATGTAGCACCATAACCAACAATTTCACCATAGATTTTTGCGCCACGTGCTTTGGCTATTTCTAACTCTTCAAGAACCAAAACACCAGCGCCACCAGCAATAACAAATCCATCTCGATTGATATCATACGCACGTGAAGCTTTTTCTGGTGTGTCGTTATATTTACTAGACATAGCACCCATGGCATCAAATAAAACAGATAACGTCCAATCTAAATCTTCACAACCTCCTGCAAAGACACGATTCTGTTTGCCGTATTGTATCATCTCATAAGCATTGCCAATGCAATGATTGGATGTAGCACAAGCTGAAGAGATCGAATAGTTTACTCCTTTAATTTTGAAGAACGTTGCAAGAGTTGCTGCTGCTGTGGAACTCATTGCTTTAGGTACCACAAAAGGACCAACGCGTTTAGGGCCTTTCTGACGTGTAATATCGGCAGCTTCAACGATTGAACGAGTGGAAGGTCCTCCAGAACCCATAATAATACCAGTGTGCTCATTTGATACTTCACTAGGTTCTAAACCTGCATCGGCTATTGCTTGATCCATAGCAATATGATTCCACGCTGTTCCATGACCATGAAAACGCATGGCTCGTCGATCAACCAATTCTTCTATATTTACATTTGGTTTGGCATAAACTTTGCTACGAAAGCCTAATTCAGCATATTCGGGTGCATAAGAAATTCCTGATTTTGCTTCACGCAAACTTGTTAAAACAGTTTGAAGTCCGTTTCCAATTGAGGAGATAATTCCCATTCCGGTTACAACAACTCGACGCATTCACACCTCCTTAGTTCAATAGAGCACAACAAAATGTTTTTTCTGATGGAATAATGTTAGTCTTCTTTAAATAAAGCAACGCGTAAATCATTGGCTTTGTAAATGGCTTTTCCATCTGCCTTCACCCATCCATCTGCTATTCCTAAGACCAAATTCCCACGTCGAATACGTTTAAAATTGATTTCATATTCAAGCAGTTGAGTTTGCGGAGTAACCATGCCTGATAATTTTGTTTCTCCTGTCGATATAGCACGCCCTTTTCCTGGTTCACCTAACCAACCAAGAAAAAAACCTGTTAATTGCCATAGTCCATCTAAGCCGAGACATCCTGGCATGACAGGGTCACCGATAAAATGACAATCGAAAAACCATAGATCTGGAGTGATGTCAAACTCCGCACGGACTATCCCTTTATTATATTCACCACCAGTTTCACTAATTTGGGTGATTCGGTGAATCATTAACATTGGTGGTGCAGGTAATTGCGCATTACCTTTACCAAACATTTCACCGCGAGCACAGCTTAGGAGCTCTTCATAAGTGTAGCGAGACTTTTGTTCAGCCATTGTTACTCCATTTATCTCCGTGTGTTTCATTGTGCCTTTTCAACTTATTTTTAAAGCAAATTTGAGGGAGAAGGAAATGATTTTATATGATTAAAGACCTTTTTTATATATTTTTATTATGAAAGGCTATTTTTGATAAAATCAAGAATTTATGTTTTATCTTCCTCATTTTCCTGAATGTCAACCTTACTTGAATATAAATGTAATGCAGTTTATATTGCGTCAATAAGCATAAACGATTTAGGATTTATGAAGAAAAATAGTTCGTGAGGGAGTTGTGAATTATTATTCCTTACCTGAATTAGAAAAACATTTACGTCAAAATGGTTTGCGGCCAACGCGCCAACGATTAGAGCTCGCCAAAATGATTTTTTCTCAAGGCAATCGCCATATTGCAGCTGAAGAGCTTTATGAAGAGGCGGTTAAATCGAATGTTCCTGTATCTTTAGCGACAGTTTATAATACACTTCATCAATTTACGGAAGCTGGTTTATTACGAATTATTGCTGTAGAAGGCTCAAAAACTTGGTTTGATACGAATACATCTGATCATTATCATTTCTATATTGAAGGTGAGAATCGTATTCTTGATATTCCTTGTAGTTTAAAAGGGTCTCCTATTATTGAAAATTTGCCTCAACCTCCGGAGGGGATGGAAATTTCGCATGTTGATTTAATTATTCGATTAAGACCCAAAACTTAGTTGATATTAGGAATTAAACAGTTTGATACATGAAAATTAAGTGCAGAAGCTGGAAAATCATTAATTTTTGATTTTTTCACCAGGATAAATTCCCCATAATTGGGTTTGATGAAGCCATCCGCGAATGTTGCGAATATCTAATTCACACCAATGCCCGTTACATTGACGAATATTCCCGATAATATTGGGTTCTACTTCTGCTAAAAGTTTTGCATTATCTGTTGGAGTTTGGCGTACCATAAGTCTTTTTGTTTTATCTTTTTGCCACGGAATAGTTATAGCAGTTCGTTTTCCCGATAAAAGCGATTGATAGACCCATCCTTCGTCTCCTTCAGCGTCACGAATTTTGCGCCATTGATCATATTCTTGAATAATTTCAATAGGTAAGCCCTGCTTTTGATAGGTGTAGATAATAGGATAATTACTTCCCGGCCCCACGCGTACATTAACACGTGCAGGCTTGATCGAAGCAAATCGCGGAAGTGGTAAACCACTTGGACCTAAATTTTGATTGGATGCTTGTGCATGCGAAAGAACAGGAAAACCAAATAAAAATTCTCCTGTTATTAATATACATGATAGGAATGTTGAAAATCGAAACCAGATGGAATTTTTCACTTTTCAACCTTTTTCTTATTCTACGCTTTTTGTATTTTTGTAATTTAACATTTGGAAAATAGGTCCGAGACTTATTTAATATGGCATATGTTTAGTTAAAGAGGTTTAAATTAATTAAGCAATTATGATAAAATTTATGAACAATACTAAAACATTTGAAAATATAGATGTACTGTAAGTACAGATTCATCATAATGTTAAAGTAAATTTTCTTCTTTTAATAAAGCAATGTGTAGACGAACTTTTTGGCATTCATTTGATTAAATGATACAATTTATAATACACAATAATAAAAGTTATTTTTAACATTTTAATGCTTATGTGTAAGTAAGCTGTCTTATGAGGGAAATACGTGCAAAATTATAAACAGAAATGTTTTAGTTGAAGTACGTAAATGAAAAGCCTTATAATAGGGGGTCAACTTTATATGTTTAAAAAAGTAAGTGTGGAATTCAGCTCTGCATTAATGAGTATATGAAAATCAAATTATTATTTTCCACATATGATAATAATAATTGCGTTGTTGTATTTTTTAAACTCTCTCATATGAGAGAACGTATATTATATTTTCTGGATTGGTCGACGTTTTGCTATGAGATGCTGATTTTTCTTAGCAAAATATGTGATAGCTTCTTCTAATGGTTCGATCATAACATCCATGGATTTGCCATTTGCGTGAATGATATTTTGGTGATCGACCATAATAGCAACATGGCCTTTCCAAAAAATCAAATCACCCCGTTGAAGATTTTCATCGTCTGTCAATTGTTTTCCTATGGTTTTCTGTTGCATATCGGCATCTCGTAAAACCATTTGACCGGTCATCATCATGGAAAGCTGGACCAGTCCCGAGCAATCAATACCAAAACCACTGACACCACCCCAAAGATAAGGTGTGCCGACAAGAGTTTGCGCAACTGTAACGTAATCTTCATAGATATATTCAATGGGCTTAAGGTGACAAGAAACAATAGCTTTTCCATTTTCAAGGATAGAATACATTGTATTTCGTGTTTCAATTTCATCAACGACACTTACTTTGCTTCCCATGGATAAGGCACTGTCTATTGGTCCACGTAAGTCAGCTTGTAAATATTGAAAGGTACGCGGCACTGAAACAATATGAGTTTGTTTTATAGTTGATGTACAAAGAATTTTTGTATCAATATAACCCACATAGTTGTCTTTGAGTGATTGCCCCCATGACATGGTTTCTCCTTGTTCAAAGATTAAAAGTTCTTCTCCAAAAAGGCATTCAGTTTGCCTTTCGCTTTTTTGATTTTTATCTTTAAACAAACCAGCAACTGCTGTATTAACGCGTTTTTTTTCTCCTTGAATAGGGCGTTGAGCTGTTATTTCTTTTATAATGTGCTGATCTGCAAGATCATTTCTGAATGGATATAATCGTGGATCTTTATGTGTCATTTATGTTAACTTTGGTCTTTGAAAAGATGATAAAGGGCACGAATAACTTGCGCACTACCACCAGTAGGATAACCTGGTTTTTCTTTTGGTATCCACCCGTACAGATCAAAATGAGCAAAGTGTTGGGTTTTTTCAACAAAAGAGTTGAGAAATAAGGCAGCAGTTATAGAGCCAGCGAAGTTATCCCGAGTTGCATTATTGAGATCAGCAATCGGTGATGATAATTTTTCTTTATAAGGTTGCCAGAGTGGCATTTGCCAAAGAGGATCACTAACACAGTTGGCAGCTTGAGAAATTTTTTGTGCCCATGATGAGTCATTACAATAAAATGCAGGAAGATCTGGACCTAACGCTATGCGAGCAGCCCCTGTTAAACTAGCCATACAAAGCATGAATTGAGGTTTGTTTTCATCACCATAGGTTAATGCATCGGCAAGAATAAGTCGGCCTTCAGCGTCTGTATTGCCAATTTCAACACTTAGTCCTTTTCGACTTTTTAAAATGTCACCTGGCCGAAAGGCGTTACCCGAAACTGCATTTTCAACGGCTGGAATCAGAACCTGTAAACGGAAGGGTAATTGTGCATCCATAATAAGCTTAGCTAAGCCTAAGACATGTGCACTACCACTCATATCTTTTTTCATTAACAGCATGTTGTTGGCTGATTTAATGTCTAATCCCCCAGTGTCAAAGGTCACGCCTTTACCAACTAATGTTATTTTAGGATGATTTTCCTGCCCCCATTGTAGTTCAATAAGTCGTGGTGCAATATTGCTTGCCCGCCCTACGGCGTGAATCATTGGAAAGTTTTGTGTAAGGAGTTCGTCTCCACAAATGCTTTTGACGCGAGCATTATAAGTTTGCCCTAGTTGGTGGGTTGTGGTCTCCAGAGTATCAGGGGTCATGTCATTGGCTGGAGTATTGATAAGATCACGGACAAAAAAGACTGTCTCATAAATTCGTTTGAGTTCATTAAGATCAATTGTGTCATGAACATGAATCGATAATGATTTGGAAGAAGGATTTTGGAGATAGCGATTAAATTGATAGCTTCCTAATGCTAATCCTAAATAAATATTTATTTCGTTTGCGGTTGATCCTTGTAAATGCCAATGGCCGGCGGGCAGATGTTTGGCAAGAAGCCCTGTGATAAAAGGTTCTTCACCATTGCCAATTCCAAATAAAACTTTTTTTAATTGTCCTGTTTCATGAGGAACAAATAATATTTGCCCTGCTTTTCCAGTAAAATTATTAACTTTCATCCATTTGGTTGTTGATGTATCAAAAGGTAAGTCAGCACAATTTTTTTGGCATACTAAAATAATAGGGCAGCTATTGTCAGCACGTGTTGAAGTGAAATTAATTTGGTGTTGAAGCATATCTATTTGATCCTTATAGTTTTCGAAGCGCGACATATTCGACTAAATGGTTTCTTCCTTTCCGTAGAATAAGGTTAGCCCGTGGCCGTGTTGGCAATATATTTTCCTGTAAATTTTTTAAGTTAATCGTATGCCAAAGATTTTCAGCAATTTTAAAGGCTTCTTCTTCATTTAAGAGTGCATAACGATGAAAATAAGATTCAGGATTTTGAAACGCTGTTTTACGTAAACGTTTGAAACGATCTAGATACCAATGGCGAATCATTTCTGTTTCAGCGTCTACATAGATTGAAAAATCAAAAAAATCTGAAACAAAAGGCATAATTTTTTTATCATTGAGAAAATTACTGACCTGAAGCACGTTAATACCTTCAACGATTAAAATATCAGGGCGGTCAATGATAGCTTCTTTATTTTCTACAACATCGTAGGTCATATGTGAATAAAGCGGCACGCTGACATTACCGATGCCAGCTTTTATGGCAGAAAGAAAGCTCAGCAATTTTTTAATATCATAAGAATCAGGAAAACCTTTACGATTCATACGATTTTTCTTCTGTAACACGGCATTAGGATAGAGAAAGCCATCAGTTGTTACGAGGTCGACTTTAAAGCTGGATGTCCAGCGCTTCAAAAGTTCTTGAAGGATGCGTGCAGTGGTTGATTTTCCTACTGCAACAGAGCCTGAAATGCCAATAATAAAAGGAGTTTTTATTGTGTCTTCTTGGTGCAAAAATTGTTGTCGTTTTTGGAAGAGTTTTTGCACTGCTTCAACGTGGCATGATAACAAACGCGACAACGAGAGATAAATGCGTTGTACTTCTTCAAGATCAATAGGATCGCCAATTGATCGTAGACGCTTAATTTCATCAAAGGTTAAAGTAAGTGGTGTATCTGCACGAAACTGTGACCATTCTTGTGCAGTAAAGACACTATAAGGAGAGTAGGGGCCAGAAATGTAGTTGATCAGATCATCTCCTTGATTGGTTTTTAGCAGATTGATATCAATCATTTTTTACCAGCCAAGGATTTTTGCTGGATTGCTTTTTTTGCAACAGCAATGCTTGAATATGAAAAGATAGGGCGCTTTATTGTCAGAAATATTTTATTGTGCATATTCTCTTCATTTAAGATAATCAACGGGTTTGCTCAACTTATAGTCCAATCATTCCAATACATATTAATTTGTTCTCGTGATAGACCTTGTGCCAAAAAAGCCCATAAAAGTAAACGCGCTTTCACTGCGGATAAATAACCTGACATTAAGGCGCCAGAAGCGATCATATCGATTTCTGAACCTTTATAACCATAGGTTGTTTTAGCTGTTGAGCCATTATAAGAACGGCTTGCGATGATAATTGGAATTTTCTTGGCGTATTGTCGTACAATGTCTGCTTCTTGAAAAGAGCAATGACCCGCACCAAAACCAGCTATAACAAGGCCTGCATAATGTCCACTTTCAAGACAGAATTTCATTAAGTTTGTATCAGATGAGAGAGAGGAGTGCAGGAGTGCAACTTGGTGATTATCCTTTTTGGGAAACGTAAAAGTTGTAGGGAAGAAATTTCGATCGTTGAAATAAATAAGTTTTCCTTCCAAAATTGTCCCTAAAGCGCCTGCTAAATCTGACTGAAATGTTTCAACCTTGACAGTATGGCTTTTCTGTACCCAGTAGGGTGAATGAATAGTGTCGTTGATCACAACCAAGACACCTCTGTTACGACTTTGTTGATCAGCGGCAACGCGGGTTGCAGCTAAAAGATTAGCCGGCCCATCAGCACCTGCATTACAGGGTAGACGCATAGCACCAGTTATAACGAGTGGTTCAACTTTATTCCAGTAAAGGGAAAGAAAAAAAGCTGTTTCTTCTAGTGTATCAGTACCTTGTGTTAAAACAATACCATCGGCACCGGCTGCAATTTGCTGTGTTGCCCATTCTATTGTTTCAAAAAGAATTTTAAAAGATAAAGATCCACTTGGTAATTGTGTTAATGTTTTAGCATAAATATCGGCAATATTTTTAAAATCAGGAACACTTTTTATAAGGATATCTGAAGTTAAAGTTGGTTGCATTTTCCCAAAATTATCGGGCGCCATTGCGATAGTGCCACCCAATGTTCCTATGGCTATTTTTTTCATAGTTTGCCCTTTAGAAAATGCAGATTACATGTGAAAGTTATTTAACAACAATTTAAGTTGGCAGCAACGGTATCATTTTCTTATTTAAATAATTGAGTTAAGCTTAGTCGTTGTGTTTTGCAATATATGTTCTTAAATAAAGAGGTAGATAGTTGCATTTTATGTCTGATAAAGGGAAGCAATATTAAGGAGTTTTCTTAATGACAGAACATAAGTCTGATAGAATGTATGGTACAACTATTGTTACTGTACGAAAGGGTGATAAAGTAGTTATGGCTGGTGATGGTCAGGTTTCACTTGGGCAAACTATTATGAAAGGTAATGCACGTAAAGTGCGTCGTCTTGGGAAGGGTGGAACGGTTATTGCTGGTTTTGCAGGCGCTACAGCGGATGCTTTCACATTGTTAGAAAGATTGGAAATTAAGCTTGAACAATATCCTGATCAGCTTATGCGTGCGTGTGTAGAGCTTGCAAAAGACTGGCGAACTGACCGCTATTTGCGTCGTCTTGAAGCAATGATGCTTGTGGCTGATAAAAAAGTAACTTTGGCTTTAACAGGTCTTGGAGATGTATTAGAACCAGAAGATGGAATCATGGCAATTGGTTCTGGGGGCAATTTTGCTTTATCGGCTGCGCGGGCACTCATAGATACGGATTTGGATGCAAAAGCTATTGCGTGTAAGGCGATGAGCATTGCTGCTGAAATTTGTGTTTATACCAATGGCAATTTCACGATTGAAACATTGGATACAGAGTTATAATTCTTTAGAGAAAGCTATTTGAATGTGTGTTGTATTTTCTCCTCGCGAAACTGTTTCTGAACTTGATCGTTTTATTATTGGTCAAAAAGACGCTAAACGTTCTGTTGCTATTGCTTTGCGTAATCGGTGGCGTCGGCAACAACTTGAAGGACAAATGCGTGAAGAAGTTATGCCGAAAAATATTTTAATGATAGGGCCGACAGGTGTTGGTAAAACAGGAATAGCACGTCGATTAGCAAAACTTGCTGGTGCGCCTTTTGTTAAAGTAGAAGCCACTAAATTTACCGAAGTTGGTTATGTTGGGCGTGATGTTGAACAAATTATTCGTGATCTTGTTGAAATAGCAATTTCTCTTGTACGCGAAAAAAAGCGGGATGAGGTGAAAGCTAAAGCCCATATAAATGCTGAAGAGCGAGTTTTGGATGCCCTTGTTGGCAAAACGGCAAGTCCTGCTACACGTGATAGTTTTCGTAAAAAATTACGCGAAGGTGAATTAGACGAAAAAGAAATTGAGATTGAAGTAGCCGATAATAGTAGTAATGGTACTCCCACCTTTGATATTCCTGGTATGCCTGGTGCACAAATGGGTATTATGAGTCTATCAGATATTTTTGGCAAAATGGGGACTCGTACAAAAATCCGCAAAACAACTGTGCGGGATGCTTTTAAACCATTAATTGATGATGAATCTGAAAAACTTCTTGATCAGGATCAAATTATTCAAGAAGCATTGCGTGTAGCTGAAAATGATGGAATTGTTTTCATTGATGAGATTGATAAGATTGCAACCAGAGACGGTGGAGCAGGTGCTACTGTTTCACGTGAAGGAGTTCAGCGAGATCTTTTGCCTTTAGTTGAGGGAACAACAGTTGCTACTAAATATGGGCAAATAAAAACAGATCATATTCTTTTTATTGCTTCTGGTGCGTTTCATGTGTCCAAGCCATCTGATTTGTTGCCAGAGCTTCAAGGCCGTTTGCCTATACGTGTAGAGTTAAATGCTTTAACGAGGGAAGATTTACGGCGTATTCTTACCGAACCTGAAGCAAGTTTGATTAAGCAATATATTGCTTTAATGGCGACAGAAGAGGTTCATTTAGAAATTACAGACGATGCAATTGATGCTTTGGCTGATATTGCTGTTGATTTAAACGCAAGAATTGAAAATATTGGGGCACGTCGCTTGCAAACAGTGATGGAGCGTGTTCTAGATGAAATTTCTTTTACAGCGCCTGATAAAGCTGGTACTTCATTTAAAGTTGATGCTGCTTATGTCAAACAATCTATAGGCGATCTGGCGGCTGATGTCGATCTTTCACGTTTTATTCTTTAAGGGTTATCGCTTGTTATTATCTTTTCGTTGTGCTTCGATAACTTTAAAAACTGTGTGCTTTTTATATATCAAAATTTTGTGAAAGAGTTTTTTACACTCTTTCACAAGAGTAGATATTGGTTAGCAAACAATAAAATAAGCTACTTTCTTATTTGAAGGATTTTGTAGGTATTAATAATCGCAATACTTTCTTTCTTAAGATGAAGATATTTATGTTTTGTTGTGTGAGATCGTGGATTTAAAATGATTGTATTATGAAAATCTGTGATAAACTCGTAAACAAGATCGTTCTAATAAAAAACCATGAAAATAATAGCTGTTAATTATTACATGTGTTTTGACTGCTTTCTGTTATGATTAATTTCATAAAAATTAAGTGCAGGCTAAGTTTTATTTATTTTCTTAGGTTTTTGCGTAAGAAAAGAAGTCTTAATCTTTCTACTAAAATAAAAGTTTTTCCAGAAATATACAAAATAACAAATATGGCAGATTCTGGAACAGTAACGACCATAAAAACATGCCAAAATGTTATGAAATGTATTTTCAAAACTGAGTAGTGGTGAACGAAACGATAAATATTATACCTATCTATATAGATAGCGATACTTAAAACCAAAATACAAGGCTGTGATTTTGTAATTTGTCACTAATATAATTTATCTATTTCATCATTGAAGTGATATTTGCTAGTTTTACTTTTGTTGATGACAATTTATATACTTGGTTTGACCTATTTAGGCAAATTCAAGAAGTAGTTTTTAGCGAGGATCATGGTATTTATCAAATTGTAAAAACACACCATCATGGGCAAATATTTAACTTGTTTGCAAAAGAAACGGAATTTGACATTGGTAGATTTTAAGAAATTTAATTACTAAGACGATTATAATTTAAAAGTTTGTATTTATTATTCATTGAGTATCTTAATTAAATCAGAAAACAGCCAATATTAATTTGAGTTAAGTTGAAGAAAATCATATTTTTCAAGATAGCAACAATGACACATTGGGTTCTTTCAAAAAAAAATGCTATCCTAACGTGAGGATAGCACTTTTTTCATGATAATAAGAAAAAGCTTAGTTTTCTTTTTTCTTACTGCGGCGTTTTCGTTCAGTGTTACTTTTTTTATCAGAACTATTTTCTTTTTCTGTCTTCATTGAATCATCGAGAGTAGTTTCTTTCCCGGTTTGTTGGTCAACAACTTTCATCGACAATCGGATTTTACCGCGTTCATCAAAGCCCATTAATTTAACCCAAACTTTATCACCCTCTTTAACGATATCAGTTGTTTTTTCTACGCGTTCTGATGCCAGTTGGGAAATATGAACAAGTCCATCGCGTGAGCCAAAAAAGTTCACAAATGCGCCAAATTCTGCAGTTTTTACAACTGTTCCTTGATAAATGGCACCAGTTTCGGGTTCATCAACAATCGAATGAATCCAACGTTTTGCTGCTTCAATGGCTTTAGCATCGGTAGAAGCAATCTTAATTGCACCATTATCTTCAATATTAATTTTAGCTCCAGTTTGTTCGACGATTTCCCGAATTACTTTTCCACCAGAGCCAATAACATCACGAATTTTATCTACAGGAATGTTCATCATTTCTATACGTGGAGAAAACTCGCTTAGTTCATCACGTGCGCTGGTTAAGGCTTTTGACATTTCATTGAGAATATGGATTCGACCATCTTTGGCTTGCTCAAGTGCTATTTTCATAATTTCTTCAGTAATACCATCGATTTTAATGTCCATTTGCAAAGATGTGATACCGTTTTTTGTACCTGCTACTTTGAAGTCCATATCACCAAGATGATCTTCATCGCCTAAAATGTCAGACAAAATAGCAAAACGTTCACCTTCTTTAATCAAGCCCATTGCAATACCTGCAACAGGACGAGCTAAAGGAACACCTGCATCCATGAGCGCAAGTGAAGTTCCACAGACAGTTGCCATTGAAGATGATCCATTAGATTCAGTAATTTCCGATACAGCACGAATAGTGTAAGGGAAAGAGTCTTTTGTTGGCAACATTGGGTGAATAGCACGCCATGCCAATTTACCATGACCAATTTCTCGACGACCAGGAGAACTAATACGTCCTGTTTCACCTACTGAAAAAGGTGGAAAATTGTAATGGAGTAAGAATGTTTCTTTGTACGTTCCTGTTAATGAGTCAATATATTGTTCGTCTTCACTCGTTCCCAAGGTTGCGATAACAAGTGCTTGTGTTTCACCACGGGTAAACAGCGCTGATCCGTGTGCACGAGGCAAAATACCAACTTCTGATTGAATTGAACGGACAGTTGAAAGGGTGCGTCCATCAATGCGTTTTCCAGTATCAAGAATATTTTGGCGAACAATTTTAGCCTGTAAATGCTTGAAAACAGTGGCAATTTGATCAGCATTAAATTCACAATTTTCTTCCATTTTCGACATAAATTTGTCGACAACTTCTGCTTTAATAGCGTCAATTGCAGTGTGACGTTCTTGTTTATCGGTGATTGTATAAGCTTTTTGAAGGTCTTTTTCGACCATTTCAAGCATAGCTGTTTCAAGGTCAGATAAATCTTCTGGAATAAAATCGCGCGGTTCTTTTGCAGCAACTTCGGCAAGTTTAATGATGGCGTCAATAACCGGTTGAAAACCTTTTTGACCAAATATAACAGCACCAAGCATGACATCTTCAGGTAATTCTTGTGCTTCTGATTCGACCATTAGCACGGCATTTTCTGTTCCGGCAACGACAAGATCAAGTTTTGATTCGGGCATTTCATCAATGTGAGGATTGAGAACATATTGCCCATTACAATAACCAACGCGAGCACCAGCAATAGGACCTACAAAAGGAATGCCTGATAAAGTTAATGCAGCAGAGGATGCAATCATAGCAAGAATATCAGGGTTGTTTTCTAAATCATGCTGTATAACAGAGACAATGACTTGAGTGTCATTCTTATAACCGTCGACAAAAAGAGGACGAATCGGACGATCAATCAAACGTGAAACCAATGTTTCATTTTCACTCGGCCGGCTTTCACGTTTGAAATAACCACCTGGTATTTTACCAACAGCATAGGTTTTTTCTTGATAATTAACGGTTAGTGGAAAAAAATCTTGATCTGGTTTTGGATTTTTTGCTGAAACGACGGTTGCCAAGACGATGGTTTCACCGTAGGTTGCGAGAACTGCACCATCAGCTTGACGTGCAATTTTTCCTGTTTCGAGGATGAGTGGCCGACCGGCCCATTCAATTTCTACCTTATGGGTTTTAAACATTTTTTATCCTTAATGGCCAGTGTTCACGTTCTAATTTTGTATGTTTTCTTTCAAATGCGGGCAAGACAACAAGATGCTTCTGTTCTTTCGCAAAGATAAGAATAAATCACAATTGAGATACGAAGCAACTGGCAATCCTGCCTTATGAAAATTTTTTATCAATTTTGAAGATGAAAGCAGTAAGCTGACATAAATGGATGTTTTTTGTAAAAACACCCATTTACTTTATTTTAGCGACGCAAGCCTAGTTTTCCGATCAACACCTGATAGCGATCTTGGTCAATTTCTTTAAGGTAGTCAAGAAGACGACGGCGTTTAGAAACCATCTTTAAAAGGCCACGACGAGAATGATTGTCCTTTTTGTGAGATTTAAAATGATTAGTTAAATTAGAAATACGTTCAGAAAGAACAGCAACTTGCACTTCTGGCGAACCTGTATCACCGGTTTTAGTTGCATATTCTGTAATGAGAGCGTGTTTACGTTCAGCTGTAATCGACATCATATCATCCTTTCAAAAAATGAGGAAACAACAGTCACCCATAGCCGAGATGTCGTCCAGCGAGGGTCTATGAAAAAACAAGCAGAACAAAAATTCTTACTTGCTTTGGTATTTATATAAGAAAGAAGAACAAAATACTAGCCCTTGAAAGTATATTGAAGATCTTCTTTAGAAATAAAGTTGTTTAGTTTAAGGCTATTTTATGAAATATGGCATATCTATTTGAGAGAAAGATTGCAGCTTTGCGCAATGTGTTTATGGTAAAAAGAAGATTAGACTGCCGATTTGGAGACAAAAGATGCAGAAAATTTCAACGTTAGAGCTTTTTCGAAATTCAATGTTTCGAAATTTATGGTCAGCGAATCTCATTTTTAATTTAGGAGTTGTTATACAAGCTGTAGGAGCAAGCTGGTTGATGACTTTGATTAGTTCGTCGCATTTCATGGTTGGGCTTGTTCAAGGTGCTACAGTATTACCGCTTGTTGTTTTTTCTCTGATGGCAGGAGCATTAGCCGATAATTTTAATCGGCGTCAAATTATGTTATTTGCACAAATAGTTATGATAATTGTATCAATTAATTTGACTGTTTTATCCTATTTAGGATTGATAACGCCTTGGCTTTTACTGTGTTTCACATTTTTGATTGGGTGTGGGCTTGCTTTTCATAATCCTGCTTGGCAAGCAACAATGGGGGATATTGTCAGTAGAGAAAATATCCCTGCTGCTGTTACTCTAAATAGTATTGGTTTTAATTTAATGCGCAGTATAGGTCCTGCTATCGGAGGAGTTGTTATTGCTGCTCTAGGTGGAACGGCTGCTTTTTTATTAAATGCTATGAGTTATATTCCTTTAACGAGTGCTTTATTTTTATGGAAACCAAACTATAAGACCAATACATTACCATTGCCACGAGAGAAATTTTTAGGGGCTATAGCAGATGGTCTGCGTTATGTTGTGATGTCGCCTAATCTTTTAAACGTTATGGCCAGAGCGTTTCTTTTTGGTATCGGGACGATTTCGGTTTCTGCTTTGTTACCAATTGTTGCATGTGACATTCTTGGGGGAGGTGCCCTTCTCTACGGTACGTTACTTGGTTGTTTTGGTATAGGTGCGATTACAGCTGGCTTTGTTAACTCGTATATACGGCATTGTTTTAGTTCAGAAACGATAGTTGCAACTTCATTTATTGGCTTTTCTTTTGTTTGCTTTGTTTTAGCAATGAGTCGTTCAATTGTTGTAAGCCATCTTGTTTTATTTCCTGCTGGTTTATTCTGGGTTTTAGCGTTGTCGCTGTTTAATACATCTGTACAACTTTCTACACCACGCTGGGTTGTTGCGCGTGCTTTAGCACTTTATCAAACTGCATCTTATGGTGGTATGGCAGTTGGTAGTGTGATCTGGGGTGTATTTGCTGATGCTTATTCTCCAACAGTGGCTTTGAGTGTTTGTGCTCTCTTCTTAATTTTAGGGGCTCTTGCGGGTATAAAGTTTAAAATCCAAGAAATTCCTCAGATAGATTTTGATCCACTTAATCAATTTAAAGAACCACAAGTTTTGCTTGACTTGGAAGCATGTAGTGGCCCTATCATGATTATGATTGATTATCAAATCAATGAAAATGATCTCGAAGAATTTCTTGAAGTTATGGCACGTCGTCGTCATATTCGTCGACGTGATGGTGCTCGCCAATGGGTTCTTGTACGTAATCTTGAAAAACCTGGCTATTGGACAGAAGTTTATCATATGCCAACATGGGTAGATTATTTACGCCATAATTATCGGGCTATAAAAGCAGATGCAGAAGTGAATAAACATCTTGATCGATTAAATTGTGCACCCGATGGTATAAGAGTACATCGTATGATTGAGTGGCAAACAATACCACAGGCTGATGAGGTATATTTGAAGTTTTCTACAGAACAATGATTTTAGTAGAACAGCTTGGATATAAAGTGGTAAAATAGATCAATTGTTCGTAATAAGTGTAAGAGAATATTTCGTTCCATAAAGAGGTTATCGCAGGCAGAAAGAAGTTCATCTATTTGTGAAAATACGTTTGGGTTTGAATTGGTTTTTTTCAATAGTACCTATAGCGAGAAGTTGGTCTTTGTAGATTATACAAACATCACTTTCATCAACGGATGTATTTTGATTATATAAGAGTACTGGATTGCCCGTTCTTAAATGCTGTGCTTGATTTTCGTTTATGGTGTAATGAGGGAGATGAACTAATGCGGCCTTTGTTTCAGTTAGTAGTTCATCAAGTATAGAGAAATCCCGTTTGGGAAATGCATAATTTTCTCCTTTTTCGTCTTTATGTGTTACGGCTGCCTCTAATTTATTCCATGGAATAAGATCATTTTCATTAAAAGGAGCTACTGCGATACGGCGTAAGTCAGCAATATATCCATAACAACCAAGATCACGTCCCATATCGCGTGCTAAGGAGCGTACATATGTTCCTTTTCCGCATGTTATTTCAAAAATGGAATGTCCTTGTGTGGTGGTTCCAGTAAGTTTGAGAGATTCAATTTTCACTTCGCGGGGTGGAATTTCAACAATTTCACCTGCACGGGCTAGATCATAAGCACGATTGCCGGCAATTTTGATTGCAGAAAATTTTGGAGGTGTTTGTAGAATAACACCTGTATATTTGGGTAAAAGGGCAAGGATATCTTCTTGTGTTGGACGTTGAGTCGCTGTTTTAATGACTTCACCTTCGAGATCATCTGTTGAGCGCTCTTCTCCCCAAGCTACGTGAAAGTGATAGGTTTTGACACCTTCCATAACATAAGGAATAGTTTTGGTTGCTTCACCTAATGCAATAGGTAACATACCAGAAGCAAGTGGATCAAGTGTGCCTGCATGCCCTGCTTTTTGTGCATTAAAGAGCCATTTGATTTGTGAGACAGCTTCTGTTGATCTCATTCCTTTTGGTTTGTCAAGAATTACCCAACCAGAGATAGAACGACCTTTTTTTTTGCGTTGTTGTGCCATGCTCTTTTAATTTTCAGGCTCGTTATTATGAAGAAGATCGCGTGCAACGTCAGGTGAATGGAGTAGAGCATCAATTTTTGAAAAATTATCAAAACTACTATCAAACCGAAAACGTAATTCAGGTATGTATTTCATTTGTCGCAATTGATGGCTAATTTCTTTACGGATAAAACGACTATGTTTATTTAAGACTTCTATAATAGCAGTGTGAGAAATATCGTGAACAGTACTGAGCGGAGAAACAAAGCAAGTGGCAATTTTCAAATCTGCTGACATACGTACTTCAGAGATAGAAATAACAACACCTTTTAAGACATCATCAAGTAAAATATCTCGTTGCAGTATATGAGCTAACACGTGGCGAACTTGTTCTCCCACTCTTAATTGCCGTTGTGATGGGCCTGTGTTTTTCATTGAACTCATAACCTTTATTACAATTTCTCTTCTCTTTACTTTTTTTAAAAAATTAAAAAGGAAAGAAACACCATCCATCAACCCAATAATTTCTCTCATTTAATAAAGAGGAAAGTTATCATGTGATTTTATAATGTGCGATTAATATGCTCGACTCGGAAAATTTCAACAATATCACCTATACGAGTATCTTCATAATTTTCAAATGCTATCCCACATTCTTGGCTAACTTGCACTTCATTGACTTCATCTTTGAAACGTTTAAGTGTTTTAAGTTTTCCTTCATGAATAACAATATTATCTCGAATGAGGCGAACACTTGCACCTCGTTCTATTTTACCTTCTGTAACTCGACAGCCAGCAACTTTTCCAATTTTTGTAATGTTAAAGACTTCCAAAATTTCAGCATTACCAAGAAATGTTTCACGTTTTTCTGGTGAAAGCAATCCTGACATAGCTGCTTTGACATCATCAACGAGATCGTAAATGATGTTATAATAGCGAATTTCAATTCCTTGAGCTGCAGCTAGATCACGCACTTGTTTATTAGCTCGGACATTAAAACCAATAACAGCAGAATTAGATGCTGCAGCAAGAGAAATATCACTTTCAGTGATTCCTCCAGTACCAGAGTGAACAATACGTGCACATACTTCCTCATTTCCGAGCTTTTCTAATACTGATGCAATCGCTTCAATAGATCCCCGAACGTCTCCTTTAATAATAAGCGGAAATTCTTTTATGCCAGCGGTTTGCAGTTTTGTCATCATTTGTTCAAGAGAACCACGAGAACCAGCTTTTCGTGCTACAGCTTTGTCACGTGCTAATCGTTGACGATATTCAGAAATTTCACGTGCTTTTTCTTCATTCACTACAACAGCAAAACGGTCACCAGCTTGCGGTGTACCTTGCATACCTAAAATTTCAACCGGTGTAGAAGGACCTGCTTCTTTAATATGGTTACCATGATCATCAATCAAGGCACGAACACGGCCCCATTCATTACCTGCTACGATAATATTGGAAAGATGCAATGCACCTTTTTGAATAAGAACAGTTGCAATGGATCCACGTCCTCTATCAAGTTTTGCTTCAATAACAATACCTTCTGCAGTTCGTTCTGAGTCTGCTTTCAGGTCAAGAATTTCAGCTTGAAGGAGAATAGCTTCTAGAAGTTTATCAAGATTTTGACCAGTTTTAGCAGAAACCTCAACCTCTAAAGTTTCCCCACCCATGGATTCTACGAAAACTTCGTGTTGCATAAGTTCTGTGCGCACTTTTTGTGCATCAGCAGTTGGTTTATCCGTTTTGTTAATGGCAACAATAATAGGCACACCAGCAGCTTTTGCATGATTGATTGATTCAATTGTTTGCGGCATAACACTATCATCTGCAGCGATTACCAGAATAGCAATGTCAGTGATTTGGGCACCTCGAGCACGCATGGCTGTAAAGGCAGAGTGTCCGGGTGTATCAATAAAGGTAATCTTTTGACCATTGTGTTCAATTTGATAAGCACCAATATGTTGCGTAATACTACCTGCTTCATTAGATGCAACATTGGCTTTGCGAATAGCATCGAGCAAAGACGTCTTTCCGTGATCGACATGCCCCATAATTGTTACCACTGGTGGACGTTGCCGCATTTTTTGAGGGTCATCAGCTATATTAAAGATGCCTTCTTCTACATCCGATTCTGAGACACATTTAACTGTATGACCAAATTCAATAGCAATAAGTTCAGCAGTATCTACATCAATAACATCGCCGGGCTTCATCATTTGGCCCTGTTTCATCAGAAATTTAATAACATCAACGGAGCGTTCAGCCATACGTTGTGCAAGTTCTTGGATGGTAATAGTTTCAGGAAGAATAACTTCACGAGAAATTTTTTCCCGTGGTTCTTGGTTTTGAGCGCGTTTAAATTTTTCTTGTCTGCGGCGCATTGCAGCCATTGAACGGCCACGTGCACTGCCTTCTTCATCTAAGGCACTATTAAGCGTGAGTTTTCCGCGGCGGCGTTCATCGGCACCTTTTACAGCTTTAGGTGCACGTATTTCTGATTTGGAAAGATTAGCGCGACGGTTACGCTTTTCTTCGTCTTCATTGTCATCTATGGCACGTTTTTCGATTGAAGCTGTATTTTTAAACGGGGCAGCTGCCTTTGCTGATTCTATTGGTTCTGTTAGAGAGACTGCGGGAGAGAAAGTTTGAGTTTGTACTACAGTGTGTTGATTGTCTTGCTGTTTTGTTTTTTCTTGAGCAGCTTGTAAACGCAAGCTTTCTTCACGTTCTTTGGCACGTCTTTCTTTTTCTTCAGCTTGTTGACGCGTTATCTGTTCTTGGATTTTTGCTTCTTCTAAAGCACGAAATCTTGCTTCTATTTCAGCTGATGAAAGATTACTTTGAGCCACAGATTTTTGGGCTATAGGTTTACTCGTTGTTTTTTCTTCAAACCGGGGTTTGGAGCGTGGTTGAGCCACATGTGGTTTAGTAATTGACGATGATGTCTCAACTTTTTCATCAGGACGTGTAATTTTACGTCGTTTAGTTTCGACAACTACAGCTTTTGTACGTCCATGACTAAAATTTTGTTTGACCATACTAGTTTCCAGCCCTGTTCGTTTGAGGGTCAGCGTCTTTTTAGCTGTTATCTTGTCATTATTATTTTCACTCATTGTATTTCCTTCACGGCTTTTGCCGTCATCTCACAAGGCTTATTGTATTTCTCGTTACGATAGGCGATCAATTTGTTTATCGTTTTGCTAAAACCCTCTGCAGATTTTGTATTCAATAAGGCTGCATGTATCACAAGATTAGCTCCAAAAGCCACACTCATTTCATCGCTTGTAAATAAAGATAAAACTTTTATATCCTGATTCGTTTTCTGTTGTATTGCATAGATTGCTTGTAAAATTTTCCGTTTACCATCTTCTGTAGCTTCTTTTGCATGCAGCACGAGAGCAACCTGACCAGAGCGGATAGCAGAATCAACTTTGGTTAAACCTGCAACAACAGCACCTGCTTTTCGCGCCATAGAAAGGCTCCCAAGGGCAGACTTTAAGAGGAGTTTATCCACAATATTAGCAAGATTTGAAGCAACCTCCACATCTGTTTTAAGATTTCTGCTAAAAGCTTTACGTTTAATTGCTTCTTCAATGGTATTATAATGAGCAGAAACCCAAATACCACGCCCAGGCAAATTAGCTTTAAGATCGGGGATAATTTGATTGTTTGGACCAACGACAAAGCGGATCAACGCCGCTGTTGAAGCGCTTTTCTTTGTCACAATACAGGTCCGCTCATTCATTTAAAGTGTGTCTCCTATTTTAAAGTGTATCTTCATCCACGTTATCTGTTTTCTCATTTTCTGTAGAATTTTCTGCGACACAATCAGTTTGGCATATCCAACCTGCTTGCACACGTGCAGCTAAAATCATAGCTTCTGCATCAGTACGTGTAATATCAAATGGAGTTAAGATACCAGAGAAGTTCTGAACTTGACCTCCTTTGCGTTCTCGCCAGCCAATTAAGTCGTCCACTGCATAACCTGCAAAATCGTCTATTGTTTTAATACCATCTTCGCCAATAGCAACCAACATTGCGTTTGTCATACCAGGAAGTGATCGCAATTCATCAGCAACACCGAGTTTTTTACGTTTTTCATCTAATTCTTTTTCTTTGCGTTCTAGGTATTCGCGTGCACGGCTTTGAATTTCTGAAGCAGTTTCATTATCAAAACCATCAATAGAAGCGATTTCTTCAAGATCAACATAGGCAATTTCTTCAATTGAAGCAAAACCTTCTGATGCCATAACTTGTCCGACCATTTCGTCAACATCTAAGGATTCCATGAAAAGTTTACTGCGTTCATTAAATTCTTTTTGGCGATTTTCGGATTCTTCTTGTTCTGTTAAGATATCAATGCTCCACCCTGTTAATTGCGAAGCTAAACGAACATTTTGCCCACGTCGCCCAATAGCGAGACTGAGTTGGTCATCAGGAACGACAACCTCAATACGTTCTGCATCTTCATCAAGAACGACCTTTGAAACTTCAGCAGGCTGTAGTGCATTGACAATAAATGTTGCAGCATCAGGTGACCAAGGAATAATGTCAATTTTTTCTCCTTGCAATTCTGCAACAACAGCTTGAACCCGGCTTCCTCGCATTCCAACGCACGCTCCAACAGGATCAATTGAGCCATCACGTGAAACGACAGCAATTTTGGCACGCGAACCTGGATCACGTGCAACGGATTTAATTTCTATAATACCATCATAAATTTCTGGCACTTCCATGGTAAAAAGTTTTGCCATAAATTGAGGGTGCGTACGCGAAAGAAAAATTTGCGGACCCCGCTGTTCACGATGTACGTCATTGACAAAGGCACGAATCCGATCTCCATAATGAAAGGACTCACGAGGAATTAGCTCATCACGTCGTATTATAGCTTCTCCACGTCCTAGATCGACAATAACATTACCGTATTCTACACGTTTGACTGTACCAGAAATTATTTCACCAACTTTGTTTTTGAACTCTTCAAATTGCTGGTCACGTTCCGCATCACGTACTTTTTGGACAATAACTTGTTTGGCAGATTGCGCTGCAATGCGCCCAAAATCCATAGGAGGTAAAGGGTCACAGAAAAAATCACCAATTTTTATATCGACTTGATGTTTTAAGGCGTCAGATAAAGCGATTTCATTTGTATAATCTTCAACAATATCAACGACTTGAAGCAAACGCTGCAATTTGATTTCACCGGTTTTAGAATTAATCTCAGCACGGATATTGGTTTCTTGACCATAACGTGAACGTGCTGCTTTTTGTATAGCATCAGCCATTGCAGAAATGACAATTTCACGGTCAATTGACTTTTCGCGTGCAACAGCATCTGCGATTTGCAGAAGTTCAAGCCTGTTAGCGCTTATAGCCATAGATTTTCTCCTTTTTTATACCATCCAAGCGGAATGATCCTAATTAATATTAATTTTGACAGTTTGTTTTCTCGGTTAAAGTGTTGAGATTATCTTCAGGGATTAGCTGTTGACGTAACTCTTTATCTTTTTTCAGTGCGTCGCGAATAAGTTCATCAGTGAGTATTAGACGCGCATTCGTAACATCAGCGAAGGGAATCAAAACATCCGCTATTTCTCCGTAAGAAGCTTTATCGGTATTTAAGGTAAAGCTATTTTGTGTAATATTTGTTAGTGTGCCACGAAATTTCTGGCGTCCATTAATAACAACACCAGTTTCAATTTTTGCAACATGTCCTTGCCACTTGAAAAAATCAGATTTTCTTACCAATGGGCGATCAATACCAGGAGATGAGATTTCCAAATGATATTTTCGTTCAATGATGTTTTGTACATCAAGAAAAGGCGAAACAGTGCGGCTAATAATTTCACAATCTTCTATTGTCATGGTGCCATCAGCGCGTTCAGCCATAATCTGAAGAGTTAAGCCATTTAAACCAGAGAATTTTACGCGAATTAAACGATAACTTAAAGGTTTGAGCAATGGTGAGACAAGAGCAGCCACACGCCCTTCGATGCCATCTTCTTCAAACAGACGCGGCTCATCAATGTTATTTATTGTTTCAGTTTCGTTTATATCATTCAAGTTGTTTTGACCCACTGATATTAAAAAAGAGCGGGTCCAAATAACCCACTCCTTATCACAAGATTAAGAATTCTTTTCATTATATTCTTAAATTTAAAGTTTTTCAAGTCGTCCATGGTAAAGTGTTTTATCAGCTATTTCCTAATAAAAGTGAGATAAGCAGGTGTTCTGCCTTCGCGCAAAGCTTTTGCTTCATAACGGGTGCTCTGCCATGACGGGTAGGGGTTTTTCCAATCTTGAGGATTTTCTGCTTGCCATTCAAAACTGTCGTGATGTGTGCAGTGATATAGGGTCCAATTAACATAAGTATCTATATCGCTGGCAAAACGGAATTTTTTACCTATTTTAAGAACTCGAGCAAAACGATTAAGGTTTTTTGTATTGATAAATCGCCGTTTCCAATGCTTTTTTTTAGGCCATGGATCGGGATAAAAAAGATCTATTCCATCAAGTGATGCTGTTGGCAGCCAATCAAGAAGTTGTGTGGCATCATTATCATAAAGGCGAAGATGATTTTGGTAATGTGTGTGTTTTTCAATATGGACCAATATTTTTGCCATACCGTTAATAAAGGGTTCTACGCCAATAAAACCAGTTTGTGGAAAACGTTCCATTTCATGAATTAAATTTTCACCTCCACCAAAACCAATTTCAAGCCGGACTTCTTTTACTTGAGTAGCAAATAAAGATGTTAACTCTAAGGGCGCTGGTTTGTTTAAATCAATATTAAGAGTGGGGAGAAGCGTTTTTATACACGAAATTTGATTGTTTCGTAACTGTTTCCCTTGTCGGCGACCAAAAAAAGCTTCGCTCATACGTGTTTTATGTGCAATCATGGTACTTTAATCATTGATTTAAGCGTTGCAATTAGATCAGTTTTTTCCCATGAAAATGAACCATCATGTTCTGGTTTGCGCCCAAAATGGCCATAAGCAGCTGTTTTGGCGTAAATGGGTTTGTTAAGACCAAGGTGTTTTCGGATACCTGTTGGTGAAAGATCCATTATTTTGCGGATTGCGGTTTCAATAGTATTTTCATCTACTTTTCCTGTTCCGTGAAGGTTAAGGTAAATAGATAAGGGTTGTGCAACGCCAATTGCATAAGAAAGTTGAATAGTGCACCGTTCTGCTAAATCAGCTGCAACAATATTCTTAGCTAGATAGCGTGCAGCATATGCTGCAGAACGGTCAACTTTTGTTGTGTCTTTACCTGAAAACGCCCCTCCACCATGGGGTGCTGCACCACCATAAGTATCAACAATGATTTTGCGTCCTGTTAACCCTGCATCACTTTGAGGCCCGCCAATAACAAATTTGCCTGTTGGGTTGATATACCAACTGCATTCATCAGAAATAGGAATATCACGTAAAGCTTGACGAATATAAGGCTCAACTACTGTTTGCACTTTATTTGAATCCCAATTTTCATCCAAATGTTGTGTTGAAAGAACAATAGACGTTACCTCTATAGGTTTTCCATTTTTATATCGTATTGTTATTTGACTTTTAGCGTCTGGCCCCAGTTTTCCAGCTTCTCCTTCTTTTTTATGGCGCGCTATGGCAAGAAGCTCTAAGATTTTGTGCGCATAATAGATTGGCGCAGGCATAAGGTCTGGTGTTTCACGGCAAGCATATCCAAACATAATGCCTTGATCGCCTGCTCCCTCTTGGCCTTGACGATCAGTTGCATTGTCAACCGCTTGTGCAATATCAGCCGATTGTTGACGCAAAAGAACATCAATTTTAACCGTTTTCCAATGAAAACCTGCCTGTTCATAACCAATTGCACGAATAGCTTGACGCGCAACTGTACGAAAATGAGTAGGGTTGATGATAGGAGAACCAATTTTATCATAAATAAATTCTCCATTTTTATCTCTTTTTAAGAGCGTATCAGGAACACGCATCTCACCAGCAATAACCACACGATTTATGCTTACTAAAGTTTCACAAGCGATTCGCATTAACCATGGATCAGTTCCAGTTTTCTGCGCTTCTTTATAAACCATATCAACGATTTCATCCGAAATACGATCACAGATTTTGTCAGGATGCCCTTCGGATACTGATTCACTAGTGAAAAAATAATTTTGATGCGGCATAAAAACTCCCTCAAAAAAGAAAACCGGCATTTTCTTATTATTTATTTAAAGTTTGCTCTATTTGCCAATCCTATGGCAAATCGTCAATGCTGATTTATGAGGCGATATTAAAGGAAAAATGTAATTTTTATTCTTATAATTTATTTGTTTGATCTTCTTCAGAAAGAGCTTTTGCTAAATCAATGATTTTTCGACGTACTTTAGCATCAAGTATATTAGTAAAAGCACGCATTAATTGGATTCCTTCGCTGCTAGAGCAAAAATCCATGAAATTACTCTCGTTTTCAGCAAAACCTTCTACGGATTGAGTAATGCCTTTATCAAAAAAATAAGAAACAGGAACATCCATAATTTCTGCAATTGCTTGAAGGCGACTTGCACCAACACGGTTTGTACCTTTTTCATATTTTTGGATTTGTTGAAAAGTAATACCTAATTGCTCACCTAATTTTTCTTGGGTAAGACCTAACATATTACGACGTAAACGAATACGAGTGCCAACATAAACATCTATTGGATCGGGCTTTTTTCTAGTTTCGGTCATACTGCAACTCTTTATTTTCAGCGCTTTGTTTCCAAATCAATATTAGATGCACGTAAAGTTAGTTTATCATAAATTAGGATAATATGTAATACTTTTCCCCAACGTTACTGGTACGCATAACATGATATTATACATAAGCACTCAATCATTAAGGTCGTCTTGTAAAGCCAAAACTAATACGGCACAATAGCATAAGAATGAATAAGATGAAAGTAGAGAATATTCTGTATTCATTATTCCATATTAGAATAATGGGTGATGGAATCGGAGAATCAAGAAAACCAATAGCATTTTGTTCAAGAGCATCAACGATTCGTCCATAAGGGTCAATCACAGCTGATATTCCATTGTTGGCTGCTCGTATAAGAGGTATTCCTAGTTCAACTGCACGCAGCCGTGCTTGCTGAAAATGTTGATACGGGCCAGGTGTTATGCCAAACCATGCATCATTTGTAACGTTAATAATTGCTTGAGGAGGAGGGCCTTTAAAAGTCATTTCATGGGGAAATATGGCTTCATAGCAAATGAGAGGAAGATAAGAAAATCCATTTGGCATCATAACAGTTTGGCGCTCAGAAGCAGAGCTATATCCACCAATTTTATCGGCAATGGCATTTAATCCAATTTTATTCCATAAACTTTGATAGGGGAGATATTCACCAAAAGGGACCAGATGGAGTTTATCGGAAGCGTTAAGAATATTACCTTTGGCGTCAATGACTTCAATTGTATTAAAATATTGTGTTTGGGCATTAGGGGAGTCAGTATTGGCTCGCACAGCACCAATAATAGCCCATTGTTGTGGCTTAAGAAGTGAGGCGATGCGCATTGTGATAGCAGAAGTACCTGTGAGAATGTAAGGAACAGATGTTTCAGGCCATACGATAAAGTCAGGCTTTAAAGTTTGATCAGTTTCTGACATTATACTTAAATTTAGATGAGCTGTGAATATATCTTCAGGTGTAGCATTGTCTAACTTTTTATTTTGTTGGATGGAAGGTTGAACAATGCGTACCCAATAACTACTCTTTTGATAATCAGCGATATTAGGTGCTGTATTCAGTCTATAAAATCCAAAGAAGCTATGGGTTAATGTAAGTAGAAAACAAAGAATAAGTGCAAATTTCTTTTTTTCATTCGTGAATAAAACTGTAGGTAAACTATAGACTAAAACAGCAAGAATATTCATTCCGTAAAGTCCTACAATCATATTTGATTGCATGAGCATCGGGGTTGGCATAGCCGTATAACCAAGTGCATTCCATGGAAATCCTGTAAACGAGATGGCGCGTAACCATTCTGCTAGTCCCAGTGCAAAAGCAAGGCCAAAAAAGCGTGTTATCCCTTTTGTCCATAACCAACCAACAATAAAACCAGCAAAAGCCCAATAAAGAGCAAGATAAGCAGGAAGACCAAAAATAACAAATGGCATTGTCCAAGCATAAGTAATCGGATCTATCAATAAAGCATTGCTTGTCCACCAAAGACTGCAAACAAAATAACCAAAGCCAAAATTTCCGCAGGTTAATGCACTTATCAAAAGGCGTTTTTTGAGATTTTGAATAGCGTAGATTGCATCAAGTAAGATAACGAAGACAGGAAAAGTTAAAAAGCTGACAGGTGTCAGATAAAAAGGTGGGAGCGCAAAGGATGTGAGTGCGCCACATAAAAAAACACATGTTTGCCGTTTCCAACCAGTGACAGAAAGTAGAAAAGCTGTGAGCTTATTAACAAGCACTTGACCATCACCCTTTTGAAGTAGCCTCTTCAGTTAAGTGCTCATTTTCTGGGATACGAACAATGCGTAATCGTTTGATCCGGCGTTTATCAGCTTCTAAAATACGGAATTTGTAGCCAGGTATAGCTTCAATGATTTCACCTTTTGAAGGAATGCGGTCAAGAATGGAAACAATCAAACCACCAATGGTGTCGACTTCATCACCATATTCTCCTACAATGAAATCAGGACCGAGAGCTTTTTCCACATCTTCTAATTCAGTTCTTGCATCAACAAGCCATTTATTATCGGGTTCACGCACAATAACATTGTTGATATTGTCGTGTTCATCTTCAATATCACCAACGATGAGCTCAACAATATCTTCCATAGAAACTAAACCGTCTGTGCCACCATATTCATCAATAACCAAAGCCATTTGTGTTCGTGTAGCTTGCATACGTGTTAATAATTTACTAGCAAGCATGGAGCTTGGAACAAATAAAACTGTTCGAATAAGATCTAGTTTACCAATTGGGGTATCTAAACCCTCTGTATGGTTTAACTGAAGTGGAACAGATTTTTGCCCATTTTTGTTGGAAACTGAACTGGTAATAAAACGGGTTATATGACTAAGGATATCACGAATATGGATTATACCTCGTGGATCATCTAAAGTTTCAGCATAAACAGGCATACGAGAATAGCCAATTTTTTCGAAACATTCGAGAGCTTCCCCAAGAGGGGTATTTATTTCTAATGCTTCGATTTCAGAGCGTGGGATCATCACATCATCAATGCGTGTTTCACGCAAGCGTAAGATATTGTGTAGCATAATACGCTCTTCGGGTGAGAAGAGTGTTGCGTTATCTTCATTGTGGGCAGCAAGGGCATCAGTTAAATCATCACGCAGTGATGTGGAGTTACGTCCACGTAAGAATGAAAACAAATGGCTCAGAAATGAATTTTTTTCTATATGATTTGTTCGTTGAGAGGAGGCTCCTTCAGTATGAGAAGATATTTGATTATTATTGTGTGTATTGATTTTATCCACCATGGTCCTAAGATTTTCTAAGCCTTCTTTTTATAATATAATGCATAAGATGCTTTAAGCTTTATTGTGTAATATCGGTTTTTAAAGTTTGATTTTTATCATTTTAAAGTAACTCAGTATAGGGATTTTTTATGGAAAGCTTGCTGAGGATTTCTCTTTCTAACGTTTCCATTTGATTAGCTTCATCATTTGTTTCATGATTGTAACCAAGAAGATGGAGGAGGCCATGAACAATCATATGCGTCAAGTGGTCTTGAAACGATTTCCCTTCTTCTTTTGCTTCTCGCATGATAGTTTCCCTTGCAATGATGATATCACCAAGCATAGGTTTAGGACTTTGTCCAACTTTGAGAGGAAAAGCAGGAAAGGATAAAACATTGGTGGGTTTGTTTTGAAAGCGCCATTGTGCATTGATTTGTGCTATGTGATCGTCATTTGTAAAAAGTAAGCTGAGTTCACTTGTTACTTTGTTTAATGATAAATGGTGCATTGTGGTGGTTAATGCTTTTGTGGTGATGTCATAAAGTACGTCCTCATTATCCCACTCAGAATCTTCAATAGTTATATCAATAGTAATCATGATGGATTTAATTCATTTTTCAATCAAGATCATTAGAATGATACTTTTTTGCTTGTTTGCCAGAATCGCGATCATAAGCGCGGACAATAGCAGCAACAAGAGGATGGCGTACAATATCTTTTTCGTCAAAACGAACGATCGAAATATTTTCTATATCTGAGAGAATGCGAATTGCTTCTGTTAAACCTGACTTTTGCTCTGCAGGAAGATCAATTTGGCTTATATCACCTGTAACAACAACACGCGCTCCTTCTCCAAGACGTGTGAGGAACATTTTCATTTGCATGGGTGTAGTATTTTGTGCTTCATCAAGGATGATAGCTGAATGAACAAGTGTTCGTCCGCGCATGAAAGCAAGAGGAGCAATTTCTATGACTCCAGAAGCTAAAATGCGTTCTACCTTTTCAGCAGACATCATATCGTAAAGGGCGTCATAAAGCGGGCGTAAATAGGGATCAACTTTTTCTTTGAGGTCACCAGGAAGAAAACCAAGACGTTCCCCAGTTTCAACTGCAGGACGTGAGAGGATAATTCGTTCAATAATACCGCGCTCTAAGAGCGTTACAGCGTGAACAACCGCAAGATATGTTTTGCCGGTTCCTGCTGGACCTATACCAAAAACAAGTTCAGAACACTCCATTGCTCGCAGATAAGCCTCTTGCATTGGGGTGCGGGGATAGATTGTTTTTTTATGAGTGCTCAACTGTATTGGTACATGTTTTGTCGTAGATTGAATTGTTTTTGGAGACTTTTGCTTTTCATTTGGCAAATTTGCCATAGCGAGTGCACTTTCTGTATCTGATAAAGTAAGCTCTTGACGTGTTTTTGCTAGTTTATAGAGCTGGCCTAATGCATATTGCGCGTGTTTTGTAGCAGCAGCACTTCCACGGATTGAAACTTTGTTACCGCGCGGGTAAATGTTAAGTCCGAGTTTTTGTTCAATATAAGAAAGATTTTCATCGAATTTTCCAAAAACTATTTTTGCATAATTGTTATTTTCAAAAGTTAAAACAATATGACCAGTTTCCGATAAGCTCTTTTTTTCAAAGATATTAATGTTTTTGGGGGAGGCATTTATTGCCTTTTTAATGTGTTTTGGTTTTTCGGTTGATACTTTCAACCTATTCTCCTGTGTTGTTTAAGTATGGTACATTTAAGATATAATTTTTTTCTTTAAAAATAAAAGAGTTTTTTGAGTTAATACTTTGAACAAAACTTTAGGAGTGTTTTTTAATATTTACTTTTTCTCCGACGAAACTGTTTGAACTCGCATTTTTAATATGAATCTCCATAATAGTGCCTGTAGAGACTTGTGCATCTACAACAACAGGTAAAAGCCAAGGAGAGCGACCTACCATTTGCCCAAGATGGCGACCAGATTTTTCAATGAGGATATTGGTTTTTTGACCAATTTTAGAACGTAAAAATGTATGTTGCTGGTCAAGAAGGAGTGCTTGTAAACGTTGAAGACGAGAATTTTTTACAGCTTCATCGACATGGTCTTTCATTGTTGCACCAGGTGTTCCAGGACGTGGTGAATATTTAAAAGAATAAGCTGAACTGTAACCCACTTGTTTAATGAGTTTAATGGTTTCTTCAAAATCTTCATCAGTTTCACCTGGAAATCCCACAATAAAATCGCCTGAAAAAGCAATATCTGGTCGTGCGGTACGAATTTTTTCAATAAGTCTAAGATAATGAATACTTTTGTGCTGGCGATTCATTGCTTTTAAAATACGATCTGAACCAGATTGGACAGGAAGGTGCAGATAAGGCATAAGCATATCAAGATCGCGATGTGCAGCAATAAGGCTGTCATCCATATCACGTGGGTGGCTGGTTGTATAACGCAAGCGCTTTAAACCATCAAGTTTGGCAAGATGATAGAGAAGGTCACCAAGACGCCAAGTTTTGCCATTAGCACTTTGTCCATGCCAGCCATTTACATTTTGCCCCAAAAGCGTAATTTCTTTGACACCAGCTTCAATAAGTTGGATGGCTTCATGAGTAATTTGTTCAACAGGTCGTGATGTTTCAGCACCCCGTGTATAAGGAACAACACAAAAGGTGCAAAATTTGTCACATCCTTCTTGTATTGTTAAAAATGCGCTAACACCCCGTTTTTGCACAGCATGTTTATTATGAGGTGGTAAATGAGTAAATTTATCTTCAACAGCATAATTCGTTTCAACGATTTTTTTTCCTTGTTTGGCCTGTTTTAATAACTCTGGCAAGCGATGATACATTTGCGGTCCAACAACAAGATCCACTGTCGGCGCACGACGCAAGATTTCATCTCCTTCGGCTTGTGCAACACAGCCCGTCACACCAATTATTAAAGGTTTACCAAGTGCACGTTTTTGACGTATCATCCGTAAGCGACCAAGATCAGAATAAAGTTTTTCTGCTGCTTTTTCACGAATATGGCAGGTGTTAACAAGAATAAGGTCGGCATCATTTGGTGTTTGTGTAGTTACATAACCTTCGGCACTAAGACTATCATTCATTCGTTGGCTGTCATAAGTATTCATTTGACAGCCGTAGGTTTTGATAAAAACCTTTTGGGGAGAAATAGAAAGTGTATTCTTAAGATGCGACTGCTTCATGATGCATTCCTAAACGCTTTTTGTATAAATCTCAATCTGTTTGCTTAAAAGTTTTTTGCATGATGATTGCATTTTTGCGGCCATTTGGTGATTGATAGTAAGCAAGACGTTTAGCAATCTTTTTGAATTCAAAATGCTGATAAAGAGCCAAGGCAGAAAGATTGGTTTCTTCAACTTCTAAAAATAGCTTTGCGGCACGTGCATGTTGAAGATAACAAAGTATACTATCGACAAGCAAAGAGCCAATTCCTTGTCTTTGGTAATGAGGTTGGACAGCAATTGTAATAATTTCTGCTTCATCAAGAATAAGACGGCATAGACAAAATCCTAAAATTTGATCAGGCTGATTAATAAGGTAAACTTTGTAGCCAAAAATAGAATGATCTTTTAAAAAAGTATCAAATGTTTGTTCTTCCCAAGCTGGAATAAAACAATTTTGGTGAATTTGATGAAGAAGAGCGCTATCATCAGTTTGTAGCGATGCAATCTCAAAATGTTTTTTTATGGATGAAACTTTAGCCATTATTTTTTCGTGGTAAGACAAAACTGGCGTTTTGTTTTGCGTCAGCATCGCGTAAATAAAGTGGGCGAGGTGCAGCTTGTGGCTGTTTGTTTGCCGCAAGGTGAGCATAGGTTAAAACATCAGCCGCTTCACATGGAATGAGATCTGATATGGTTGTGGTGTTTATTTTATTGTTTTTGATGTACGAAGCGATAATATCAGCAGCTGGACCAGTTAATACTGTTTGTTGTGGTAAAGCTGCGACGATATTCTCAAGTGTTTGTAAGCCAGGCACACATAAAGCTGTAAGGTCTTTGTTAAAATTTTGATAATAGAACATTCCTCTACCAGCTTCAATGACAACAGTGATTGTTGACATGGCATTTTTGTTAATTGCTTGTGCTGCTAATGCTTCAAGTGTACTCACCCCAATGGCTGGTACTTCTAGTGCTAATGCTAAAGCTCTTGCAGTTGAAACACCTGTACGTACACCTGTAAATGATCCAGGTCCGATATTAATGGCGATCCGATCAATTTGATCAAATGTGATGTCGGTTTGGTCAATTATTTGTGCAATTTGACCGATGAGTTTTTCAGCATGGCCTTTGGAAATGCGTTCGCTGATACGCGCAATAACAGCTTGATGGCGGGTAAGTGCAACGGCACAATAAATTGAAGCGGTGTCTATAGCAAGGATGAACATGAACGCATTTTTTTGACTGGATATAACAACAGATAAATAATTAGTTATAGTTTTTTGAGTATTTTTATTTTGTATATTTTGCAATGTTTGAAGACAATTGCAATATTAATAAACATTACGTTTTTGGAAATATTTTTCAGACTAGATTAGTGTTTAATGTGTGTCTTGGTATAGCATGGCAAAAGTGTACGCAAGGGTATCACTAAAAATATTAAAATTATCAAGGAGTAACCGAAAAAGAACCATAAAGTTCATATGCAGCATTAGAAGAATATGGCAAATATGGAAGATCCAAGGTTATTTAGATTTTAAGCCACAGGATATTTTACTGAAAAGACAATTATTACTCTGAAATGTGTGGTATTGTACAAACTAGTCAATTAATGAATTCTAATAAAACTGCCAAAGCTTTCAAACTGTGTTTCTGTATAAGCTATTTTTCTATAATTTTTAAGTTATACGCTCAGTCTTAAGTGTGTATATTATTAGTGTGTTATTATTAAAGCACGATCACAATTTATGAGAAGAGATAATCTCTTAACTATAGTCTTTTTGATATTTTTTCCTTTAAAAATACCATGACAGAAATAACAAGATAATAGAAAATTATATTTTAAAGATTGGTTCTCGCTCGTAGGGCTGCAGCTAAAGTTCCATCGTCAAGATAATCTAGTTCACCACCTACCGGTACTCCATGGGCAAGCCGGGTAATTTTAATTGAAAAATTAGACAGTTGATCGGTGATATAATGCGCTGTTGTTTGCCCTTCAACAGTTGCATTAACAGCTAGAATAACTTCTGTAATTGAATCATTAATAACACGGTTTATTAAAGAAGTGATGTTGAGTTCATCTGGGCCTATTCCATCCAATGGGGATAGTCGTCCACCTAATACATGATAACGTGCTGATAAAATTCCGGCTCGTTCAAGAGCCCAGAGATCAGAAATATCTTCAACAACAATAATCGTTGTATTATCACGGCGAGGGTCTGTACAAATCAAACAAGGATCAGTTGTATCCACATTGCCACAAATAGAACAAATGCTTACTTTGTTTACAGCTTCTTGTATCGCCGCTCCTAATGGCTCTAATAGTATTTCTTTTTTCTTGATGAGATGAAGGGCAGCCCGACGTGCTGACCGTGGTCCAAGACCCGGTATTCGCGCTAAAAGTTGAATGAGGCGCTCAATTTCAGGGCCTGCAATATGTTGAGACATACCATTATTCCAAAAAGATTAAATTAAAGCCACTTTATTAAAACGGAAGCTTGAAACCTGGTGGAATCGGTAAACCTGCTGTTATACTTTGTGTTTTTTCTGCTATAGCCGTTTCAATTTTTGCTTTTGCTTCATTATGGGCCGCCATAATGAGATCTTCAAGTATTTCAACCTCTTCAGGATTGATTAGTGACGGGTCAATTTTGATTGCTGATATAATATTTTTCCCATTTAAGGTGATACTAACGAGCCCGCCGCCGGCTGTACCTGTTATATGCAAATTAGCCAAATCATCTTGCATTTGCTGCATTTTTTCTTGCATTTCTTTGGCTTTTTTCATCATGCCCATCATATCACGCATAGTAATTAATTTCCTTATTCATCATTTGTATGATCATCGTTTTCATTGTCGAAGATATGAGGAGTTAAATCAAGATCATTTTCTTGTTTATTCAGACGAATATCGACAATTTTTGCTCCTGGGAAGTGGTTGAGAATTGTTGCAATATCAGGATCTGTTTCAACATCAGAAAAAAGAGCCCTTTGAGCGGCTGCGCTTTCTTCTTGTAAAGTTGGTCCTCCCCCTTCAGTGACAAAGGTTATTGTCCATTTTTTTTCAGTCCATTGATGTAACATTTTTTTTATATCACGAGCTAGTGAACGCGGAGCATTTTCAGCAAGTCTTAATGTTATATGCCCTGGTTCAAAAGAAACAGGGTGAACAAATTCTTTGATAAGCAATTTGAAATGTGTTTCGCGGTGTTGTTCAGCTAAATTAACGATATCATGTAGGGAGTTTATATTTAAGGATTTTTGTTCTGTTGTTTCCGTTTCTGGTTGAGAAGAAGCGTACGGTAAATGAACAACGTTGTTAGGAGATTCGATAGTTTGAATGTTATCAAGACTTTCTGTTGTTTTAAAAGAATCTGTATTTTCAGGAGTTTGAATCTTGAATGATTCTATTGGTTGAACGGAAAGGCTGGGTTGATTAGCTAAGGCTGGTTTTAAATTATGTTGGTTTTGCTGTGAGTTTGAAATTTGTGAGAAAGAGTGAGTCTGTCCACCATCAGCTTTTACGCTATGGTTTACATTGTTGGCTTCTTGATGGGAATTATTTTCGGTAATTGTGAGAGATGTTTTTTCTTGTGTGAGTTTTTTCAATGCTTCATCAAGAGTTGGCAAGTCAGCAGTGTGGGTAAGGCGAATCAATATCATTTCAGCAGCTTGAATGGGGCGTGCAGCTTTATTGACCTCCTGTAAGCCTTTGAGCAAAATTTGCCAGTTTCTGGAAAGAACGGGAATAGAAAGTTTTTGTGAAAAGTCTAAACCTCTTAAACGTTCCTCTTCTGTTAAGAAGAGATCTCCAGCTATCTCTGGTGTCAAACGCAATCGTGTGACCAAATGGTTGAAGTCAGACAATTCTGTTAATATCATAAAAGGGTCGGCACCTGCGTCATACTGGCTACGTAATTCACTCAATGCACTGACAATATTTCCTTTCATAACAAATTCAAACAGATCAATAATACGCGCTTGATCAGCTAGCCCTAACATTGTGCGTACTGAAACAGTACTGACTTTACCATTGCTATAGGCAATAGCTTGGTCAAAAATAGACAAAGCGTCACGTGCAGACCCTTCTGCAGCACGAACGATTAGAGATAAAGCTTGATCTTCTACTTTAATTTTTTCATGTTTAGCGATTTTACGCAAATGCTCTACTAAAACTTTTGATTCAATACGCCGTAAGTCAAAACGCTGGCAGCGTGAAAGGATTGTAATAGGGACTTTGCGAATTTCTGTTGTTGCAAAAATAAATTTTATATGGGGTGGTGGTTCTTCAAGCGTTTTTAATAGGCCATTAAATGCTTGTGTTGAAAGCATATGAATTTCGTCGATAATGTAAATTTTATAGCGTGCAGAAACAGGACGGTAACGTATTTGTTCAATAATTTCACGAATATCGTCAATGCCAGTGTGCGAGGCAGCATCCATTTCTATAACGTCAATATGGCGGCCTTCAATAATTTGTGCACAATGTTCACCAAGTGTATTAAGTGCAATAGTGGGTTGGTCAATATCTTTTGTTTTGTAGTTGAGCGCACGCGCTAAAATGCGTGCTGTTGTGGTTTTTCCTACTCCACGAATTCCTGTTAACATCCACGCTTGTGCAATGCGCCCTGTCTCAAAAGCATTAGTAAGGGTGCGCACCATTGCTTCTTGACCAATGAGGTCAGAGAAATTTTGAGGCCGATATTTGCGAGCGAGAACACGGTAAGTCGTTGCTGCAGGCAGTTTTTCCATCAATGATTCCAATTTTTAAAGCTCTTGTAAGTATATTACAATAACATGAAAACACAGATTAAAAATATACTCTACTATAAAAGGATTTTTTCTCAATCAATTTATTTTAAGAAAATAGGATCATTTCTTAAAAACGCCCAAGATTTCTTTATTTTTGGGAGGCAGAGTACTTATCTTATCACGAAGATTTGTAAAATAGCAAAGGCGTGATTCCATTTAATAAAAGTGGAAGGTCGGCACGATGACCCGTACCAGAGCTCGTTAGGGCTGCTTCTTTCCAGACCTGACCCGGTTGGCGAGTAGTTCGTCCATCACCAACCTCCCAATTTTATATTGTCGATTTAAAAAAGAAAATCAAGCTTTGAAACAAAAAACGTAGAAAGAATAGTTAAAAAGCTTTCTTTTGAATTTAATTTATATTTAGCATAAGAAATATTTTTGGTCTTTCTTTAACATTTTGTGATTTGCGGTTTTTGAATGATTTTGTTTTTTGTACTGTAGGTTGCTGAATATGCAAGAAATTTGTCAATTATTTATAATAAAGTAGCCTATGTTTTTGTTTGAAGTAGATAAAATATTGGCTTTGTTATAGGTAATTCTTGATCAAAGTTTTCTCTTATTTCTATGTTTGTTTGCAATGTAGCTTATAATTTACGAGGTGATTAGGCTATAAAAGTGAACGCCACTAATTAATGTGAAAATTAATTTTGCTTTTTAAAAAGTTTGGTTATCCAATCTGTTGGAAAATCTCTACAATATTCGAATTTCGTTGAATATATGTGGAGATATAAAATTACTCAAACTGAGTTGCGAGTGTTTTGCAAATCCAGTTTTAAAGAAGCATTTTTCCAAATAACTGAGTAGGTTCTATACATTTGGAACTCTTATAAATGCCATTTGCTAAGCGTAATCTTCTATAATGCAAGTCTATCTTAATGGCTTTTTATAAAAACTACAGCGTTTTCATAAAAGAAGTTTACACTTAGAAATTAGACGTTTTTAAGAATAATATCTTTTTTCTTTATGTGGCAATGTGAGTAAAAACAATAAGCCGTATGGCTATTGTTAGTGATAATTTTTAGCGTAGTGCAAAAGTGTTAATATGATTACAAAGAGTTGATTTCTTTATGTTAAGATTTTGCGTACTTTATCAAGATCAGACTGTGTGTCGACACTTAAGGGAATCGTATCGATTATTTCTATATCGATACGCATATTATTTTCTAATGCACGTAATTGTTCAAGTTTTTCGCGTTGTTCGAGTGTGGATGGTGCAAGAGTTACAAATCGTTCAAGTGCTTCACGTCGATAAGCATATAATCCAATATGATGGTAAAGAGGACCGTTTCCGTAAGGTGCAGTTGCGCGGGTGAAATAAAGAGCACGCAAACGGTTTTGAGAAAGCGGTGTACCAATAATTTTGACTACATTGGGATTTGTTTTTTCATCTTCTTCAATAAGTTTAGCACCCAGGGTTGCAATGTCAGTTAAGTCATTTTCTAAAGGCTGTAGAGCACTAATAATTTCGTGAGCGGTTATTGTTGGTAAATCACCTTGTAGATTTACAATAATATTGTAGTGTCGCTCAGGATCAATGATGGTTAAAGCTTCATAGATGCGATCAGATCCTGATTGATGGTCACTACGTGTTATGATGCATTCATGTCCGTAAGCTGTAACAGCTTGAGCGATGGTATTGTGGTCCGTTGCAACAATGATACGTCCTAATGCAGCTTTTTTTGCTTGTTCAGCTACATGAATAATCATAGGTTTTCCAGCGATTTCAGCGAGAGGTTTTCCTGGAAGACGAGATGAACCCATGCGAGCGGGAATAAGAATGAGTGGTTTAAAAGCCATCACTAGAGTTCCAAATGTTGTATATTTGATATATTTATAATGATATACTATAAGGAAAAACCTTAAACTGAAAATGATAAAAATTGAATATTTAGATTTTAATGAAACGATCTACATTTACCTATTTTATTTGTGCTTCTCTGTTTTTGCTAATTATTGCAGGGGGAATTTTCATTTTTAGTGATGTAATTTATGATTATTTTGCATCAGTTCAACATTCTTATACTGCAGATAATGATGAGCTTAAAGAAAAGCAGGGTCTATCTCACCATTATTTATCGTTAAATGAGCGTCTTCAACAAGGTGATCTTGAAAATGGGCGTAAAATTTTTCGTCAGTGTGCTCTATGTCATACTTCTAGGCGTGATAATTCTAACCGTGTTCTTGGCCCAACACTTTGGGAGATAGTAAATCGCCCTTTTGCGGATGCAAAAGATTTTACTTATTCAAGAGTGTTACGTGAAAATTCTGATAAAAAATGGGATTTTTCCACTTTAGATCGCTATCTTCAGTCACCTCGTAAAGCATTTCCAGGAACGACTATGTCATTTCGAGGGATTAAAAATGATCAAGATCGTGCTGATCTTTTACTCTATTTACGCAGTTTATCTGATGACCCTGTTCCTTTACCACTGGATAATGAAGATGCTAAACAAAATTAGTTTGTGCCAGAAGTTCTGACTTTAAAAGTATATGTTAGTTAGCTTTATTTGTGATTTGGTTTTATCAGGTTATCAGAAGAATTGTAAGCGATGTATTGTTTTAAATGATTTGGTGTGATTTGATCAAAAGGTAAAATAAGAAATGGTGGCCTATATTCTATGGCGTCTCTTACTAATTATACCGACACTGATTGGTATTTTGACGGTAACATTTGTCATTGTACAATTTACACCCGGTGGACCTATTGAGAATATTATTGCTCAATTACAAGGGATGGGTGGTGATGCTGTAGGACGAGTGGCTGGTGGTAGCGATCTTAGTCTTTCTTCTGATAGTGTTTTTGATGGCGCGCATGCTGATTTATCTGCTTATGGGAGTTCTAAGTACCGTGGAGCACAAGGGTTGGATCCAGAATTTATTGCCAAACTTGAACGGCAATTTGGTTTTGATAAGCCACCTTTGGAGCGTTATTTGACGATGCTTGGCAATTATATACGTTTTGATTTTGGGGAGTCTTATATACAAGGGCGTTCAGTTATTGAGTTGATTAAGAGTGCTCTACCTGTTTCTCTTTCTTTTGGTTTTTGGAATTTGCTGATTTCTTATGCTATTTCCATACCGTTAGGAATCCGTAAAGCTCTTAAAGAAGGCTCTGCTTTTGATGTATGGACGAGTGCTATTATTGTTATTGGCTATGCAATTCCTAATTTTCTCTTTGGAATTTTTTTAATGGTTTTTTTTGCTGGGGGATCTTTTTTTGATTGGTTTCCATTAGGTCATTTGACTTCGGATAATTTTGATAAATTATCCTTTGGAGGCAAGATATTAGATTACCTGTACCATTTAATTTTACCATTAACAGCGATGGTCATTTCTTCTTTTGCGACAACAACCTTGTTAACGAAAAATTGTTTTCTGGAAGAAATTCGTCAGCAATACGTCATTACAGCTCGCGCGAAGGGTTTAAGCGAACGCTCTATTCTTTATGGTCATATTTTTCGCAATGCGATATTGATTGTAATTGCCAGTTTTCCTGCAGCTTTTATGGGTTCATTTTTTAGCGGATCTTTATTGATTGAAATGCTGTATTCATTAAACGGTATGGGGCTTTTAAGTTATACATCTATTGTTAATCGTGATTACGCTGTTGTATTTGCCTGTCTTTATATTTTTTCGCTGATTGGTCTTGTTGTGAGTCTTATTTCTGATATCATTTATATGCTGGTTGATCCACGTATTGATTTTGATAGAAAAGATTTATGATGGAAAAGATAAAGTATGATCAATTCTGTGACTCGAAGTTACAAAAACGATCTTTTTTTTCTCCATTGAGTGCGCGTCGTTGGCGTAATTTCAAACAAAATCGTCGTGGTTGGTGGTCGTTGTGGCTCTTTTTATTTTTATGTTTTTGTTCTTTTTCAGCAGAATTTATTGCCAATGATCGCCCTATTATTGCTTCTTATAAGGGGGAGTTGCTATTCCCTGTTTTTTTTGATTATTCCGATGAAAAATTTGGTGGGAACTTAGCCGTAGCGGACTTTCGAGATTCTTTCATTCAAAATGAAATTGCAAAACATGGTTGGGCGGTGTGGCCACTAGTTCGTTATTCATATAATACAGTAGTAGGTAATAAAACTGTAGCATTATCACCTCCTTTTTGGCTTCAAAGTAAAGAAGAGCGTTGTATCAATTATGCACAAGGAAGCGCTGATCCGGAATGCACGATAAGTCGATGGAATTGGCTTGGGACAGATGATCTAACACGTGATGTTTTTGCGCGGGTTTTATATGGCTTTCGATTATCGATAATTTTTAGTATCCTTTTGACAGCTATTTCAACTATTATTGGTGTTATAGCAGGGGCAGTTCAGGGGTATTTTGGTGGTTGGGTTGATTTAATTTGTCAACGTTTGATTGAAATATGGTCTTCTGTACCGTCGCTTTATTTAATTATTATTATGGCTGCTGTTTTGGCGCAGGGTTTTTGGGTGTTGTTAGGGGTTATGCTTCTTTTTCAGTGGGTAGCATTGGTTGGTGTGGTGCGTGCAGAATTTTTACGTGCGCGCAATTTTGCCTATATTACTGCTGCACGCGCTTTAGGGGTGCCTGATCGCATTATTATAATACGTCATTTACTGCCAAATGCTATGGTTGCTTCCTTAACTTATATGCCATTTTTATTAACATCAGGTATTTCTTTACTGACGTCACTTGATTATTTAGGGTTTGGTCTTCCGCCTGGTTATCCTTCTTTGGGTGAGGTAATGCGGCAGGCTACTTCTAACTTAAACGCTCCTTGGATTGGCATTACAGGTTTTGTTGTTATTGCTACTTTATTGGCTTTGTTGGCTTTTATTGGTGAGGCAGTGCGGGATGCTTTTGATCCACGAAAGACATTGCAATGACAAAAATGCTTTCGGTACGTAATTTGTCGGTTGCATTTTGCCAAGCTAAAGAAAAAAAATGCGTTGTTGACCAAATTTCTTTCGATATTGGAAAGAGAGAGATAGTTGCTCTGGTAGGGGAGTCTGGTTCTGGAAAATCGGTAACAGCACTGTCTATTTTGCAACTTTTACCTTGTGTGAAAACACTTTATCAATCAGGTGAAATTCTTTTTAATAATCAAGATTTAATGAAACAGAAAGAAGAGGATTTGCGTAAAGTTCGTGGCAAAGATATTGCTATGATTTTTCAAGAACCAATGATTTCTCTTAATCCTTTGCATACTGTGGAACAGCAAATAGGTGAAGTTCTTAAAATACATTCAAACATATCTGGTAAATTATTACGCACACGTATTATTGATTTGCTCAATCAAATGGGAATTGATGAGCCGGAAAAACGTTTGGGCTCTTTCCCACATCAATTATCGGGTGGTCAACGGCAACGCGTGATGATTGCAATGGCGCTTGCAAATAAGCCACAGTTATTAATTGCCGACGAACCAACAACTGCACTTGATGTGACAGTTCAAGCACAAATTCTTAAACTCCTAGTGCAGCTTAAAAAAAACTGCAATATGTCAATGCTTTTAATTACTCACGATTTGGCTGTTGTGCGTCGTATTGCAGAGCGCGTTTATGTTATGAAAGAGGGGAAAATTATTGAAAATGGTACCACGAGTGAAATTTTTAACAATCCCCAGCATTCCTATACAAAGAAATTATTAGCGGCAGAGTTTCAAGGTTATCCCCTACAGGCTAATGATAATGCGCCCGTTTTGATGCAAGGTAAGAAAATACGTGTTTGGTTTCCAATTAAAAAAGGTTTATTGCGGCGAACAGTTGATTATGTAAAAGCTGTTCAAGATGTTGATATTACAGTTCGTACTGGACAGACACTTGGTGTTGTTGGTGAATCAGGTTCAGGGAAAACAACATTAGGGCTTGCACTGACACGAATGATTTCTTCCAAAGGTCAGATTTATTTTGATGGTGTTGATATTGGCAATTTTACTTTCAATCAGATGCGTTCTTTACGCCGCCATATTCAAATTGTTTTTCAAGATCCTTTTGGTTCGCTTTCACCACGTATGTCTGTAAGTGAGATTATCACTGAAGGGTTGTCGATTCACGAACCATATCTTTCTGATTATGAACGCGATGATCGCGTGATTGAAGCTTTGCGTGAGGTTGATCTTGATCCTGCTGTGCGCTATCGTTATCCCCATGAATTTTCCGGTGGACAAAGACAGCGAATTGCTTTTGCACGTGCAATTATTCTTAAGCCTCGCTTTATTATGCTTGATGAACCAACATCTGCTCTTGATATGAGTATGCAAGCACAGATTGTTGACCTTTTGCATCGTTTACAACAAAAATATCATTTGGGTTATTTGTTTATTAGCCATGATTTAAAAGTCGTTAAAGCGCTTGCTCATGAAGTACTCGTAATGCATAAAGGAAAAGTAGTTGAGTATGATTGCGCTGATCGTATTTTTTCTTGTCCCCAAAATTCTTATACGCAAGCTTTAATGGCTGCAGCATTTGCATTAGAATCTGGCCGTTTATAGACAATCACATCAAATTGCGCTGACAATCCATTATAGAGTAGGATTTTTCCTACTAAAGGTTCACCAATGTTTGTGATCAGTTTAATAGCTTCCATTGCTTGTAATGTCCCGATAACTCCAGGCAGAGGACTAATAATTCCGACTTCAGAACATGTGGGTATGACGCCAGTTGCAGGTGGGTTAGGAAACAAATCGCGATAGTGGGGATTATTGTCTTTATAAGGCATCAACACTGTCAGTGAGCCATTGAATCGGTTTATAGCACCGCTTATTAAAGGTTTAGCACATTGAGCAGCATGGTCAGCAAGTAGATAACGTGTTGCAAAATTATCGCTTCCATCGATAACAATATGATAAGTGTTGAGCAGTTTATCTACATTACTTTCATCTAAACGTAGACTATGTTTTTCAACTATAACGTGAGGGTTTATCGCTTTTATAGTAGTTTCAGCGCTAATGGTTTTGCATTGATTAATTGTATTTGTGTTATGAATAACTTGGCGTTGTAAATTGGAAAGTGAAACAATATCATCATCAACAATTCCAAGCGTTCCAACACCTGCTGCAGCAAGATAAGTAAGAACAGGGGAGGCAAGACCACCTGCACCTATGACAAGAACACGAGCAGTTTTAAGCTTTTGCTGTCCCGCACCACCGATTTCGGGTAAAACAATATGACGTGCGTAACGTTCAATTTCTTCTTTGCTTAATTTTGTATCACCTTTTTGTATCATAGATTTTCTCTTGTCATAGTTTTTTTATGATTTAATAAATTTATGGCGCATTAACCAGTCTGTTTTTAATGATAGGAGGTTTTATTTATGAAAATTGCTATTCAGATGGATCATATTTCAACGCTCCAGATCCAAGGAGATACTACATTTGCGCTTGCTTTAGCAGCGCAAGAACGTGGACACACTCTTTTTCATTATACACCAGATTACTTATCTATGCGTGGTGATTGCGTGATTGCACAGTTAGAGCCATTAATTGTGCGTGATGAAGAGGGGTGTCATTATAAATTGGAGGAGCCTGTATACACGCCGTTGATGGATATGGATGTAGTTCTTTTACGTCAAGATCCACCTTTTGATATGTATTATATCACCACAACTTATTTATTAGAGCGCATTCACCCTAAGACGCTTGTCGTAAATGATCCAACATGGGTACGTAATAGCCCAGAAAAGATTTTTGTTACTGAATTTTCTGATTTAATGCCAGAAACATTAATTACAAAAGATATTGAAGAAATAAAATCGTTTAGAAATAAGGTTGGTGATATTATTGTTAAACCACTCTATGGTAGTGGAGGGGCGGGTGTTTTTCATTTAAAACAAGATGATCGCAATCTAACATCGCTTGTAGAAATGTTTGAACACAGTTATCGTGAACCTTTTATTGTTCAGCGTTATTTAGATGTCGTTCGAAAAGGGGATAAGCGGGTTATTTTACTTGATGGCACACCTGTGGGGGCGATTAATCGGATTCCGGCGGAAATGGATGCTCGTTCCAATATGCATGTTGGAGGTCGAGCAGAAAGTATTGGCTTGACTGAACGTGATTATGAAATTTGTGCACGCATTGGTCCTACTTTGCAGAAACGAGGTTTTCTTCTTGTAGGAATTGATATAATTGGAGATTATATAACAGAAATCAATGTTACATCTCCCACTGGGATTCGTGAAATTAAACGCTTTGGAGGTGCGGATATCGCCTCTCTTTTTTGGGACATTGTTGAACGTAAGCGTTCAAGTTAATTTATTTAAGAAGATTACTAAATTTATTTTGTGATTCTACAAATGTAAACTAGAATTTGGGTCTTAGGGAGTGTATGAATGAGTAAGTTGTTATCAGTTGGAGTGGGGCTGATGTGCGTTACTGCGTTGCTGGTTGATATCGGTAATGCTCGCGATCAGATTAAGATTGCGGGTTCATCAACAGTTTTACCTTATGAAAAAATCGTTTCTGAGGTATTTGGAGAAATTTACCCTAATTTTAAAATTCCCGTTATCGAGTCTGGTGGTTCAGGTGCTGGTATTAAAGAGTTTTGCCGTGGTATTGGAGATAAAACGATTGATATCGTTAATAGTTCACGGCCAATGAAATCAGGTGAATTACAGTCCTGTTTTAATGCTGGTGTAAAAGATATTGAAGAAATGCGCATTGGGTATGATGGCATTGTTTTTGCAACAAATAGCAATGGACCTGACTGGGAATTACACTCTGTAGATGTATATAGGGCATTGGCGGCTCAAGTTGTGGTTGATGGGAAATTACAGTTAAATAAAGTTACGAAGTGGAATACAGTCAATAATTCTCTTCCTGATTGGGAAATTACAGTTTATATACCTGGTGAAAAACATGGAACACGTGAAGTTTTTGAAGAAAAATTATTAGCCGCAGGCTGTAAGGTTAGTGGGGCAGTTGAGGCAATGGAAGCTTTGGGAATGAATGAGAAGGAGATTAATGCTGCTTGTATTGCTGTACGTAAGGATGGGAAGGCCATTGATATTGATGGCGATTATTCTGAAACATTTGCTCATCTTGTGTCTAATAAAACAGGTATTGGTGTTTTGAGCTTGTCTTTTTACGAGAATAATGCTGACAAACTTAAAGTTGCACACATTAATGGTGTTGTTCCAAGTAGTGAAACAATTTCTAATGGTGAATATTCCCTTTCGCGTCCACTTTTCTTCTATGTTAAAAAAGCACATTTTAGTATTGTTCCAGGTTTGTGGGAATATGTTGACTTTTTTCTTTCCGATCAAATGATTGGTCCAGATGGTCCGTTAGCAGATTATGGTTTAGTTGCTGCTTCTAAAGAAGAGCGGCAGGTGCAGCGTGCTTCTTTTTATGCTGGTACAGTGATGACTTTAAAATAATTTTCTAAATAATGATGTAGGATTTCTCTGTGCTGCTTTTTTGTAAAAATTGAAAGACAATATGCCCATTTCTTTTGTTATTTTTCTGCTATTGATTTTTGGTTTTGTCGGCTTTTGCATTTCTTATATGCGAGCTCATTTCCTTGAGTTTATGAGATTCAAGATGCACTCTCGTGCGTATTATTACGGTTGGTGGACATTGTTAATAACTGTTATCCCAGCTTTTGTGTTTTTAGTTTTTTGGAACGTTGGGAGTGCAGTTTACTTGGAATATAATGCTTCGCAGGCAGTTAAGATATCTATAGTAGGTGCGATAGAAATAGAAAATCATGATCTTATTTTAGAGATAATTCGTGATTTGGTTAAAATTATTCACCATTTTAAGGGGGATTTGATGACAATTTCTTACGCAGATGTACAAGAGCAATTGTCGAAAAAAGGGTTTATTTTGCCTATGGATGTACCAGATTATGCGTTGAAGATAGCACAATCATGGTATTTTTCTTCTAAAAAACTGCAATTTATTGGTTATGGTTTATGTTTTATAATTGCACTTTGTGGTTTTATTTTTGGGATTATACATGTTTCTCCACAACAGCGAGCACGCAATAAGGTTGAGCGTTTCATTATTGTTGGGTTAATTTGTGCGTCTGCGATTACAGTTATAACAACGATAGGCATTGTCATTTCTATATTATTTCAGACGGTTAGTTTTTTTCAATCTGTACCGTTTTTAAACTTTTTTTGGGGAACAGTTTGGGATCCTCGTTTTTCAACCAATGGTTCAGGCGGTGAGATAGGGCAATTTGGTTTCATACCACTGTTGGCTGGCACGCTTTATATTGCGTTTGTAGCAATGCTTTTTGCTGTTCCTATTGGGTTGTTTGCTGCTCTTTATATGGCCGAATACGCTTCAAGCCGATTGCGCTCAATTGTAAAACCATTATTGGAGGTTCTTGCTGGTATTCCCACTATTGTTTATGGTTTCTTTGCTTTAATGGTTGTTGGGCCTTTTTTGCGTGACCTTTCTATTTCTCTTTCTGGTGGGGCCGGTTTTATTATGGCTCATAGCGTTTTAACTGCTGGTTTGGTTATGGGAATTATGTTGATTCCTTTTGTTTCATCTTTGTCAGATGATATTATTACTGCTGTTCCCCGTTCGTTGCGTGAAGGTTCTTACGGTTTGGGAGCAACACAATCTGAAACCATTAAAAAAGTCATTATACCAGCGGCACTTCCTGGTATTGTGGGGGCGCTTGTATTAACAGCGTCCAGGGCAATTGGGGAGACAATGATTGTTGTGTTAGCAGCAGGTGTTGCAGCCAATTTGACTCTTAATCCATTTGAGGCAATGACTACAATGACGGTTAAAATTGTTAATCAATTAACAGGTGATTTTGAGTTTAATTCGCCGCAAACTCTTGTAGCTTTTGCTTTGGGAATGACACTTTTTATTTTGACTCTTTTGATGAATATTTTTGCTCTTTATATAGTGCGTAAATATCGGGAGCAATATGAATGAATGGAGATTTTGTCTCGTATCGTCGTAATATTGGTCTGAGGCGTCGTTATTGGGCTGAACGCCGTTTTCGTGCTTATGGCTTTGTTGCTATTTTTATTAGTTTGTTTTTTTTAATTATTCTTTTATGGTCTATTGTCAGTCAGGGCTATACAGCCTTTTTTCATAGTGAAATGACATTATCAATTTATTTGGATGAAAAGGTGATTGATCCAGGTGATCAACGTGAAACTAATCCAAAGGTATTAATAACTGCAAATTATCCACTTCTTGTACGTAATGCTTTGGCTACAAAACTTGGAGTGGATTATAATGATCGGGCAGCTATGCGCGATATTAACCGTATGTTTTCTGGTAATGTTCGCGTGCAGTTACGTGATATGGTAGTAAAAAATCCAAACTTGATTGGTACAACGCAAAAAATTAGAATTTTAGCGGCGGCAGATGTTGATTTAGTTTATAAAGGACAGATTAATTTGCAAGTGGCAGAGGAAAAGCGTAAAGTTTCTAATCGACAGGTAGAATGGATTAGACGCTTAATTGATGACAATACGCTTTATAAAGCATTCAATCGCGGTTTTTTTACATTTGGTGCTTCAAGTCGTCCTGAAACTTCAGGATTAGGTGTTGCAATAATTGGTTCTTTTTATATGATGTTTATTGTCTTAGCAGTTGCGTTGCCCATAGGGGTGGCAACGGCTCTTTATCTTGAAGAATATGCACGTAAAAATACGTTTACAGATTTTATAGAAATTAATATCAATAACCTTGCTGCTATTCCTTCAATTATTTTTGGTCTTTTAGGGCTTTCTGTTTTTATTAATTTTTTAGGCATGCCGCGTTCTGCGTCTTTTGTTGGTGGGCTTGTTTTAACTCTTATGACGTTACCAACAATTATTATAGCTACACGCTCTGCTTTGCGAGCTGTTCCACTGTCTATTCGTACAGCAGCTTTAGGATTAGGTGCATCAAAAACGCAAATGGTTTTTCATCATGTTGTTCCTTTAGCGGTACCTGGTATTCTGACTGGCACGATTATTGGTTTGGCACAAGCGCTGGGTGAAACTGCTCCTTTACTTTTGATTGGAATGGTCGCTTTTGTTGCGAATATTCCTACTACACCAATGGATCCAGCGACTGCTTTGCCTGTGCAAATTTTTATGTGGGCGGGTGAAGCAGAACGTGCTTTTGTTGAAAAAACATCAGGCGCCATTATTGTATTGATGGTTTTTCTTGCTGTCATGAATATTTCAGCTGTTCTTTTGCGTCGACGATTTGAAAGACGTTTATAACTTCAGTAAAGTGTGTACATCAAGATAAGGTTAGGTCTACAATGAAGGTCAAAATGCGTGGTCAAGATGTTAAGGTTTTTTATGGAGGTAAAGAAGCACTCCACGGTATTACTCTTGATATCCCTGAGCATCAAGTTACTGCGTTAATCGGCCCTTCAGGCTGCGGAAAGTCAACTTTTTTACGTTGTTTTAATCGTATGAATGATACGATTGAAGGTGCTAAAGTAACAGGTTTGATTACTTTAGATAAGGAAGATATTTATGATTCGCACATTGATGTTGTAGAATTACGAGCACGTGTGGGGATGGTTTTTCAAAAGCCTAATCCTTTTCCAAAATCCATTTTTGACAATGTTGCTTATGGACCACGTATTCATGGTTTAGTAAAATCACGTACTGAATTGCATGATGTGGTTGAAAAAAGTTTGATGCAAGCAGGATTATTCGACGAAGTTAAAGATCGTCTCCATGGACCAGGAACAAGTTTGTCAGGAGGGCAGCAACAACGTTTGTGTATTGCGCGTGCTATTGCTGTGAATCCTGAAGTTATCTTAATGGATGAACCATGTTCAGCTCTTGATCCGATTGCGACGGCACGTATTGAGGAGCTTATCGATTCGTTACGACAAGATTACACAATCGTCATTGTAACACATTCGATGCAGCAAGCTGCACGTGTTTCTCAATACACGGCTATGTTTCATTTGGGGCATTTGGTGGAAGTTGATGAAACTGAAGTAATATTTACTTCACCAAAGGAACAACGTACGCAAGACTATATTACAGGGCGTTTTGGGTAAGTAATTTAGGAGTATAAAATATGCCTACAAGCCATACTGTCCGTTCTTATGATGCAGAGTTAAAATATTTAGCAGAAAAAATTGTGGAAATGGGTGGTTGCGCAGAAAGAATGATCGAGCGCTCTATAGCATCAATTATTCATGATGATTTTCAGCTTGCTACTGCGGTTATTGCTGATGATTTATTTTTGGATGAAGCAGAACGCGACATTGATGAAAAAGCGATTACTATTATTTGTAAACGCCAACCAATGGCTGTTGATTTGCGTGAAATTGTTGGAGCTATTCGCATTTCTTCTGATCTTGAGCGAATTGGGGATATGGCAAAAAACATTGCTAAACGGGCAGCTGCTATTTCAGAAATACGCCAACCTGAGGCTTTTTACTGTAAACTTGAAACGATTACGATTTTGGCGCTCAATCAGTTAAAGGAAGTGCTGGACGCTTATACTAAGCGCTTGTTAGATCGTATTGATGTGGTACGCGAGCGTGATAATGAAATTGATGCTTTATATACTTCTCTTTTTCGTGAGCTTTTAAATTATATGACAGAGGATATACATAATGTTGCGGTTTGTACGCATTTGCTTTTTTGTGTAAAGAGTATTGAACGGATTGGTGATCATGTTACCAATATTGCTGAAACGCTGCATTATATTATAACGGGTCATCATATGTCTTTTGATCGTCCTCGTGATGATCTTACGTATACAGTTGGAGTAGGCGATAAGAAAGCAGATTGAAGTTTTAAATCATATTTGCAAAATATGATATTTAAATGGATAATCTAGCCTTAGATATGCAGATCAGTAAGTACATTGAATGATAAAAAATGGAAAGATTGATTGATTTGCATAGTTAAAGGAATAAGGTGTGCTTTAAATTAAGATTTTTTTATTATTTTTTCGTGTAAATCTCTTTTAGTGCCTATTATATGTTAAGGGTTTACTGATAGGTAAATAATTAACAGTATAGTGTTATTTAATTGCATATTTAAAACTTATTTAAAATTTGAATGTTTTGAAAACATATGAATCTACTGTATAAAATAAAAAAAAATCGATGGATTGTACGTATAGCTGTTTCTATAATACCGCTAGTTACTGTGGGGTGCACATCAAATCATTTAAACGTTAAGAAGGTATCCAATAATCAGGTCATTAAAGTGACGACACCTTCGTTGACAGAGCGTCAATGTCTTATGCGTGCGATGTATTTTGAATCAAATCGTTCAAGCCGTGAGGGAATGATTGCAGTCGGAACGGTCGTTATGAACCGTGTTAATTCAAGTGCTTATCCGAAAACGATTTGCGGGGTCGTTGGTCAGCCCAAACAATTTGCTCCTGGTGTTTTAACACGTCCTATGACTGAGAAAGCATCTGTTGCTCGCGTTAAAGAGGCTGCAGATGCTGTTTTACGTGGTGAACGGGATAAGAAGAGTAAAAACGCTATGTTTTTTCATACCGCTGGGTTGTCTTTTCCTTATAAGAATATGCACTATGTTCGTGTTGCCGGAGGCAATGCTTTTTATGAGAAGCGGGCGCGTGATGGATCACTTCAAGTTCCTGTGAATGATCGTCCTTATAATGTTGCTTTTGCTTTTGCCCAAGATCAGGGCAATGTACCAAATTTCATAGATATGGGCTTAAAGAACAAGGGGACAAAAGTAGAAGAAATACAAATAGCATCTGCTTCAATAGAAGTTGCGCAAGTTAATTCTGTACCTTTTGTTATTACAAAACTTGACATGGTTCCTATTCCTACACCTGCACCTAATCGCATTGCTAAGACACAGGAAACTACGCCAATTATAGCATATACTGCGCCATCATTGGATAAGTTAAATACAGTTGTTGCAATGTTAGAAAAACAATACAGAACCCGGTAATTTTTTCATAATTTAAAAGGGCTGTAAATGATGTGTTGTGGCGTTCATGCGGTAATTTTGCGTGAAATGCCTTATCATTTTGCAAAAGTTACGGTAGGAGGGTGGCTTAAGTTATGAGAAAGGCAAGGCCTTGTTCTGACTGTTTTGATTATGATTTTGTAAATAGCATTTTGCTGTTTTGCGTTTTACAGAGTAAAATACTGATTTAATTGCTTGTTTAACAGATGTTAAGAGAGCGCAGAGGCTTCTATCACGCAAAATGGCGTTATTTATAATCTTCATATTTTGGCTGAAGAAGTGCTAAACTTTCCTCATATTTATAAGGCTAGAAATTTTATACATTCAATAAGACTATTTTTCTGTCAGAAGAGTATTGATTGATAATGTTAAGTAGGTTTTGAAGTGAGATGTATCGTTGCTGCACATGCTTTAATAAGTCAAAAAATTATTCCAAATAATGAGAATGTTAGTTGATTGGAGTGAGATTGCTCTTGTTTCGCATTCTTTGCTTATTAGGTTTGTTTTTATAATACCTTGTTGATGAAAATGCTGCACGTTACGTTGCTTTAGAGAATGTTCTTTCAAATGCTTTTTAGTAGCGCATTGTTTATAGTGAAAAAGATTGCAATATATTGTAACTATAAAAATATGCTTTATATTGATTGGGTAATTGGGAAGGGGTAATCAACATAGGTAGTCTTACTCAAATTAGCATGGCAGTTCCTATTGTTTTGTTAGGAACAATTGAGTTAATGTAATGAATTTTAGGAATATTTTATTTGAGTATGCGTCATATATTAGAAAGATAAATGCCGGAACTTCCTGAGGTAGAAACAGTTCGTCGTGGGCTTGAACCAGTTTTGACTGGTGCAAAAATTATATCTGTGACACTTAATCGTAAAAATTTGCGATTTCCTTTTCCGGAAGAGTTTTCTAAGAAGCTTGTTGGCAGAAGGATTATAGAACTTAATCGACGTGCAAAGTATTTATTGTTTCATCTTTCGCAAAATGAAACAATTTTAGGTCATATGGGAATGTCAGGAACATGGCGCATAGAAGATGAGCTTTTAAAAAAAGAGTATGCTTTTTCTATGGGCAAATTAGTTGCACATGATCATTTTATAATGGACGTTAGAGCAAAAAATGGTAAAGTTTATCATATTATTTATAATGATACCCGTCGTTTTGGTTTTATACTTTTAGTAGACACAATAAGGCTCAATGAGCACCCACTTTTAAAAAAATTAGGGGTTGAGCCTATGGGGGATGCGCTTTCTGGTTCTTATTTGCAAAAGGCTTTTATCAATAAAAAAACATCTCTTAAAATGGCTTTACTTGATCAGTCTATTATTGCAGGACTTGGGAATATTTATGTTTGCGAAGCACTTTGGCGTAGCCGTTTATCTCCACAGCGTAGCGCGTTTACATTGGCATTAAAAAGTGCGCGTGCATACGAATTGGCAAATTGTCTAGCACAAAATATACGTGATGTAATTTCTGAAGCGATAATTTCTGGTGGGTCTTCTTTACGTGATTATGTGCATATAGATGGTTCACTTGGTTATTTTCAACACAATTTTTCGGTTTATGGACGAGAAGGAAAGGCATGTTTGCAATGCGAGGTGCCTATTGTACGTATTTTGCAGGCTGGGCGCTCAAGTTTTTACTGCCCAAAGTGTCAGAAATGAATAAACATCTTGCAAAATCTTACAATAAGCTTAAAGTCGTGAATGACTTTCATTAAAATGGAGAGATTTTTATGCTTGATAAAGTGCTTACACATCTTGATGAAAATATAGATAAGAGTCTTGAACGTCTTTTTTCTCTTTTACGTTTTCATTCAATTTCTACAGATCCAGCTTATAAGGATTCATGCCGTCAAGCAGCTGATTGGTTGGTGGAAGATTTAAAAACTATAGGTTTTGAAGCTTCACGCCGTGATACACCTGGCCACCCGATGGTTGTTGGGCATCACCCAGGGCCTTCGGATGACTGTTTGCATGTCCTATTTTATGGGCATTATGATGTTCAACCAGTCGATCCCTTAAATTTATGGCACGATGATCCATTTGAACCTTCTTTGAAAGAACAGAATGGAGAAAAGATTATTTGTGCCCGTGGTGCTTCAGATGATAAAGGTCAGCTTATGACTTTTATTGAAGCGTGTCGTGCGTTTAAGAAGGAAACAGGCCAGCTTCCTGTTAAGGTCACTATTTTATTGGAAGGTGAAGAAGAAAGTAGCTCTCCTTCACTTATTCCTTTTTTAAAAGAAAATGCTGATGAGCTTAAGGCTGATTGTGCATTTGTTTGCGATACACCAATGTGGGATGCAAATACACCTTCAGTTTGTATCGGTCTTCGGGGGTTGTTAACAGAAGAAATCATTATCACGGGGGCTAAATGTGATTTGCATTCTGGTGCTTTTGGAGGGGCAGTAGCCAATCCTCTTCGTATTTTAACTAAAATTTTGGGTGGGCTTCATGATGAAAATAGTAGGGTGACCCTTCCTGGATTTTATGATGGTGTAGAAGAAACACCTCCACAAGTTTTGCAATCATGGAATAAACTTAATAGTAGTGTAGAAGCGTTGCTTCGTCCCTTTGGTCTTTCTGTTGCTGCTGGTGAGAAGGGGCGTAGTATTTTAGAACAAGTATGGGCTCGTCCTACAGCGGAAATCAATGGTATTAGTGGGGGTTATGCAGGTGAAGGGTTTAAAACGGTTATTCCTTCTCAAGCCAGTGCAAAAGTTTCTTTTCGCTTAGTCCATAAACAAGATCCTGAAAAAATACGTCAGGCTTTTCGTGATTATGTGCGCAGCCTTATTCCAGCAGATTGTACAGTTACATTTAAAGACCATGGTGCTTATTCAGCTGTTCAGTTATCTCCTGATTCACCTTTTGTTGAGGCAGCAAAGGATGCTTTAACACAAGAATGGAATAATCCTGCTTTATTAATTGCTATGGGTGGTTCAATTTCAATTGTTGGAAGCTTTCAATCAATTCTTGGTATGGAAAGTGTCTTGGTCGGATTTGCATTGGCTGATGATCGTATTCATTCACCTAATGAAAAATATAATTTAAAGTCATTTCATAAAGGACAGCGGTCTTGGGCGCGTATTCTTGAGACTTTTGCAAATAGGAGAATAAATGACAGAAATTCGTGTTCATCAAGGTGATTTGCCAAATTTAGATAATTATCACGTTGATGCTATTGCGGTTGATACTGAAACTTTAGGGTTACAACCATATCGTGATCGCTTGTGTGTTGTTCAGCTTTCTTCTGGGGATGGCACTGCTGATATTATACAGATTGCTAAAGGGCAAAGTAGCGCTCCTAATTTAGTCAAATTGCTTGAAGATAAGGCAATTACCAAAATATTCCATTTTGGGCGTTTTGATCTTGCCATTTTAGCGCATACTTTTGGAATTATGCCAGATGTTGTCTTTTGCACAAAGATTGCATCAAAGCTTACGCGCACTTATACTGATCGGCATGGTTTGAAAGAGATTTGTAGCGAATTGCTGAATATTAATATTTCTAAACAGCAACAATCTTCAGATTGGGCGACAGAAACTTTGTCGCGTGCACAAATTGAATATGCGGCATCTGATGTTTTATATCTACATCGTTTGAAAAGTGTGTTTGAAACACGTTTAAAGCGTGAAGAGCGAGAAAATGTTGCAAAAGCGTGTTTTCAATTTTTACCAACGAGAGCAAAACTCGATCTTTTAGGATGGCCAGAGACTGATATTTTTGCACATAGCTGAGTTTAAAAATTTTTTTTAATCTAAGCAGAAAAAGTTAATAGAATAAAATGCCTGTATTTTACGGGCATTTTTTATTTTCTTGTTTTTCTTAATATTTTTTTGAAAAATTTTATAGAACAGCTTTTATAAATCAATCTATTTGATCTGAAAATTATATCACACATATGTGCTCTTTTTATTGTAAGATATGCCTTTATGTGAGACCAAAAGACACAAAATAGGGGTATAGCAGTAGATAGAAGTAAGGGGCTATTGATATACGTTGAAGGTCAAAATAGGTATCTCTAAGAAGAGTTGTCGTTGGCGCTATAGCTATGGGTGGTGTTTTTTCTAAAGAAGTGGGCTAGTAATAAATAACTAGTGTGCAGTTTTATTTAACTCCTAATCACGCATTAATACCTAATATCGTGAAGGCGTGATTATGTATAGTTTTAAGGTATTTTTAATTTGAGATGCGTGAAAGACACTGTAAGTCCATTGTGGGTAATGGGTGGGTATAAGGTGTTTCTTGGTTATATCCTTGGTATTGAATATTCAATAGCCGGTAAAGTTATCATCCCGTACAAAAGATTAATATTTGAATTTCAAGAAAAAGAAATTTGAAAAAAACGAGGTTTTAGATTGGTTGCCAAATCAATTTTTTATATTGGTATGCACCATGCACAATCTTCATTTATGAGAGATTATATTTTTTAATAACCTATTTTGATGAATCTTTCACTTTTTTCTTAATTTTCCTATGGATATTTGGAGTGAAGCGATTATATATAAAATCCGTTTTGGATATTTTGTATGGAGGTCAATCTATGAACATAAAACATTTCGGATTTATATTTTTTTTCGCTTTTGGTTCAACTTCTTCAGTCCAGGGAGCTAGTCTTATGAGTGTGAAAGGATTGACACAGGATGTTGCCAACATTTTTGCTTCTACAGATTTGCATTTTGGTGAGCAGGATAGTGATACTACGAATGGTGCTTTTCTAAATATTTCTTGTACTGACCACAATAAATGGACAACGAATTATGGACAGGGTGTAGTTTCTTTAGTTAAAAACGATGGAGGCAATAAAAATAAGATATCACCAAATAAAAGATCACGGCGTTCATCGTGGTTTAGAAGGCATTCATTGAGTTTTTAGTTAATAATGAAACGGCTTCAGTGACGTTTTGAACAAGAGTAATAGAAAGTGAGGTGAGTGTATTTGCATTTTTCTGCACCTTATCTGGTTTTGTTTGCGTTTTAGCTATTTGGGATTTCAGAGTAGTATTTTAAGTTTAGTCAATCCATAGAAATGGATGATTGGGTTATTTCTAGTCGTTAATGGATGGCAGAAAGGCGTCATTTATTTATGTTTTGCTGGACGGCGAGAGTGGTTGATTCTGAACGATTGTTATTTGTGTAAATGAGCATTTGGATTTCGGTAGACATTTGAACAGAAGCTTAAATTTACGAGAGTGCTACACGATTACTGGGCTATTGTAGCTTATGAATCTCATGTATTGAGACGTTAAAGTTGTGTCTCTATTCTTAACGGTGCGCTTATTTAGAAAAGCCAATTTTATTTATTATCCTACTTATTTAAGGGGGAGGTACGGTATTGTGGTGAACAGGTTGATGGAGCTTCGGTAAAAGATTTATTAGATAATATAAGGACATACATAACAGTTACAATACAGTACCATATAGTATTTCAAACATATAAAACTTTTTATGTATTTAATAAGATGCTGAATTTATTATTTATTGGTTTTATTAAGTGAAATGCTTGTCACGTTTTTTGTCAAATAGTGAAATATCTTTCTATTATTTATCGCTATCTTTTTAGACTATGTTGCTGTTGGCAGGTTTTTAAGTCGATTATTACCAATAATAAACAAAAAAATAACTTAATAAGACTCATTTCTATAATATGTGTCCTCTTGTTAATGAAGAGCCGAGAATTATTTTTCTATAGATAATTGAAATAAAATATTATAAAATACATTTTGAATCATATTATGGAGACCGATCTATGATAAGATGCTTTATTGTTATATGTGCTCTTACTTTATTCTCAACTTCTGTTGTGCGAGCATCCGGTTATATGGTTATTCAAGAACCAATACCAGTTTTTGTTCCTTCTACTTTTTCTTGGGAAGGTTTGTATTTTGGGGGGCAAATTGGTGGGGCATTGGGCAAACTTTCTGTAAGTTCTCGTGTTATTTCTGGTAAAAATACTATTAGAAAAAAATCTCAAATAGTTTCGAGTGATAAGCATAATCTTGCAGGTTTTATAGGTGGTTTTTACGCAGGTTCCAACCTTAGGCTCGATAATGGCCTTATCTTAAGCGTTGATACAGACATCGTTTGGTCTAACCAAAAGAATGTACAATTTGGTAAGCGGATGATTGTAGGTGATCAATCAGCTCGTGTACATAACGCACTCGTTAGTCGTTTTGGGCACAAAAAATCTGGCTTGGTTAAAGTGGGCGATGAGGTAACTTATAATACTACTCGTAAAGAGAAATGGGCTGGTGCCACACGGATTCGTATTGGTTTTGCTGCTGATCGTATTATGCCTTATATTGCCGGCGGCATTGCTTATACAAAGGTTCAAATTACCCCCTGGTTTTTAGTTAATTCAGCAAATCCTTTAAATTTAATGGCAGAAAAAAAGGCGATGATTGGTTATACTCTTGGTGCAGGGGTTAATTTTGCAGTAAGTGATAATGTTATTCTTCGTGGGGAATATCGTTATTCAGATTTTGGTAAAAAGAAATTTATGGAGAGTCCGGTAAACGTTAGTTATAGCACCCATGACTTGCGTGTGGGTGTGGCATACAAATTGTAACTTTTTGTTAAGATTAATTGATAAAGAATTCTATTTTTAGTGAAACTCTCAACGTTTAATTGAGAGGTGTGTCTTTTTTGCTACAGATATTTAGCGAAAGTAGTTTATATAAGTTTCATATTCACACATTAGCTATGGAGTAAATTATGAATATGAAATGTGTAATAACAGCGTCTATTTTCGCTTTAGTTTCAGCATCTGCAGCTCAAGCAGCAGATATGCCAGTTCAGGAAAGACCAACACCAGTGTTGCCACAGGTTGTTGTTGCTCCTGCTTTTTCTTGGACAGGTTTTTACCTTGGTGGTCAGATCGGTGGCTTTTCAAGTAACAGCAGTTCGGCACAAACTTATGGTGCAACACAAGAGATTCTTGTCAACAATAAAGCATTTCCTAAATTTTCAGGTTTTGTAGGGGGTCTTTACGCAGGTTCTAACGTTGATTTCGGCAATGGTTTTGTTTTAGGTGTTGACACAGACATCGTTTGGTCTGGAGAAAAAGCTAAAGCATCAAGAAGCTACGCTTTGGCTCAGACTGATGATGAGGCAAGATTCGCAGCGCGTGAAGATCTTGAAGAAGAAGAAGAAGAAATTGAAGAAACCGCATCAGTTTCTAATGTAACTAGAAATGTTACTTTTAACACTAAATGGTCTGGTGCTACACGGGTTCGTCTTGGTTTTGCCTTTGACCGTATTATGCCTTATGTTGCTGGTGGTGTTGCTTATTCGCAAATTAAAGCTTCAGTTGCACAAAGAGCTGAAGGAGCAAGCGTAGAAACAGCTCTTGAAGACTTGTCAGGTTCAAAAACATTGGTTGGATACACTCTTGGTGCCGGTGTTGACTTCGCAATGACTGACAGTGTTATATTACGTGCGGAATACCGTTACTCAGACTTTGGTAAAAAGTCATTTATCAATGACAACGTTGAAGTTGATGTTAAAACCAATGATTTCCGCGTTGGTGTAGCATACAAATTCTAATTTGTTGTAAGATTTAAGTTTTTTAAAGGCTCTGTCTTTGGCAGGGCCTTTATTTCTTGATAAATTTATTTTTAATAGAACTCTTAGCGTTTAATTGAGGGTTGTGTTATTTTTACTACAGATATTTAGCGAAAGTAGTTTATACAAGTTGACATATTCACACATTAGCTATGGAGTAAATTATGAATATGAAATGTGTAATAACAGCGTCTATTTTCGCTTTAGTTTCAGCATCTGCAGCTCAAGCAG
>NZ_JACJIR010000002.1:445050-469210 GCF_014138465.1 Bartonella chomelii
AAGCAGCAGATATGCCAGTTCAGGAAAGACCAACAACAGTGTTGCCACAAGTTGTTGTTGCTCCTGCTTTTTCTTGGACAGGTTTTTACCTTGGTGGTCAGATCGGTGGTTTTTCAAGTAAGAGCAGTTCGAAAGGAACTTATAATAACGTACCTAACGGAACTAAAGAAATTCTTGTTGATAATAAAGCGTTTCCTAAGTTTTCAGGTTTTGTAGGGGGCCTTTACGCAGGTTCTAATGTTGATTTCGGCAATGGTTTTGTTTTGGGTGTTGACACAGACATCGTTTGGTCTGGAGCTAAAGCTAGCAAGCATAAGGAATATACTACGGTTGCTGATGTTGGTACAGACGGTACAGGCGGTATAGGCGAAGTTACGCTCCCAGGTCCGGGTCATGAAAGTCAAAGCCCAATTGGTGATCTTGACCCTGCGGAGGCTGTAGGTTCAGGCGGACTGCCAGGTGTAGTAGGTAGAGCTGGAGATGAAGGTAGTCAATCAGTTAAGTCAGTTAAGAGAGAAGTGACTTTTAGCGATAAATGGTCTGGTGCTACACGAGTTCGTCTTGGTTTTGCTTTTGACCGTATTATGCCTTATGTTGCCGGTGGTATTGCTTATTCGCAGATTAAAGCTTCAGTTACAGAAAAAGTTGAAGGGACAAGCGTAGAGAAACCTCTTGAAGACTTGTCAGGTTCAAGAACATTGGTTGGATACACTCTTGGTGCCGGTGTTGACTTTGCAATGACTGACAGTGTTATGTTACGTGCAGAGTACCGTTACTCAGACTTTGGTAAAAAGACATTTGTCAAAGATAAAGTTGAAGTTGATCTTAAAACCAATGATTTCCGCGTTGGTGTAGCATACAAATTCTAATTTGTTGTAAGGTTTAAGTTTTTTAAAGGCTCTGTCTTTGGCGGGGCCTTTATTTTTTTATGAATTTATTTTTAATGGAACTCTCAACGTTTAATTGAGAGGTGTATCTTTTTTGCTACAGATATTTAGCAAACGTGATTTATATAAGCTGGCATATTCACACATTAGCTATGGAGTAAATTATGAATATGAAATGTGTAATAACAGCGTCTATTTTCGCTTTAGTTTCAGCTTCTGTAGCTCAAGCAGCAGATATGCCAGTTCAGGAAAGACCAACACCAGTGTTGCCACAAGTTATTGTTACTCCTACTTTTTCTTGGACAGGTTTTTACCTTGGTGGTCAGATCGGTGGCTTTTCAAGTAACAGTGGTTGGGTGCAGGCTTCTGGTGACCTACCAGGGATTCTTGGACACAATAAGGCGTTTCCTAAATTTTCAGGTTTTGTAGGGGGCCTTTACGCAGGTTCTAACGTTGATTTCGGTAATGGATTTGTTTTGGGTGTTGACACAGACATCGTTTGGTCTGGAGCTAAAGCCAAAGCATCAAAATTATACACGGTAGTTGATGCAAATCCAGGCAATGGAGAGGGAACCTCACAAAAACCAGGCCAGCCAATTGGTGATCTTAATCCAGTAGATGGTGTAGGTGTAGGTGGACACCTGGGTGTAGTAGCTAGAGTTGGAGATGAAGCTAGTGAATCAGCTCAGCCAGCTAAGAGAGAAGTGACTTTTAGTGATAAATGGTCTGGTGCTACCCGCGTTCGTCTTGGTTTTGCATTTGATCGTATTATGCCTTATGTTGCTGGTGGTGTTGCTTATTCGCAAATTAACGCTTCAGTTGCAGAAAAAGCTAACGCGGCAAGTGCAGAGACACCTGTTGAAGAATTGTCAGGTTCAAAAACATTGGTTGGATACACTCTTGGTGCTGGTGTTGATTTTGCAATGACTGACAGTGTTATGTTACGTGCAGAGTACCGTTACTCAGACTTTGGTAAAAAGTCATTTATCGATAACAAGGCTGAAGTTGATCTTAAGACCAATGATTTCCGCGTTGGTGTAGCATACAAATTCTAATTTGTTGTAAAATTTAAATTTTTTAAAGGCTCTGTCTTTGGCAGGGCCTTTATTTTTTTGATAAATTTATTTTGGGGTTTCTTTTTTTACTGGTTTTGTGATAAAGCCCTGACGCGTGATGATATTTTCTTCTTAATCGTTGCTTCATACGAATTATTAATTCGGCCTTCCGCATAAATTAAACAACCATGGTTGCAGGGTTTAGGGGAATTATGAAAAATAAAATCATAAAAGTGGACAGGAACGTTTCACAATGACTGTGAAAAATGAAACAATAGATTACTCAAAAGATTACTCAAAAACTCTTTATTTACCAAAAACAAATTTTCCTATGCGTGCAGGGTTACCGCAAAAAGAGCAAGAATTAATGGCTCGGTGGGAAAAGATGGATCTTTATACCCGTTTGCGTCAACAAGCAAAAGATCGTCCACTTTATGTTATCCATGATGGTCCGCCTTATGCAAATGGCAATATTCATATTGGGCATGCTTTAAACAAAGTTTTAAAGGATGTTGTTGTGCGTTCATTCCAAATGCGTGGTTTTAATGCAAATTATGTCCCCGGGTGGGACTGTCATGGGCTGCCGATTGAGTGGAAAGTTGAAGAAAAATACCGTGCACAGGGGAGAAATAAGGATGATGTACCCCTTAACGAATTTCGTCAAGAGTGTCGTGAATTTGCACAATATTGGGTCACTGTTCAGAGTGAAGAATTTAAACGTCTTGGTATTGTTGGAGATTTTAAAAATCCTTACACAACAATGGCTTTTCACGCAGAAGCATGCATTGCCGGTGAATTGATAAAATTTGCTATGTCAGATCAACTTTATTGTGGTTCAAAACCTGTGATGTGGTCTGTGGTGGAGCGCACGGCTTTAGCTGAGGCAGAGATTGAATATCACGATCATGAGTCTGAAGTTATCTGGGTTAAATATCCTATTTTACACTCTTCTTCTCATGATTTACATGATGCTTTTGTGGTAATTTGGACAACAACACCATGGACAATTCCTGGAAGCCGTGCAGTTAGTTATGCTTCTAAAATTTCTTATGGTGTTTATGAGGTTGAGAGCGCAGAGAATGCTTTTGGCCCCCAAGCTGGTGAAAAGCTTCTTTTTGCTGATGCTTTGGCTGATAGTTGCGCAGAAAAAGCGAAACTTGTTCTTAAGCGTTTGCGCTCTGTTTTAGATGATGAACTTAAATCTCTTGTTCTATCCCACCCATTAAAAGGTTTAGCTGGGGGGTATCTCTATAAGATTGCGATGCTTGATGGCCCCCATGTAACGGATAGTTCTGGTACAGGTTTTGTCCATACAGCACCTAGCCATGGGCGAGAGGATTTTGAGATTTGGAATAGTTATAAATCTGCATTGGAGCAGGCTGGTATTGATACGGCTATTCCTTTTCCCGTTGATGATGCTGGTTTTTATACAAAAGATGCACCTGGTTTTGGGCCAGAGCGTAAAGAGGGAGCTGCCCGCATTATTGATGATAATGGTAAAATGGGTAATGCAAATAAAGAGGTTATTGATGCTTTAATTCAAGCGGATCGACTATTTGCACGTGGTCGTTTAAAGCATTCATATCCTCATAGTTGGCGTTCTAAAAAACCAGTAATTTTTCGTAATACACCGCAGTGGTTTATTTCAATGGATAAAGATTTGGGTGATGGTTCAACTTTACGCAGCCGAGCTTTAGAAGCTGTTTCGATAACGCGTTTTGTTCCATCTTCTGGTCAAAATCGTTTAGCTTCTATGATAGCAGATCGTCCTGATTGGGTACTTTCTCGTCAGCGAGCTTGGGGTGTTCCGATTTGTATTTTTGCCAATGAAGATGGTGTTGTTCTGAAAGATGAACAAGTCAATGAGCGTATTTTGCAGGCTTTTGAGGCGGAAGGAGCAGATGCGTGGTTTGCACAAGGGGCGCGTGAACGTTTTTTGGGTGCACGTGCGCATGAGTCTTGGCACCAGGTACGTGATATTTTAGATGTTTGGTTTGATTCTGGGTCGACTCATAGTTTTGTATTAGAGGGTCGTTCTGATTTAAAATGGCCTGCTGATGTTTATTTTGAAGGGTCGGATCAGCATCGTGGTTGGTTTCAGTCTTCTCTTTTGGAAAGTTGTGGGACGCGTGCTTGTTCACCTTATAAAACGGTGATTACACATGGTTTTACCCTAGATGAGAATGGCAAAAAAATGTCTAAATCTTTGGGGAATACAGTTGTTCCACAAGATGTTATTAAAACCTCTGGCGCTGATATTTTTCGTCTTTGGGTGATGACGACTGATTATTGGGAAGATCAGCGTTTAGGCAAAAAGATCCTTCAGACAAATGTGGATTTGTATCGTAAGCTGCGTAATGCAATTCGTTGGATGCTTGGAACTTTAGCGCATGATACAGGGGAAGAAATATCTTATTGTGCTATGCCGGATCTTGAAAAGTTCATACTGCATCGTCTTTATGAGCTCGATCAATTGATCAATCACTCTTATAATGCGTTTGATTTTAAAAAAATTATGCGTGCATTATTAGATTTTTTGATCATTGAGTTATCTGCATTTTATTTTGATATTCGCAAAGATTCTCTTTACTGTGATGCACCTTCATCAAAAAAACGTAAAGCTTCTTTACAAGTTGTCCGTGAGATTTTTGAACGGATGGTAACATGGCTTGCTCCGATGTTGCCTTTTACAATGGAAGAGGCTTGGTTGGAGCGTTATCCAGAAAGTTGTTCAGTGCATTTAGAGCAATTTCGTTCTGCTCCAGAAGAATGGAAAAATGAGGCATTAGCTGAGCGTTGGAAAAAAGTTCGGCAAGTTCGGAAAGTTGTTACGGGTGCTTTAGAACTTGAACGGGCAGAAAAGCGTATTGGATCATCTTTAGAGGCAGCGCCTGTTGTCTTTATTTCTAATCCAGTTTTATTAGAAGCGTTAGACAATTTAGATATGGCAGAAATTTGCATCACCAGTGCTCTAACAATTGTTCAGGATATACCACCTTCGAATGCGTTTATTTTAGATGATGTTGAAGGTGTCGGTGTGTGTTCAAATAAGGCTTTAGGTACAAAATGCGCCAGGTCATGGCGTTATACACAAGATGTTGGAAGTGATCCAGCTTATCCTGATGTCTCTGCTCGTGATGCGGCTGCTTTACGGGAATTGCAGGAACTTGACGAAAATTGCAAAGGCTCTAAGTTAGAATAATTGAAGTAAGCGATATTCAACAGTTTTTATCATGTGAATTCTGTCATTGCTGAGGAGGGTCTTTTATGTTAAGTGCAAAACGCGTTATTATGTCTACAGATAGGCAAGTTCGTGCGCAGATAACTAGTCTCTAGTTAATCAGAGTGGATATAAGTAAATAATACGTTTGAAAAATGGATAAGCAGTGAAAAAGCGTGAAGTCAAAATAGTGTTAATGAGCACCCTCAGCGTATGCTTTATTTTGACAGGGTGCCGTGTGCCTGCTCCCACTTATGGGACAGATAAGGCAGTTTCATTGCAATTTGTTGATGATATTGTGAGCCTTGTTCCATCTAGCTCAACAGATAATAATCAGCCTGTTATGAAACAACGCCCTCAGCTTGTATATCCAGGGCCGGATTCGCGTGCAGTTTTACCTCCGCCTCAAGCAGATAGTGTAGGGGGCTCCCCACAGGTGAATGTAAAAAAACGACGTAAGAAATATTTGTTCCGTCGACAAACGGCAGGTGAGGGAAATGTAAATTACCAGAGAGATCTTAGTGAGCCGCCTTTAATTTATCGTCAACCAGCAAAAACAGCCCCTGTTGGTCAAAAGGGGTACGATGAATCAGTGAAAGAGCGTAAAAGGAAACGTGCTGCAAGACAAGCAAAATCTGGTGACAAGAAGAGCTTGTGGCCTTTTTAAGGGGCTATTGTTTAAAGAGTAGGTGTTTGAGGCGAAAGTAAAGAGTGTTTTTGATTTCGCTTTTGAGCGAAGAATTCTTTAAGCAAGTGGCTTGCTTCTTTTTCTTTGAAACCAGAATAGACTTCAGGTATATGATGACAAGTTGGCTGTTGATAAAAGCGCGGACCGTGTTCAATAGCACCACCTTTTGGGTCGCTTGTTGCGTAATAGAGGCGTCGTATGCGTGCAAATGAAATGGCTGCAGCGCACATAGCGCAAGGTTCGAGTGTTACATAGAGATCGCAATCAGGAATTCTTTCGCTTTGAAGCATTTCACAAGCTATACGAATAGCGCGTATTTCTGCGTGTCCTGTAGGGTCGCATGCAGTTTTTGTATAGTTTCCAACACGTGCAATGATTGTTTTACCACGCACGATAACAGCACCTACAGGAATTTCGTCTTGCTTTGCTGCCAATTGTGCTTCTAAAAGGGCTATTTCCATAGGAGTAAGAGTCATATTTTTCTTTCTATGTAGAGAATAGGTAATCAAATAGTTATAGAAGTTTGCTGTAGAGTAATTGAACGTTTTATATTTAATTTATGATAAAAGAGATTTTATCATTTCTTTAAAAGTGTCTACAGTGAATTTGAAAATAAACAGGTGCATATTGTTGCTGTTAAAGGATAGAAAATGATGAACGATAGTACTACTCCCTCTTTTCAGGATCAACGATATGATACACATGATAAATTTTCTAAACGATCTGAGGGGGAGCAAAATAAAAAGAAAATAGATGAAAACAGTGAAAGTGAGCGGATTGCTAAAAGATTAGCACGTGCTGGTGTGGCATCGCGTCGTGATGCGGAAATGATGATTATTGCAGGGCGTGTTGTTGTTAATGGAGCAGTTGTAACTACGCCTGTTTTTAATGTTACGCGTTCTGATGTTATTACAGTTGATGGCAAATCTTTGCCTCCTGTGGAACGGACACGGTTATGGCTTTATCACAAACCAGCAGGATTTGTTACAACTAACCGTGATCCTGAGGGAAGACCAACAGTGTTTGATAATTTGCCGAAAGAAATGCCCCGTGTTTTATCTGTGGGTCGGCTTGATATTAATACAGAAGGGCTTTTGTTATTAACTAATGATGGTGGTTTAGCACGTATATTAGAGCTTCCTATAACGGGGTGGGTGCGAAAATATCGGGTGCGTGCCCACGGAAAAATTAAACAGAGTAAACTTGATAGTCTTAAAAATGGTATTGCGATTAAGGGTGTTTTTTATGGTTCGATTGAAGCATCAATTGAACGTGAGCAGGGGGCAAATATATGGCTTTCTGTGGCTTTGCGTGAAGGAAAAAATCGTGAAATTAAGAATGTTTTAGGAGCTTTAGGGTTATCGGTTAATCGCTTAATTCGTATATCTTATGGTCCATTTCAACTTGCTGATTTAGATAAAGGGGCAGTTCGTGAGTTAAGGGGCCGGGTGTTGCGTGATCAATTAGGTGAACGTTTGATTGCACAAGCCAATGCGGATTTTGATTCTCCTATTCTTAAACCATTTTCAAACTCTGTGGTTTCTGTAAAAAAACAGAACAGTAAAAAGCTTTTTTTAGCAGGTGATGATGAGGTTGTTTCTCGTATAAATGGTACACGCCATGAAAAGCAAAGTGGCTTTTGTGAAGGTCGTCGGGCACGATTGAATACGAAATCTGATGAACAATCTATGGGTAAAACAAAGAATTTGTCGCTGCGTTCACGCCATTCTAATGTTTGGATGGCTCCTGGCGCGCGTCCGCAGGTTGAGCGTAAGAAGTTTTGCTATAATGAAGGCAGTTATCATAATCATTCAAGTGATTATGTTGGTAAAAGATTTTCAGGTAGAGAAAAAGAAAAATTATTAGAAGGCCAATTACGAAAAGAAAAATCCGTTAGTTTTAATAAAAAACATAGCAAAGTATCTTATGATGCAACACGTGCTTGCGGCAAGGAAGATCAGCTTTTAAAAAAGAAGGGGAAGGTTATTAAGGGCGATTATGATAAGCGTTTTTCAGATAGCAAGCAAAAGGGTAAGTTTTTTAGTGGTAATGTAGGCAAGTTTAAACCTGTAAGACATGGAATAAAAACGTCTAAATTATCTGGAGACTGATGTGCGGATTATTGGCGGTAAATTTGCAGGGCGTATTTTATCATCTCCTCTTGGTCAATCTATTCGCCCGACGAGTGATCGTATACGCGAAAGTCTTTTTAATATTCTTGTGAGTCGAGAAGAACAATTTTGGGCAAATAAGCGTGTTCTTGATCTTTTTGCTGGCACTGGTGCTTTGGGCATTGAAGCACTTTCACGTGGTGCAAAAGCTGCTGTTTTTGTTGAAAACTCAGTTGAAGGGCGCGGCTTAATTCAGAAAAATATTGAATCTTTTGGATTGCAAGCAATTGGGCGAATTTTGCGTCGTGATGCTACTAAACTTGGTAATATTGGAACAATGCTTCCATTTGATGTTGTCTTTGCAGATCCTCCTTATGGTTATTGTCTGGGTGAAAAAGCTTTTATAGAGGTTCTTAAAGGTGGATGGGCAAAAGATGGAGCACTTTTTGTGCTCGAAGAAATGAAAGAGGCAGTTATTAATTTACCCGATATATTGCGTTTAGATGATGAACGTTTTTATGGTGAGACAGTCATACGTATTTATAAGCTTCAATCATAATTTTTGACTTTGAGAAAAGTCATTCTTCATAATAATTGGTTATATTCGCTTTAAACTTATTTATCTGAATATTTTAAAAGATAATTATAATTTTCATGAGTTTATTTCTAAATAATATTTTTTAATGGATAGAACTTAGTGTGGTGGTGATTGATTGTTAGTAAGTGTATGAAATGTTGCCTTAACTTTATAGAGTGCGTTTTCTTTAATAGTTTAAAAAACATAGATATGATGAATGATTACTGCTAAAATAAAAACGAATGTGCTTTCAATCTCCCAAAAAGGTGCGCTATTTAATGATATATCATAGTAACAATCTTACATAAGTGCATAGGGTGTTTTCTATGGCCTCTGTTTAAGGTAAAAATAGTTAATAGGTATAAGTTAGAGCAAGTAAACTTAGACAATAGAAGTGCAGTTGGTTTTTATGTGATACAAAAATATAATGGCACTTTCTGACATTATGGCAAAGTATATGAAGAATAAGATTGGGGATTGCTGATTAGTTATATACAGACACGCAAAATATAATCAGTATTGTTATATTTGATTAAGTCAGATCAATTGCTGAAGATTTTAAAATAAAGGACTGACGTTGGTAGTTGTTAAAGAATTGATTCAATATGGATAGCACGAATCATAGGAGGTTATTGCTTTATATTTGCTTAGAAATTGAAGAGTAAAAGAGGCAAGATAAAATGAAAATTGGTTTAGCGTTTGGTAGTGGGGGAGCGCGCGGTTTTGGTCATCTTCCGGTTATTGGAGCGCTTGAAGATTTGGGTTTAAAACCAAGTGTTATTGCTGGGTCTTCTATTGGTTCGATTGTGGGTGCGGGTTTAGCTGCTGGAATGACACAAGCTGATTGGGAGGATTATTGTCTTTCAACTTTTTCTCATTCGGATAATGCTCTGCGTCGTTTATGGTCTTTGATGCCTCTTTCATGGAAAGAGCTATGGGAATGTGGTTTGCGTTTTTTGCAATTTAATTTGGAGTCTATTTTAGAGAATTTTTTACCTCGTGATTTTTCGCGAGATTTTTGTGCTTTAAAAATTCCTTTTTGTGCTGTGGCTACAAATTTAAAAACAGCAGAAATGGTTATTATTCAAGAAGGAGATTTGCGTTCGGCTTTAGCTGCTTCCTCTGCTATTCCTGGTTTGTTTAAGCCAGTTTTGCGTAACCATATTTTGTTGGTTGATGGGGCGGTTTGCAATCCGGTACCTTTTGATTGCTTTATTGAACCAGTTGATCTTTCAATTGGTGTTGATGTTATCGGGCCACCAATAGTTGATTGTAAAAATGGACATGTTTCGGTTGCAGAAAGCCTTATTGCTGCAAGTGTTGTAGGGCAACAGGCGCTTGTTGCAGCACGTTTGCGGTTTTCAAACTTGGATCTTTTATTACGGCCTCCTATTGATGGGATTCATATTTTAGATTTTCTTGAAGCCAAAGAAATTTTACAACGTTTAGCGCCTTTTCGTGAAAAAGCTAAGAGGGAAATTTCTCAATTAATTGAAAATTCAATGGCGCATTAATAATGTATATTTGGCTATGAATATATAAAAATGATGTTTTATATGATTTTGTTAATGATTTATCATTGTAAATGGTAAATATTTGAAGGAGCTTATAATGACTGTCGAAGAACAAATTGATAAAGCCGTTTCATTGATTGAAGCGGCAAAGCGTTCTGGTGCAGATGCTGCTGATGCTGTTATTGTCCATTCACATTCTGTTCGTGTATCGGTTCATCTGGGCAAAGTTGAATCGACAGAAGCTTCAGAAAGTGATGATTTTACATTAAGAGTTTTTGTTGGGAAAAAACTAGCAAGTGTTTCTGCTAATTTGGCATCATATCCAGAAAAATTAGCAGAACGTGCTGTTGCAATGGCTAAAGCTTCACCTGATAATTTGTTTGAAGGTTTAGTAGATAAAGGATGTTTAGTCACTCATCCTAAAGATCTTGACCTTTTTGATGATTTTGTTCCGCAAAGTCAGTTTTTAACAGAAGATGCTTTAAAAATGGAAGCAGCAGCTCTTGATGTTAAAGGGGTTAACAATTCTGGTGGCGCTACAACGGCTTACGGCAATAGTGGGCTTGTTCTTATAACCAGCAATGGTTTTTGTGAGGCGTATCGTTCTAGCTGTTTTTCGCGTTCTTGTAGTGCGCTTGCTGGTGAAAGTACAGCAATGGAACGAGATTATGATTATACAACTTCTTTACATTTTTCTGATTTGGAAGATGCAGAAGTTATTGGCAAAAATGCAGGATCAAGAGCAGTTCGGCGTTTAGGAGCAGTTCGTGCAGCTACTGGGGTAGTTGATGTTATTTTTGATCCACGTGTGGCTCGTGAAATTGCTGGGCATATTGCATGTATGGTTAATGGAGCATCAGTTGCTCGCAAAACGAGCCTTTTACAAAATTTACAAGGGACAAGGGTGATGAAACCTGATGTCAATGTAACAGATCAGCCTTTGAGATTGCGTGGAAATGCTTCTCGTCCTTTTGATGGTGAAGGGGTAGAAGGGCAAACATTGAATATTATTGAAAATGGTGTTTTAAAAACTTGGCTTCTTTCATCATCAGCAGCTCGTGAATTGGGGCTTGAAACCAATGGGCACGGTGTGCGTTGCGGATCGTTTATTCAACCAGCGAGTACTAATTTTGCTATTGAACCGGGTTTAGCATCACCTCATGATATGATAAAAGCTTTACGAAATGGTTTTTATGTTACAGAATTGTTTGGGCATGGGGTTGATTTTGTTACCGGTCAATATAGTCGTGGTGCTTCCGGTTTTTGGATTGAAAATGGTGAAATCATTTATCCAGTGAGTGAAGTAACTTTGGGCTCTGATTTGCTTCATATGTTAGCGCATTTAACACCGGCCACTGATATTGATCGACGTTACGCAACAGCTTCTCCAACATTGTTAATTGAAGGAATGACACTTGCAGGAAAATAACGCGCATTATCATTCTGACCTTAATCTTTTGCTTGATGTTTGTCGGGAAGCGGGGGATTTAGCGATGAAATATTTTGGGTATGAGCAAGAAGTTTGGATCAAAGATGGTAATTCACCGGTCAGTGAGGCGGATTTCGCGGTTGATCACTTTTTGAAGGAACGACTTCTTGAAGCGCGACCAACTTATGGCTGGATTTCAGAAGAAATGGAAGAAAATCAAAAACAACAGGTTTATGAACGCTATTTTATGGTTGATCCCATTGATGGAACGCGTGGTTTTCTTTCTGGCAGTGTTTATTGGTGTGTTTCGGTTGCCATTATTGAAAATGGGCGTCCTGTTGTGGGTGTTTTGCAGTGTCCGGCTAAAGGTGATGTTTATGCTGCTGCCATTGGTCAGGGGGCGACGTTAAATGGTATAAAGTTGCCTCGCTTAATGTCGTCTTGTGTTAATTGGAAATATAGAATTTCTCTTGATCAATCAGTTGCTCAAAAGTTACCATGCAATTTTTTAAATCAGGTTAGTTTTTTTCGTTATATTCCCTCTCTTGCTTACCGTATTGCCCTTGTTGCTCAAGGTGAGATCGATCTTGTGTTGGTTCGACCAAATTGTCATGGTTGGGATATTGCTGCTGCTGATCTTATTTTGCAAGAGTGTGGTGGATGTTTTATATCATTTGATGCACCGTTTGTTTCTTATAGAATTGAGCCTTATCAATATGGCTTTTTAATTGCCGGTGAAAATAATTGCTGTCAGGATATGATAGATGTTGTTCGTCAAGCAAAGTTAGTTTAATCAAATAAACGTAAGACTAAAAATTTAATGATACGGAGGCAGTAATGAATGAGACCAACAAGAAAAAGCAATTATTGCACCTTGTATTTGGTGGGGAATTAAAAAATCTTGATGATAATCAATTTAAAAATATTAATGATTTGGATGTAGTGGGTATTTTTCCAGACTACCAATCAGCTCATGCGGCATGGCGGGCAAAGGCGCAAAGTAGTGTAGATAACGCATTACAACGTTATTATATTGTGCATTTGCACCGACTTCTTGATCCTGAAATAAGTGATGCATAATTTATATTCAAACATTATTTTCCGGCTACAATAAAGCAGTCAGATTAAATTGACTGGATTTGACATCAAGATGAGTGAAATAATTCAAAAGAAAAAGGATAGTGTTTTAAAGCGATTTTGGCGAAAAAATCGTGGTTCATTGATGAAATCGTGGTTTGTCCAAGTTTTTATTGTATGGTTATTGGTGAACTATCTACGCTTTGTTTATTGGACAAATCCGCGATTAAAAAGTTCAGATGATCTTACAAAGACATATAATGCTCATAATCCATTTATTATCACATTTTGGCATGGGCGTCATATTATGGCGCCTTTTCTGCGTTCTCGAGATGAAGTGGTTATGGCTATGTTTTCTCGTTCTGCAGATGCAGAAATAAATGCGCAATTAGCAAAAAAATTGGGGCTTGAAATTGTACGTGGTTCAGGGGGGCGCGGTCAAACGCATCACGTAAATAAAGGGGGTGCGCAGGCGTTGTTAACGCTAAAAAACGCTCTTAAATCTGGAAAAACGGCAGCTATGATTGCAGATATTTCGCATAAAAAAGCACGTGAAGCTGGGAGAGGAATTATTTTATTAGCTAAATTATCTGGTCGTCCTATTATTCCTTGTGTATATGCTTTTTCAAGAGAGAAAATTCTTGAAAAAACATGGGATAAAACTGCAATTCCACTCCCTTTTGGGCGTTCAATTGTTCTCGTTGGGGAGGCATTTTTTGTTTCCAAAGATGCAAGTGATGCTTTGCTAGAAGAAAAACGCATGCAATTAACAGATATGATGAATCGCTTAACAGATGAAGCTTATAACCGTCTTGCAATAGGTGAGTAAGGTTTATTGAAGATGATAGACTTAAAAGCACGAATAGCTCTTTCAATTTATCGAATAGTTGGTTCTTGTTCGCGCCCTATAGTGCCCTTTTATTTATTTTGTCGTACTATCTATGGAAAGGAAGAACGGGGCCGTCAGAAGGAACGTTTGGGTAAAAGTCATAAAGTGCGTCCTCAAAGTCCATTGATTTGGTTTCATGCGGCCAGTATTGGAGAAACACTTTCTCTTTTTCCGCTTATTAATTATATCTTATCTTTAAAAATTAATGTATTGTTGACAACAAGTACTGTGACATCTTCCACGCTTGTGAAAAAGCATTTTGGTGATCGGTTAATTCATCAATATGCTCCATTGGATTTAGAAGCGGCCGTATGTCGTTTTATTAGCAATTGGAAGCCTGATTTAGTCTTGACTTGTGAATCAGAAATTTGGCCTTTACGTATAAAAACACTTGCTAAAATGCGTATTCCACAGATTCTGGTTAACGCACGTATGTCTGAACATTCTTTTAAGGCATGGCAAAAACGATTACCCCTTGCTAAGCATATTTTTAAACATATTGATATGGTTATTTGTCAAAGTCAAAAGGATGTAGCTTATTATCACGCGCTTGGGGTAAAGTCTGTTGCGCTTTCTGGTAATCTTAAAACTGATGTTGTTCCGATTGTAAATCAATCGTTGGTTACACGTTATTGTAATGCTATTGGAAATCGTCCAATTTGGGCTGCTATTTCAACCCATGAAGGGGAAGAAAAGATAGTTTTTGAGGTTCATAAAATTCTTAAAAATTATTGGCCAGATTTATTAACAATCGTTGTTCCGCGTCATCCTGAACGGTCAGAAGATATTATCAAGGCATGTAGTGATAAAGGCTTGCGTTTTGTTCGTAGAAGCAGGCATGCTGTCCCGGATGCAAATACAGATATTTTACTGGGAGATACAATTGGGGAAGTAGGGCTTTTTCTTCGCTTATCGAAAGTTGCTTTCATTGGTAAATCGTTATGTGGTTATGGTGGTCATAATCCATTGGAATTGGCTTTGCTTGGTGTAGCTATTTTAACGGGGCCTCATGTCGCAAATTTCCGAGATATATTTGAACATTTTTTATCTCGTGATGCAGCTTGTGTGGTTGAAGATACTGCGCAGCTTGCACTTCAAGTACAGAAGCTTTTAAAAGATGAAATATTGAGGCAAGAAATGGCTAATAAAGCTTATGAAATAGCAACAGATATGGCAGGTGCACTTGAGCGCACATTAAAGCTTCTTGATCCATTTTTACAGCCACTTGTAATGCAGACGAGTTTAAGTCAGTGTCGGAGTGGGTATGCTTATTAGAGCTCCCAATTTTTGGTGGAAAAATAGAAGCATTTTACGTTTTTTATTTACACCAATTGCTAAAGTTTATGGCTATTTTTCACATTGTCGTATGAAAAGACAGCCCTGTGTTATTGATTTGCCAGTTTTGTGTATTGGCAATTTTACATTAGGTGGAGCGGGCAAAACACCTGTTGTGATTGCTTTTGCCAAGATAGCCAAAGAGCTTGGTTTTGTTCCTGGCATTGTGTCGCGTGGTTATGGAGGGACGGCTAAAGGTGTACGTCTTGTTAATGAGAAATATGACAATGCACGTGATGTTGGAGATGAACCGCTTTTACTTGCACGTTATGCTTTGGTTGCAGTATCGCCTGATCGTTATGCGGCAGCACAACGCCTTAAGGAAGAAGGCTGTGATCTTATTTTGATGGATGATGGGTTTCAAAGTCGTCGCCTTTATATGGATTATGCATTACTTGTGGTGGATGCAATGCGTGGTTTTGGAAACAGGGCTGTTTTTCCAGCAGGGCCCTTGCGTGCACCATTAGAAACTCAGTTTTCTTTAATGGATAGCGTTTTAGTCATTGGTCATGCGGCTTCTCATAATGATGTGGCTTTTTTGGTAGCAGTTTCTGGAAAACCCTTGCATTATGCTCGTCTTAAACCCTTGATTACTGATGAGGTTGCTGGAAAATCTTTTTTAGCGTTTGCTGGTATTGGAAACCCAGATAAATTTTTCAAATCCATTAAAGAAATGTCTGGTCATGTTGTACAAACTCATTCTTATCCAGACCATTATTTTTTTACCAGTACGGATTTAAAGAACCTTGCACAAGAAGCCAAAATTCATAATTTGTGGCTGGCTACAACTGCTAAGGATTATACTCGCATACAAGTGGATGGTTTGCAAAAGGAATTAAAAGGTCTTACCGTATTTGATGTTGAAGTCGATTTTGTTCAGGCAGATTTTTGCCGTATATTGCTTGAAGAGGTTATGGCCCGTTTTAGAAAACGCAAGCATTCTTTTTAATCTATATTTAAAGCACTAGTTTCTGCTTTATGGGGTTTCATTCGCTATTTTTAATAATTGACGAAGATGTGGATTGCATTCAAGTTCACGACGATAGGACAATTCACAACTAGCATATGCTTCTTGACGATGATGATTCCAGTATTTTAGGTCATCTATAGGGATTTTTTGTCCGCTGACAGCACAAAGAGTATAGGTTCCGTAGTTCACAATTTTGTATCCATTACTAGAATACTGAATAGTTGCTTCACGTTCGTTATTAGAAAACATTCTCTATGGGCCCTTTCTATTCTTATAAGATATATAAAGTGCCATAAGATGCTTTCTTTATAAAGTCGAGAGTGAATTAAAAATATTTTTTCAGGTTAGAATGGTGAGTGAGATTTTACTTTCTTCCAAAAAGACGTTCTATATCGGCTAATTTGAGCTCAATATAAGTAGGGCGGCCATGATTACATGTGCTTGAATTAGGTGTTGCTTCCATTTGTCGTAAAAGAGCATTCATTTCTTTAGGATGTAAAAGGCGTCCTGAACGTATTGAACTATGACAGGCCATGGTTGCTGCAACATGATTGAGCATTGCTTTTAAATTATCTGTGGTATCATATTCAGACGCTTCATCAACAAGGTCTTTGATAAGAGCTTGTGCATTGATTTCCCCTAACATGGTAGGTGTCTCACGCACTACGATTGCCCCTGATCCGAATGCTTCAATTCCTAAACCAAATTTCTGCAAAACATCTTTATGCACTAAAAGACACGCTGCATCTTCTTCAGAGAGTTCCACAATTTCAGGAATAAGCAATAATTGTGAAGGCAATGGTTTGGAGTAAAGTGCACTTTTAAGGGCTTCATAAACCAATCTTTCATGGGCAGCATGCTGGTCTACAATAATCAAACTATTTTTGGTTTGAGCAACAATATAGTTTTTATGAATTTGTGCTTTTGCAGCCCCTAATGGATAGTATAATTCTTCTGATGTAGAGGTATTTACAGAACCTACGTCACTACTAGGTGTGTTTACATACTCTATCATAGGGGTGATATCTTCTCTTAAACCAGCAGAGTCGGGAATATCTACTGGTTTATGATCTGCTGATGTAGTTCCTGGTGTAACATACTGTGGTTGCGTGCTATAAGAAAAGGGCTGATGAGGGCTTCTAAAAGTTTTGAATGATTGTCTTTGAAATGCGGCTAACATCGCTTTAGAGCCCGTTGAGGTGGGGCGAATGCCAGTCTGGCGTAATGCTTCGTGAATGGCTCCAATAATTAATCCGCGAATTAAACCGGGGTCACGAAATCTTACATCAGCTTTTGCTGGGTGCACATTGACATCTACATCAGCAGGGGGCAAATCAATAAAAAGAATGGATACAGCATGGCGATTTGGAGCCATAACATCGGTGTAAGCTCCCCGGATTGCTCCTGATAAAAATTTATCACGCACTGGGCGCCCATTAACATAGACAAATTGATGAAGGCTATTACCACGATTAAAAGATGGCAAACAGGCAAAACCAGTTAAACGAGCTGTTTCACGTTCAGCATTTAGTGTAATAGTGTTGGAGCCAAACTCTTTTCCCATAATCTGTGTAATACGTTCTAATTGCCCTTGGGTGTTGTTTTCAGTTGCGGGTAATTCCATGAGAGTTCGGTCTTTACCAGAAAGAGAAAAGCGGATATGTGGAAATGCGATAGCAATTCGTTTAATCATATCTGTAATAGCGTTCATTTCAGCGCTATCAGTTTTCATGAATTTTAGCCGTGCTGGTGTCACAAAAAAAAGGTCACGAACTTCAACAGTTGTTCCAGAATTAGCTGCAGCAGGTTTTGGTCCTTCAATTTTTCCTGCTGTAACGATAATTTCAGCGGCGCTATCAGCATCTTGTGTTCGTGAAATGAGTTTAAGTTTAGCAACAGAACCAATAGAAGGTAAGGCTTCTCCTCGAAAACCAAGGAAGCAAATATTATGTACATCATCGACAAGTTTAGATGTGCAATGACGAGAAATCGCTAAAGTTAATTGATCTTTTGGGATACCACAGCCATTATCACTTACTCTTATAAGGTTTTTTCCACCGTTTGCTGTAACAATTTCAATACGGGTTGCTCCTGCATCAATAGCATTTTCAACAAGTTCTTTGACAACATTAGCTGGCCGTTCAATAACTTCACCAGCGGCAATTTGGTTAATAATGGTTTCGCTGAGGTGGCGTATGATCATGGTTTAATTTAACAAGGTTCGTTTTTATTGTATAGAAAGAGTAAAAATATTTACTCAGTACTTAAGAATGAGAGAGAGTTGAAAATAATATTTTAAGAATGGTTCTGTTCATTTTCAATGGAGGAAATAATACATAATTGGAATGTTCAAGGTTTCTACTTTTAGATCATACTTTACCAAAAACTGTTCTATCTTTATAGTTTTGAATTATATTAATTGCGATTATAAACCAGTTGAATACATCGGTAAAGAATGAGAGTATTGTTCTTAACAAAACTTACGATAACTAATGATCTAGGTCAAAAAGAGGCAAATAAAAATGAAAGGCAGGATATATGGTGTGCACGAACGGTATTCTCGCAGATAGTGATATACAAGCTTTAATTGATAGTAGCGTTCTTAAAGCTATTTGCCCATTTGATGCCGATCAAATACAGCCTGCGAGTATTGATTTACGTTTGGGAAAAAAAGCATATCGTATACGTGCTTCCTTTATGCCAGGGCTGGATACAAAAGTTTTTGATAAGCTTGAACGGTTAAAGTTGCATGAATTTGATTTGCAGGATGGAGCAGTTTTAGAAACCGGTTGTGTTTATATTGTTCCTCTTTTGGAAAATTTGGATTTGCCAAACATTTTTTCTGCGGTTGCTAATCCTAAAAGTTCTACGGGACGATTAGATGTTTTTACACGTGTTATTACAGATAATGCTCAAGAGTTTGATAAAATTTGTGCAGGTTATCATGGCCCACTTTATCTTGAAATTAGTCCACGCACATTTCCGATTTTAGTACGTACAGGTTCGCGTTTATCACAACTTCGGTTTCGTAAGGGACAAAGCTATTTGAATGGAATTGAGTTAAATGCTTTGCATAGCAATGAAATGCTTATATCGGATGATTTTCCCAATATTAGCGACGATGGTATTGGGCTTTCTGTTAATTTGAAAGGAAACGAAGAGGGGCTTGTGGGTTATCGTGGTAAACATCATACGAGTGTTATTGATGTTGATCAACGTTGTGTTGCTAATGTTTTAGATTTTTGGGAACCTATTTATGATTGTGGTGAAATGGAATTGGTTCTTGATCCTGATGAGTTTTATATTTTAGTTTCGCAAGAATCTATCCATGTTCCACCGCTTTATGCTGCTGAAATGACACCATTTAATCCCCTAGTTGGTGAATTTAGAGTACACTATGCAGGTTTTTTTGATCCAGGATTTGGACATACTCAGGCAGGTGGAAAAGGAGCCAGGGCGGTTTTAGAAGTACGTAGCCATGAGGTTCCATTTATTTTAGAGCATGGTCAAATGATCGGTCGTTTGGTATATGAGCATATGCTTAATCGGCCGGCACTTCTTTATGGGCATGATATTGGTTCACATTATCAAGCACAAGGATTAAAATTGTCTAAGCATTTTAAATGAGTTTGAAAATACAGATTTTGATCAAATATATATAAGTTCATTTTTTGAGGAAACAGCTTTGGTATTTTATATATAGAAAAAGGATATCGCTGTGATTATTTCTTCAACTTTTGATTATCGCAAAGCAGCAAAACGTCGGTTACCTCCCTTTTTATTTCATTATATTGATGGTGGTGCTTATGCTGAAGAAACGATGCAGCGTAATTGTAGAGATCTTCACGCACTTACATTACGTCAGCGGATTCTTAAGCATGTTGGAGAGGTTGATCTTTCAACTCAGATTTTTGATCAGATATTGAGTATGCCAATTGTGCTTGCGCCTGTTGGGTTAACTGGTATGTATGCGCGTCGTGGTGAGGTAAAAGCTGCACGTGCGGCTGTTGCGAAAGGTATTCCTTTTACTTTATCTTCCGTTTCAGTTTGCTCTATTGCAGAAGTACAGGCAGCAGTTGGAAATGCATTTTGGTTTCAACTTTATGTTCTCAAGGATCGTGGGTTTATGCGTGATGTATTAGAGCGATCCTGGGCAGCTGGTGTACGTACGTTGGTTTTTACGGTTGATATGCCAGTTCCCGGTGCACGTTATCGTGATGCTCATTCGGGGATGTCTGGGCCTTATGCTAAGTTACGCCGTATGTTGCAGGCTGTTGTCCATCCTCACTGGGCTTGGAATGTTGGTGTTATGGGGCGTCCACATGATCTTGGAAATGTTTCTACTTATCTTCAAAAGAAAATTAAACTGGAAGATTATATTGGCTGGCTTGATGCAAATTTTGATCCATCGATTGCTTGGCATGATTTACAATGGATTCGGGATTTTTGGAAAGGACAAATAATTCTGAAAGGTATCCTTGATCCAAAGGATGCACGTGAAGCAGTGCAATTTGGTGCTGATGGTATTGTTGTTTCTAATCACGGTGGGCGTCAACTTGATGGAGTGTTGTCAACTGTGCGGGCGTTGCCAGAAATTGCAGAGGCTGTAAAAGGTAATTTGACTATTTTGGCTGACTCTGGCGTTCGGTCTGGCCTTGATGTTGTACGCATGGTGGCACAAGGGGCTGATGCTGTTATGATTGGCCGTGCTTTTGCTTATGCGCTTGCGGCGACAGGTGAGAAAGGTGTTGCTCATCTCCTTGATCTTTTTGCTAAAGAAATGCGAGTGGCTATGACATTAATTGGTGTCCGTACAATAAAAGAAATCACACGTGAAAATTTAGTCAATACGGATGTTTATGAGGATTGATCAATGCAAAAGCGTGTTATGTTATTTTCTTGGAAAGAAGGGTAATTACAAGGAAAATATAATTTATAGAGTAAGAATAATTTATATCGCTTTATTTTTTAGCGTCTGCAAAAGCGCTAATACTTTTTTGTTTTGTATCAATATCTTAAAACATATCATTCTTCCACGTAAACGGTAAATTAGTTCATAATTTTAGGCTAGAAATCAAGGTGCATTTTTATCTAACATATAAGAGGTTTAATAGATTCCTTAGGTTTTTATATCCAATATTGAAACAATTTTTGCCTAATAACGATTTTGCAAATTACTGTCGAATGCTATTCGATTTTTTCTGTGTGCTGAATGATTGTATCACTATAGTTCTGAGAGGGTGCTAAGTAAGATTCGTCATTTGTTCTTTTTGAATAAAGTAGTTAGCAGCATATTGAACAAGATATATAAGCTACAAACAATTTACATTACGACTCTATAAAGGATAGGGCAGTAGCGTTTAATAATGTAAAGCCTTTTCTACACAGATTGCAAAATTTACACAAAGCGTAAACTCACATATAGATAAGTTGTGTGTGAAAAATTCTACTTATTACACTGAATTAATATCACCGACAAGTTTTGGGCAAGTATAAAGATGTTAAGGTACTTGATAGTTGCTTGTTTTTGATTTGTGAAAAGGACTTATTGCTTTAATTTCTGTTTATACTTGTATCATTTTTACTACAGTTCTTTTGAAGGGTAATGTGAGACTATTTGTTAGAGCTATCGTAGCTAAGGAGGAAATTTATGTACATGAAATATTTAATAACAGTATCTGCTTTTGTTTTGCTTGCAACTTCTGCAGTACAAGCAGAAAATGGTACAATTCCTCAGGGATCAATATCTGTTACACCATCAGTTATTGTTGCTCCTTCTTTTTCTTGGACAGGTTTTTATCTTGGTGGTCAGATTGGTATTTTTTCAAATAAAATTGATCTAAGTTCAGGTTATTTAAAGAATGATGATGTTGAAAAATGGGCTTTGATTAGAAAAGATTTTATGCCTAAACTTTCAGGGGTTGTTGGAGGTTTTTATGCAGGTGCCAATGTTAGTCTCGGGAATAGTTTTATTCTAGGTATTGATACGGATATGGTTTTGTCTGATAAAAAGGACATAAAAACTATTAAAATAAATGATTATATTCAAAATAAAGAGTTAAAAAATGAAAACGTAGTAAGAGATTCTGAAGGGATGGTTGCTGCTTCTGACGATGGTATGTATAATGAAAACGTTGTTTCAAAGATTAAATTTGCAACTTATAATCATACTTTAAAACAGAAATGGGCTGGTGCTACACGGGTACGTGTCGGTTTTGCAGTTGATCGTGTTATGCCTTATGTTGCTGGTGGTATTTCTTATACGCAGCTTCAAGATATTTTATTGAGGTCAAGCGAAGAACAGGGGCAGATAGTGGATAATACGGTGGGAGGAACGGGGACAATGATTGGTTATACTTTAGGTGCTGGTGTTGATTTTGTAATGATCGGTAACACTATTTTGCGTACAGAGTACCGTTACTCGGATTTTGGTAAAAAACAATTCGCAAAGAGTGGAGTTGAGCATAGCTACAAAACTAATGATTTCCGCGTTGGTGTAGCTTATAAATTCTAATGTTAATGATGTTAAGTTATAAAAAAGCTTTATTAAAATAGAGCTTTTTTGATCAATTATACATTGTAAAGCACCGTTTTGGTGGAGAAGAGGCTAAACTATTCGCTTAATTGAATTTTGACAAGTTTTTGTGTTTGTAATGGTAGTCCTACTAATCTGGGTTTATTGTGAATAGTAGAAAATGATATCAATTACACTGAACATGATTTCCGCCATCACGGAATATAAGAATGGTATTTTATACATTTTAGGGCAAATGACGTAAACGTTGGCACCTCAACAGTGATTGTTAGTAGTTTGAATGAGAGATCTATTTTATAAAAAAACCGATACAAGTGTTATACCCTTAGAAGGTGGTGAGCTGCAAAAGGACGGCATTTATGAACTGGTCTATAATAACGGTACATTAACAAGAAATCTTGATGATTGGTATTTGTTAAACCCAATTCCTAAAAATATCTCCTAAGATAGAAATTTTTCCAGCTGGGGTTTATTGCAATATTTGCTATGCAGACACTACAAAATAATTGGCTTTTGTGTGATGGTGCAAGCTATGAGCACAAAAAATATCCTCGTTTATTCGAGGCAATAGGTGAGCATTGGGGGACAGATAGTGATACCATTTTTAAAGTACCCGATTTTAGGGGGATGTTTTTACACAGCTCTGATGATGGGCGCGGTATAGATCAAGGTAGAAAATTTGCTGAAAAGCAACAAGATAGCTTGAAAGCACATACGCATATGTGCACCATTCAGTCAGCAGGGGCACATACGCATGGGTATACATATTCTGTAGTGGAATGTTATGGCTTTGTTTTTATTGGTTAAAACACGACTGTAACAATAGATCCAAAACAGTGACAATAACCTTATCTGGTGCACATACACACATAATCCACGATTTCTTTAACAGGCGTAGTAGAAACACGCCCTGTTAATACAACACGGTTATTTACACCATAAAATCATAAAGTTTTTAAGATGATCAATAATCCATCGGTAATTGATGAGATTACCAACACAGAGCAAATTTGTGTTCTTTGATAAGGTCAAGGATGATATTCAGCGTGATTTTTCAAGTGCTTTTACAGCTTATCAAAAAGAGACAGATCAACACATTGAAGCTTTGCAAAAAGCCGTTGATGAATTGCGTTTGCAACTTTCAAGTTTAACACATCCCGAAAATACAAATTAAGGGATTTAAAGCGATATTTATTCCCTATCACCACGCATAAGTTTGATGTTGAACCACCAAAAATGAAGGAATCAAAGAAAATGTTTTAAGATAAAAAATTGTTTGCATTTTCTTCACTAGGTAGTGCAGCAGCTTATTCTATATGCTATTTTACAACTGTTGCTTAAAGAAGGAAAGCTGATGAAGCTGTTGAAAAAGAGATGTTGGAACACTTGCTTACAAAGATACGGTTACAGTTAATGATATAAACACAAGTGGGGATCTTAGTGAGAATACAGTTCTATCGGGTATTGGCTGGATAAAACTATCGTCTTTAGGAATTGGCGATATGAGTACTGCTATTTATGATTCTTCTAATGTCATGTTATACGCTTTCTCTATGGGGGAAATGGAGCGCTATTAAACTTATGTGTAGCTTTTCGGGATCTTTTGAGGTATAAGGATGTTGATTTCTGTAGATTTTAAGAGCTTATATTGTAGGAGTTTTCATTATTTACTGTAATATTTGAGCTTTCAACATCTATAGTTCCAGTATCAACTCTCCCCTCGAAAGAAGTCATTGTATTTGGATAGGTGTCAAATAGTGGTCAATAATTAACGTGATTTTAGTTACTAAAGAAGCAGCAATACAGGATATATGCGAGACTGTATCAATCTTCTGTTCAAATGATGACGTACTGTTTTTACCTATTTCTCGGT